>JALWZT010000284.1 GCA_027002405.1 Anaerolineae bacterium | reverse complement strand
GGTTGGCGCGGGTTGGGTGGGTTCAGGCGTTGGCGTTTGGGCCTTGCCCCCGCATCCTATGAGAAGGAAAAGGAGGAGTAGGAGGGAAAAAGAACGTAAGCGATGCATAAGCTGTCATCCTGGAGAAGAGGTAACTATACGCGTACCCTCTCATAGCAAGGCAAGAACCACGAAGTGAGCGTCCAGAAATAACTTCCCTTTTTTGCCGCAACACTCGCCGAGTAAACTCGTGCCTATGGAGGCGCTTCGCGCCAAGGGTCGCCCTTCGGCGACCCCTTTTGTCGCCGTTTTGGACGGCGGAGGCCGTCATCTGATCCCCTTCCGCTGTTCTCCCCCGCAAGCGGGGGAGATGAAGAGGGGGGCTGGCCGTAGGCCTTAAGTGTTCGACTTCAGTCGATGAGCACAAAAACGGGAACTCATTTTTAGTCGGTTCCTAAGGACACCAAGGCACAATCTGTGACGTTGTGCCTTCGTGGTAAAAACATCTTGCAGAAGGAAAGGAGCTGTATAGTTACTGTCATATTTGGATATGCCGTAGTCCCGAACGGAGGACCTGGCGATACGCGGCCATGCGTTGGGCCCGTAGCTCCCGTTTGTGTCCCAGAAGCCATTTGAGCCCCTCGCGCAGCCATTGAAAGCCAAAGGTGGCCAAAAGCCACATCCGCAAAAGTTCAGCCCAGAATGCGCCGTGATATTTGCGGGTGTAGCGCACCCGGCTGGAAAAGAACGCGATGTCTCGACGGGCCACCACTTGTTGGCTGGATTGCCCCTCGTAGTGGATGATTTCGGCCGCGGGGTCGTAAACCACGCGCCAGCCTGCTGCTCGGGCCCGGCGGCACCAATCCAATTCTTCGGAATACATGAAGAAGCCTTCATCCAGAGGCCCGATCTGCTCATAGACCTCTCGGCGGGCCAGCATGGCCGCACCCACCAGCCAATCCACCTCTTGTACCCTATCATCGGGCCGATCGGCCATCTTGAAGCGGGCAAAGATGGGGAGCCGGGGAAGGTAATGTTCGATGATGGTGCTTTCAGTGAACAGGGTCAGCAGGGTGGGAAAGCGGCGACGGTTGGGTTGAGGACGGCCGTCCCCGTACCATAGCCGTGGCCCGACAATACCCACCTGGGGATGGGCTTCCAGGTATCGGATGAGTTCGGCAATGCTGCCGGGCAGGGGGCGGGTATCGGGGTTCAGAAAAAGAAGGTAGCGACCTCGGGCCGCGGCCAGGGCCTGGTTGTTGCCCCCGGTGAATCCTCGATTTTCTTTGTTGGCGATGATCCGGACGTGGGGGAGGGTCTGGCGGACCGCGTCCACCGTGCCATCGGTGCTGGCATTGTCCACCACAATGACCTCATAGCTGAATTCATCCCCCACCGCCTGGGGAAGGGCGTCCAAGCAAGCCAATAAAAGGGCCCGCACGTTCCAGGAAACGATCAGGATGGAAAGGTCTGGCTCGCGCATGGGGTCAAAAATGTCGTTCTACCACATAGCGGGCCAGGTCGGCCAGGGCCTCGCGCGCGGGGATGGGGGGAAGGCCCGCGAGATCGGCCAGGGCCTGATCCACAAAGGCCTGGGCTTCGGCCCGAGCCTGGTCGATGGCATCGGATTCCCGGATCATGCCCACCACGTCGCGGATGACGAGGGGGGAGGGATGGCCTTCGAGCATGCGGAGGAGTTGGTCCCGGCGTTCAGGGGTTTGAATGTAGAAGTAGACGGGCAGGGTGATGATACCTGCGTTCAGGTCGGAACCTGCGGGCTTGCCCAACACCGATTCATCGGCCACGAAATCCAGGATATCGTCCACGATCTGAAAAGCCATGCCCAGATGGTAGCCGAACCGACGGAGCGCTTCTTCGTAAGTCTGGGGCGCGTCGCCCAACACAGGGGGGGTGTGGGTGGCCAGTTCGAACAAAGCCGCGGTTTTGCCGTAAATCCGTTGATAGTAGCTTTCTTTGGGTTGGTCCCAATCCCTGGCGCTGAAGGCCTGGCGCAGTTCGCCATCCACGATCACTTCCAGGGTATGGGCGAACATTTGGATGACCCGGGGATGTTTGGTTTCGGCTACCAGCCGCGCGGCCCGGGCGAAGAAGAAATCCCCGGCCATGATGGTGCTGCTGGGGGTCCAGCGTGCATTCAGGGTGGAACGGCCGCGACGAAGGCGGGCGCCATCGATAACATCATCATGAACCAGGGTGGCGGTGTGCAAGGATTCGATGGCCGCGGCCAGACTGATGAGCCGACTGCGTTCCGGAGGAGGTGCGAATCGCCCGGCCAGGAGGGTGAGCATGGGCCGCACCCGTTTGCCGCCGCTGCGAATGAGGGTTTCCAAGGCCGCGCTTAAGGGCGCATAGGCGTCGCCCACAGCCTGCTGGATTTTTTCTTCCACAGCGGCCATGTCCTGGGCCACCAGCTCGCGAGCAGTTGTCAGAGACATGGGGGTTACAATGAGATAGGCTCTTCAGGTTCCTCGGTTTCGTCCGAAGCGTCGTAGTAGGTCGCGTCTTCGACCTCATCCTCCCCCGCTTCTGTTTCCTGGGAGGGGGAAGGTTCGGGGGAAGCTGCTTGAGCCTGGGCCTGTTGATGACGGTAGAGGTATTCGCCGATTTGCCGCGAGGCTTCTACCAGCAGGTCGGTGGCCTGTTGCAACGCGTCCGGGTCCTCCCCTTGCGCCACCTGTTCCACCTGGGCGATGATTTCCTGAATCTGGCTGACGATTTCCTGGGGGAGGGCATCGCCCGCGTCCTGCATGGCTTTGCGGGTCTGATGGATGACCGCGTCCGCGCGGTTGCGTTCGCTGATCAGCTTGCGCCGACGTTCATCTTCGGCCTTATGGGCTTCGGCTTCCGCGACCATGCGTTGGATTTCCTCTTCGCTCAGCCCCGAGCTGGCGACGATTTTGATGGATTGGCTGCGGCCCGTGGCCTTGTCTTGGGCGCTCACATGCAAGATGCCATTGGCATCGATATCAAAGGTGACCTCGATCTGGGGGACGCCTCGGGGGGCGGGGGGGATGCCATCCAGGATAAAGCGGCCGAGGATTTTGTTGTCTTTGATTAGGGGCCGTTCTCCTTGGGCCACCACGATTTCCACCTGACGCTGGTTGTCGGCCGCGGTGGTGAAAAGCTGAGTCTTCTTGGTAGGAATGGTGGTGTTCCGTTCGATCATGGGGGTGGCCACCCCGCCCAGGGTCTCGATGGAAAGGGTCAGGGGGGTGACGTCCAGGAGGACAATATCTTTGACGTCGCCACCCAGCACACCCGCCTGAATTGCAGCGCCAATGGCCACCACTTCGTCAGGATTGACCCCTTTGTGAGGGTCTTTGCCAAAAAAGCGGCGCACCGCGGCCTGCACCGCGGGCATGCGGGTCATGCCCCCGACCAGGATGACCTCGTCAATGTCCTGGGGCGAGAGCCCGGCATCTTTCAGAGCCTGACGGCAGGGGCTTATGGTGCGTTCCACCAGGTCCTCGGTCAGTTGTTCTAGTTTGGCCCGGGTGAGGGTGACAATGAGATGTTTGGGGCCTGTGGCGTCCGCGGTGATGTAGGGCAGGTTGATTTCGGTTTCCAGCATGGTGGAAAGTTCGATTTTGGCCTTTTCCGCGGCCTCTTTCAGACGTTGCAGCGCGGTGCGGTCCTGGCGCAAATCAATGCCGTGTTCCACCTGGAAGATATCAGCCACCCAGTTGATGATGCGCCGGTCGAAGTCATCGCCGCCCAGGAAGGTGTCACCGCTGGTGCTGAGGACTTCGAAAACGCCATCCCCGATTTCCAAGATGGAGATGTCGAAGGTTCCTCCGCCCAGATCGTAAACCGCGACTTTGAGGTCCTGGCCCTTTTTGTCCAGGCCATAGGCCAGGGCCGAGGCGGTGGGTTCGTTGATGATGCGCAGGACCTCCAGCCCGGCGATGCGTCCTGCGTCTTTGGTGGCCTGGCGTTGGGCGTCGTTGAAATACGCGGGGACGGTAATCACCGCCTGGGTGACGGATTCGCCCAGATAGGCTTCTGCATCCGCCTTGATCTTTTGCAGGATCATGGCCGAGATTTCAGGCGGTGCGTATTCCCGACCATGCATCACCACCCGCACATCGCCATTAGGCGCTTCGGCCACCCGGTAGGGCACATGTTTGATGGCTTCTTGCACCACCGGGTCGGTGAATTTGCGGCCCATGAAGCGCTTAACCGAAAAGATGGTGTTTTCGGCGTTGGTGATGGCCTGGCGACGGGCGATTTGCCCTACCATCCGCTCCCCTGTTTTGGGGTTCACCGCGACCACCGAAGGGGTCAGCCGGCCCCCTTCGGCCGTGGTTATGACGGTGGGCTCGCCGCCTTCCATGACGGCACATACGGAATTCGTGGTTCCGAGATCAATACCGATAATTTTGGACATGGTGTACTTCGATATCCTCGATGAGATGTAACTATACAGGTATCCCACCCAACGCTTTGCCACGAAGGCTCGAAGGCCCCCCTCCGGCTACCCCCGCACGCGGGGGGAGAGGCGAAGACACGAAGCGAACCTTTTATTTTCTCCTTCGTGCCTTGGTGCCTTCGTGTCTTCGTGGTTTTTACCTTGCTATGGAAGGGTAGGTGTAGCGTTACGATGAGATTTGGTATATGGGTTTATACCATAATACGCAGACTGACCGAAATTGTTGCAGGCGTGATGGTCAGCCGGGTCTCAGGATCGGATGCATTGCAAAAAGGTTTTTCAACGCTTTTTCCAAAAAAATCCGTGTCGATCCGTCGCATCAGCGTCATCCGTGGCGAATTGAAACGCCCGTCATCCACAAAATCGCGTAAAATTGGCGATAAGTTCATAACAGTCGCCACGCGCGGCAGCGCGCCGATACTGATGAAAATGCCTCGCGGCCAGGCTGGCGCGGGAAGCCGATTTCGTCAAGCGTCAAACGTCATGCGTCATGAGCTGACGTTTCACGTTTTACGTTTGACGTTCGTTGGTGCCTCGCTCAACGTTGTCCTGATGATCTCAATCCTAATCCTGATCCGAATCCTATTTACAAAGCAGACATTTGGCGTCGTTTAGCCGACCGAAGTGGCGTCTACCACGCCCGCCCGGCGATGAAGTCGCCGGGCTACAGAACGGCGCCGGATGAATCCGGCTAGCCCCGCAGGGGTGCTGTTTCTTCTGCTTCTGCTCGGAGCTAAACCTCCGAGCTACAGATACAAAGCCCTGCGGGCTGGCCACGGGAGTGCTACTGAACACTGAACACTGATTACTCTATTCTCAAAGCGGGTTCTAGGCGTTATCCTCGGGGGGCTTTTCCTGTTGGAAGAGCTCGCCGATGCCGCCCAAGGCACCCAAAACGCCGGTGGCTTCGTAAGGCAGGTAGAGCTTGGTAGCCTGGCCATTGGCGATGGTCTTCAGGGCTTCCAGATACTGGATGGCGATGAGCTTCTCATCGGGCTGAGCGGCTTTGATGGCATCGAAGACCCGTTGCACGGCCACGGCCTGACCTTGGGCTTCGGTTTCCAACTTGTAGCGTTGTGCGTCTGCGATGCGTTTGACCGCTTCGGCTTCGCCTTCGGCCTCCAGGATTTTCGACTGGCGAAGCCCTTCGGCTTCCAGGATCTTGGCCTGACGGAACCCTTCGGCTTCCAGGATGTTGGCCCGTTTCTCCCGCTCGGCCTTCATCTGACGATGCATGGCCTGGGTCACGTCGGCCGGGGGGTCGATGCGTTTGATTTCCACCCGCACCACACGCACCCCCCATTTGTCAGTGGCATCATCTAGCACTTGCCGGAGTTTAGAATTGATGTATTCGCGCGAAGTAAGGGCATCATCCAGTTCCATTTCGCCGATGACATTGCGCAGGTTGGTTTGGGCCAGTTTGGTGGCGGCTTCGAAGAAATTGGCCACATTGTAGACCAGCTTGACCGGATCTGTGGCTTCGTAGAACACCACGGCATCCACCGTGACGACCACATTATCCCGGGTGATGACTTCCTGAGGGGGAACATCCACCACCTGCTCCCGCATATCGACTTTACGCATTTTGTCGATGAAGGGAACGATGATGGTCAGGCCCGGCTCAGCCGTACGGATGTAGCGCCCCAGGCGTTCGACCACGCCCTTTTCGTAAGGCGCGACGATGCGGATGCCCATGGCTCCCACGATAAGGACGAAGAGAGCCAGGAAAATGAAGAAGAGAATCGCCAAAAATGTGCCCATGAGGATGCCTCCTGAATAGATGGGATGTTTACTTTACGTACGAAAGGGTTTATGGGTATCGCCACAACCTCATGAGCAAGCCTAATCGACCTGGAAGTTCCTGTCAAGTCCTGCTATGTAAATAGGATTCGGATCAGGATTAGGATTGAGGTCGTCAGGCCGACGTTGAGCGAGACGGCAACGGACGTGATGCGTGAAAGCGTGAAACGTGAGGTCATTACGCATCACGCATTACGCATCACGTACGATGACTGCTATGAAAATAAAGTAATCAGTGATCAGTTATCAGTAATCAGTAGAGCCTCGCGACGTCATTCCGAGGGAGCGAAGCGACCGAGGAATCTAGCGAAGCGAAAAAATCACGGCATGGCGCTCGCTTCGCTCGCTAGATGCTTCGCTCCCTCCGGTCGCTCAGCATGACGAATATCTGCGGAAATCTGCGTTGCATCTGGGTGCATCTGCGTTCCATTTTCAGCGGTATCGGCGCGGGGTGGCCCGCCGTCGGACTGCTTTGAAAATAGAGATTCTCAAAATCTTGTCAAACCATAGAAGGTTTGGTACATTACCGGCACCACACACACTTTTAACCTACATCATCAAAAACAAACCATCTGGAGGTTCATCGATGCCTGCATCTTTTCTTCTTGCCTTACGAGAAGGCATGGAGGCCGCGCTGATCATCGGCATCATCATCGGCGCTTTGGTCAAGCTGCATTATTCCCGGCTTTTGCCCGCGGTATGGCTGGGGAGCCTGGCTGCGTTGCTGCTCAGTCTCCTGGCTGGCGTGGTGCTATACCGTTTCGGGTTGGAATTAGAAGGAGATGCAGAAAAAATCTTTGAAGGGGTTGCCATGATCCTGGCCGCGGGCGTGCTCACCTGGATGATTTTCTGGATGCAGCGACAATCAACGGGGATGCGCCAGGCCCTGACGCAGCAAGCCTCCACCGCAGGTGAGCAGGGTTTTTGGGCTATTTTTACTCTGACCTTTATCACAATCATCCGCGAAGGAATCGAACTCGGGCTGTTTTTGGCGGTCGCGGCTTTTGCTACCGATGGCGTTCGCACGATGATTGGTGCCCTGTTTGGCTTGTTGACCGCGGTATCTCTGGGCTTGCTTTTTTATCGCTCCAGCATTCATCTCAATCTGCAACGCTTCTTCAGCATCACCAGCACATTGTTGCTGATTTTTGCCGCAGGCTTGGTTGCCCACGGCGTGCATGAATTCAACGAGTTAGGCTGGATTCCCCCGATTGTGGATCCAATCTGGAATATCAATTCGATTTTAGACGAAGCTTCTCCCTTGGGCCAGATGCTGAAAGCGTTATTCGGATACAACGGCAACCCATCCCTCACCGAAGTCCTGGCTTATCTAGGCTATTTGGTGATCATTTTCTTCGTACTACGGCTCATGGCAGCGCCTCCTGCCAAGCGACTGGCAAGCTAAGTGAGCGTCCAGAAATAACTTCCCTTTTTTGCCGCAACACTTGCCGAGTAAACTCGTGCCTATGGAGGCGCTTCGCGCCAATGGTCGCCCTTCGGCGACCCCTTTTGTCGCCGTTTTGGACGGCGAAGGCCGTCATCTGATCCCCTTCCGCTGTTCTCCCCCGCTTGCGGGGGAGATGAAGAGGGGGTCTGGCCGTAGGCCTTAAGTGTTCGACTTCAGTCGATGAGCACAAAAACGGAAACTAACTTTTAGACGATTCCTAACCGTTTGTTGTCGGCCCTGACTTTGGAATCCATCTTCCTTTGTTCCTGACCGGAACCCATGCTATAATCGTTGGCGATTGCCGATGTGTTCCGAAAGAATCCCAGGCCATGCCCCGGAGGCGTAGGCAAGCTGTTTTTCAAGGCGTACCCCAAAGTATCCCCTTTGTGCTTTTAACCGTCTCGATTTTT
The DNA here is from genome assembly GCA_027002405.1 of Anaerolineae bacterium. Lineage (GTDB taxonomy): Bacteria > Chloroflexota > Anaerolineae > J102 > J102 > M2005. Next base: position 4,549 of record JALWZT010000284.1, on the reverse strand, counting down.
TGAGTCATGACGTATTGCGCAACGGCGCGCATGCATCATCGCCCCATCATTCGCCCGCAGAGGTGCGGTTATGGCAGATGTCCACAAAGACCAGGCACAGGCGCCCCCCGAAGAAAATCCTATTTTATTGGCCAAAAAGAGAGCGGCAGAACGAATCAAGGCTCGCTTCCACCAAAAGGGAAAGCACCCTATGAACTTCGAAAAAGCTCACCAATGGTATCACAAAGCGAAAACTCAAGAAAAACAAGGGTTTTCCAAAGAAAAGCAACTGGCCACTTTACGTCAGCGCCTGCTTTATATTGCCCCTCGTTCCACCATCCTCAAATTGCTTCAGGAGCAAAAAGCGGCTTGAGGAAGTCTAGAACTGAGTCTCCGCGCCCCCATCATCCTCTGCGGGGGCGTTTTTATTGGCTTCTGCCCGGCCGCGCTGGCGTTCTTCCCAGCGTTTGGCGAATTTCGAACAGCTCACCTCCCGGCTGAGCACATGCCCCATGGCCCGGATCAAGGCGGCTTCGGAAGCGGTCGGGCGGGTGCGCCGCAACAGGCGGTCGATTTTCAGTCGTTTGGCCGGTTCCTGACCGGGCTTGAAGAACCCTGCTCGGCCCAGGGCTTCTAAAAAGATACTCAATCCGGCATTGAATTCTTCTTCGGTCGCGGGAGGATCTTTGGGGTCCAATGTCACGACAGGCAGGTCCGCCCGGGGTGCGACCGCGGCTCTGCGCAGCTCGTACGCGACCAGTAAGACGGCCTGGGCTAAATTCAAGGACGCGTAGTTGGGGTCGGTGGGGATATAAAGCTGATAGTGGCTTCGCTGCACGACTTCGTTGGGCAAGCCCCAGTCTTCGCGACCAAAAAGAATTGCAGGGGAACCGAGCTCGGCATGGGCGAAGAGGATGGGGGCCAATTCATCTGGGGGTAAAATTTCGGGCCCCAACCGGCGCCGACGATTGCTGGCCGCAACCACCAGGTTCACATCTTTCAGCGCTTCGCCAAGGTCCTGAAAAAATGTCACCCGTTCCTGGAAAGCTTCACTGCGATGGGCGGCCGCGCTGATAATGAAAGGGTCCCATTCCCGCGGGCGCACGACCCGCAATTGTTCCAACCCCATGTTCATCATGGCCCGAATCACCATGCCAATGTTTAAGGCATGTTGGGGTTCTACCAGGACAATAATGATCTTTTTCAGCAGCGCTTCTCGGGATGGTCTCATAATCAATGTGGTGTTCATCCCACCAATTTGTAACCCCGGCCTCGAACCGTGACAATGTATCTGGGCTTGGCGGGATCGGGTTCGATCTTTTTGCGTAAACGACTGACCAGCTTTTCAATGGCCGCATCATAGACCTCATCCACATATTCCTCCCCCCACACCGATTCCACGATGCTGTATTTATCGCAGATTTTGTTCATCCGGCCATAGAGCAACAGTAGGAGCCGAAATTCCAAACGGGTGAGATTTTCAACCACACGGCCTTCCACCACGACCTGGCCCGATTCCACATCGACCCAGATGCTGCGTTGGGGGCCTTGCTTGCCCAAAAGATGCCGACGAAGATAATCTTCGAACAAAGCCGCGAAGATCTGGGGCGCGTCTTCTCCTCTGGACAAAATGCCTTTCCGTTCCAGCTCATCCAGGGCTTCTGGCCGGGGTTCACGGCCGGGCACGAACAAGGCATCCAACGAACTCTGCTCATCTTCGGTGAGGTCTCGCCATATTTTTTGACATTCGGCCATGATGCCCGGGTCTCGGCGCAACACGTCCCGCACTTCGCGATGGATGATCTGGCTTTCGCTGGGTGAACGACGTCGTGAGCCTGTGAATTGGGCCAGCTTGCGACAGGCCAGGTCCAACAAGGTGGGATGCCCGCCCGTTTGCCTCAACAAGAAAGCGATGTCCGCCTCATCAAACCGAGCCTGGACTTCCTGACTGCAGGCAAAGATCAGGGCACGGGCGTCCTTTTCTTGCAAGGGGGTGAGGTAATGGACGTGTGCGCCGAAGAGTTCGATGAAGTCATCCACATCCTCGCCCATGCGCAAATGGATCAAGCGGCGATGGGTGGCCGTCACATAACTCAAGGCCTGGCCGTAGCGATCTTTGAGCGCTCGCAGATTCAAAAACACCCGCCCATCCAGCGCTCGAAAGGCGCTATCAAACTCGTCAAAGGCAAACACCGCCTGAGCTGTTTGATTTTCCACCACGGTGGTGATCGCTTGATTGAAACTCAGGGGGATGTGAAGCTTGCTGGGCGGGGCAATGAGCTGGTCATAAGCAAGGCGGAGTCTCTGTTTCAGTTCATTGTCCGCCCGCGATAACCCCTGCATCAAAACCCGCAAAACCAGTTCATAAAAGGCTTGTTCACTGACCTCCAGCATGCGGTTGCAATCCACATAAAAAATTTGCATGGGGACGTCCAGCTCGGGCGCAACCCGAGCGCGCACCGCTTCCTGCCGAAAATGCCGTAACAGGTGCGATTTGCCTACATTATTCACCCCCACCAGGCTGACGCACTGCGCCCTGGCCACCCGGTGGTAAAGATGGCTCAGCAGTTCAGATCGGGGTAGGGGAGAAGGGATGCGATCAGACACAACGGGTTTCCTGGTTGACAAAGCAGGTCTCATGGGGATTGTAAACACAAAATCAGGGAATCACCAAACCCACGGAGGCGCAGGAGGATGATATCCCAGAAGTTTCCCTCCGCACCTTATTTCCGAAGCACGCGCAGAACGATTATAATGAACCCGATGCCTTTTCTTACGCTTTTCCTCCTCTTCCTACCGCTGATTCTGCTTTTGTGGCTGGCCAATGTGGCGGATGCACCGGGCCGGGCCCGGCAAGGCGCGTCGGTGCTGGTGCTTCTTTTCCTGGCGTTGTTCTGGCTCAGTTTTTTGGCCGGGAGCGTGTTTCTGGTCCTGATGGGCGTCGCGTATGATCGCTACGCGGATCTGACGTTCCTTACCCATACCTACCGCCAACAAGGGTTAGACCCCCAATTGGTGGTGGCCTTCATGAAGGCTTTGCCGCGACTGGGAGGCGGCTTTGGGGTCTTTTCCCTCATGGGGTTGGCCACGTTGCTTCCGGCCGCGCGGCGTAGCCTGGCCCGGCTGTTGCCTATTGATCCCCGCCGCACGGTGCATACCGTGGCGTTGAGTTATAGTGTGTTGGTGCTGATCAATCTTTGGGTGTTCATGGGCGTGGGGTTGGATACCATGGCGCAAGTGGTGGCGTCCGAAAGTGCTACGGGCAAGGGCGAGATGCTTTATCTCCTGTGGGCGCAGGATCTGGCTTTGGCCTTCATGGCCCTGATTGGGGTGGGATGGCCTGTGCGCCGCACCTGGGCTCAGACGATGGCCCGACTGGGGATGGCGTGGCCTTCCTCCCGCCAGGTCCTTTCGGGCGTGGCCTGGGGCTTGCTCATGTTCTTTTTGCTCTTTCCTGCCGGTTATTTGATGGAGAAACTGGGCATGGGCATGGATCCCAACATCGAAAAACTGACCCAGGAGCTGTTAGGCCCGCTGCTCACCTCTCTCCCCGGGGTGCTTTCTTTGGGCATAGCCGCAGCCTTGGGCGAGGAATTGGTGTTCCGAGGCGCGTTGCAGCCCCGCTTTGGGCTGGTCCCCACCGCGCTGCTCTTTGCGTTAACCCACAACCAGTATGGCATCAGCCTGGCCACAGGAGTCGTGTTCATCCTGGGGCTGGTATTGGGCTGGATTCGCCGCCGCCATCATACCACCATGGCCATGGTGGTTCATGCCACCTATAACATTGCCATCGGCCTCGCGGGCCTTTTAGTCCATCAATTCACTTAAACTGTGTTCCCATTTTCCCATGTGGAATGTGTGATACACAATTCAGGAACGACGAATTGCCGGTGTAACTATACAGGTATCCCACACAACGCTTTGCCACGAAGGCTCGAAGGCCCCCCTCCGGCTCCCCCCGCGTGCGGGGGGAGAGGCGAAGACACGAAGGAAAAATAAAGAAAAATACGTCGTACCTTCGCTTTTCTTCGTGTCTTCGTGGCAAAAAGTGGCGGCGACACCTTAGTAGTTACTTTTTCTTCTATGCCGGCGACCGTTCTGAACCGCCCCATGTGCACGTGGAGCGGGAAAACAAAGGCCGCCCGGCGATGAAGTCGCCGGGCTACAGAACGGCGCCGGATGAATCCGGCTAGCCCCGCAGGGGCGCTGTTTCTAGAGGCTGTTATGCACTTTGCTTCCCTCAAAGCTCAGGATCGTCGCATCGGAGGTCGGAATTGGCCGCGGATAACGCGGATAAAGCAGATTTTCGCAGATTTTTCAAACAGATACCATGCTTTTTCCCAAAAAATCCGTGTCGATCCGTCGCATCAGCGTCATCCGTGGCGAATTGAAACGCCCGCCATCCACAAAATCGCGTGAAACTGGCGATAAGTTCATAACAGGTTCTAGTACAGCCCGGCGGAAATCCTTCCGCAGTTTCGCCGCATCGGATGGTAAGTGATTTGCCAGCAAAGTGATAATATGACATAATCTCGATCTACGTAAAAACTCATAAAGAAAGGAATCAACA
>JALWZT010000283.1 GCA_027002405.1 Anaerolineae bacterium | reverse complement strand
CGAACGCGAGCAGGCCAAAGACGCCCCCCACTTCGGGGAACACATAGAAGAAATTGACCAGCAGCGCGCCCGCGATGCCCAGGGAGCCCGCGCCCAGGGCCCAGGTGGCCATGTACATCCTCTCGGGGGGGATGCCCATGAGACTGGCCGCTTCCCGGTCCTCGGCCACCGCGCGCAGCCCCCGGCCCAGTTCGGTGCGATAGACGATCCAGGCAATGAGCGCGGCTCCGACCACGCTCCCCACGCCCGCCACCATCTGGGGCAGGCTGAGATACACATTCCCGATCTGAATACTGCCCGAGATGAGGGGATCCGGGATGGCTTTGTAGTCCGGCCCCCAGATGAACTGGGCCATACCTCGCAGAAAGATCATGAGCCCGAAGGTGACGAAGATTTGGGCCAGCATGGGCGCTTTCAGCACCGGACGGATGATGAATTTATGGATGATGACGCCGAAAATGGCCAGGGCGATGATGACCAGGGGCATGGAAATGATGGGGTCCAGATGCAACGCGGCATAGAGGGTGAAAGCCAGGTACATGGCCAGCATAAGGAAATCGCCATGCGCGAAATTGACGATCTCCACCACGCCCCAAATGAGGGTAAGGCCCAGGGAGATGAGGGCATAGACCAGGCCCATGAGCACCCCGCTGGCCAGGACTTGCATGAGGTCGGTCATGATGGCAGTGGATGAGTTTCGATGGTGGGAAGAGAGAAGAGATGAGTGAAAGACTGGGGCACGCGGAAAGCCGCTTTCGTAATGCGTAATGCGTGATGCGTAAGATCCTCACGTTTCACGTTTTCACGCATCACGCCCGCTGGCGCCTCGCCCAACGTCGGTTTGGCGAACCGCAATCCTGATCCTGATCCTAATCCTATTACCAACGTTGGCCCGACTGACCTCGCGATCAGCCGGACCAACGCTTGCTTGCTGCCCCTTACCGCGCATCCCAGGCGGGGAAGGGGAAGACGATGTCCGTGGCCTTCAGATCGAAGGGCCAGACCGTGGTGTATTTGCCATCCAGCACCTGGACCACGATGCCGCTGCCCAGCTCGTTCTGGCCTTTCTCATCGAATTTAATGCCTTTCCAGGGCACAATGAGCTGATCGCCGGGGATGTCCGTGGCCTTGAGGGCCTCGCGGATTTTTTCGGGATCCGTGGAACCGGCCCGATGGATGGCGTCCGCCAGCACCAGCATGCCCGTGAACGCGCGGGCCGAGTTGCCGTTCATGTCCTCGCCGTATTTATCGTGATAGAGCTTGTTCACCTGCGCGACCAGGGGCCGGGCCTGGGCCAGGTCCGCGGCCCACACCTCGCGACTGGTGATGTATTCGCCATCCTTGCCCAGATTCTCCAGGAACCCGCTGGCGATGAAGCCCGCGTCATTGGCCCACACCAGCTTGGGCGCGAAGCCCAGCTCCTTCATGGTGTTCATGTAGAGGATGGCGTCGGACACATAGGATACGAAGATGACCGCGTCGGGGTTGGCGGCCTTCAGCTTCTGCACCTCCGCGCTCACGCTCTGGGTCTTGGCCGGGTAAGAGACCTCCTCCACGATGTCGAACCCGTATTGGGAAGCAAAGTCCTTGGCCAGGTTGGCGAAGCCCTTGCCGAAGTCGGTATTTTCATAGACCAGGGCCACCGTCTTCAACCCCGCGCCCTTCTGATCATTCAGGTCCTTCATGAACTGGAACGCGTTCTCGGCAAAGGTGCCGTCGTGGGGGGTGGTGCGGAAGAACCACTTGAACCCGCGCTCGGTGAGCTGGGCATTGGTGGATTCCGCGTTGACGAAGGGGATGCCCGCCTGCTCCGCGGCCTGGGACGCGGTTTTGGTCACCGAGCTGTGGTAGCTGCCGAAGAGAGCAGCCACTTTTTCCTGGGTGATGAGGCGCTCCGCCTCGGCTTTGCCCTTGTCGGGCTTACCTTCGTGGTCCGCAAAGATAACCTCCAGCTTCTTGCCCTTCAACACCCCTTCTTCCTTGGCCATGGGCAGATTCAGATCATCATGTTTGTTGTTCACGACCTCCAATGCCAGCTCCACCCCTTGTTTCAGGTCTTCCCCGGTGGACGCTGTGGCGCCCGAAAGGGGATACACGGCCCCAACCTTGACGGTACTGCCGCCACCGCCGCCCGGTGCGGCGCAGGCTGCCAGAATAAAGCCCAAAGCGAGGATGAGGAAGAGAGCGAGAACGTACTTCTTCATGATGGCGCCTCCTGTAGGTATGGAATTGGGGCATCGTTCATCTTTTTGAACCATGCCGGAATTTGGAAAGAATAACCCGTTGATCCGACCATCATGGGCGGATATGAGAAGGATTATAAAGGATGGAGACGCAGAGATGCAAAGACAGCCAGGCAGATTTGCAGGTGTGCAGGTAGGTGGGGACGCAGATTTGCACAGATGCTTCGCAGCGCTGATTTTCGCATCAGGGGGGCCACCCCGCCCCTGCCCACGGCCCTGGCCTCGCCCCTGTCCGGGCGAGATGGGATTGGCAGCATCGGGCGTGGCTCGTAGCCAGGGAGGCCGCCGCCTTGCTCAGTCCCGCGAGGGTTCTCGACCCACACCGCGGTATCCTCCCACGACCGCAGATATTGCACCAGGGCATCGACTTCCACCGAAGTAAGCCGATCGCCAAAGGCAGGCATGATGCTGTTGGGCCGCCGCGGGCCATGATGGTTACGTCTCACAAAAAATCCCCGCCCGGAGAGGTGGGCGGGGTACATAACGTGGTAACGGGGGTGTACGCTATCGGACAAAGAGCGCCATGTAGGTCTTGTAAGCCAGTTGGGGGCCGCAACTGCCGGTAGTTCCCGCCATAATAGCGTCATAGGTGGCCTGATCCAGATATTGGGGGATATATGTCTCACCCGTCTGCTGTTCTATATTGCGGACAAAGGCTCGCAGATGATTCTCGGAACCACACATGAGACCGCTATATGCCTGCACCAGGTCAGGGTTATCGGTGTCAGCAATAGCCCGCTTCAGATCGATGATATCCACTTCCTCAATGGTCGCCCCCACATAAAGGGCATCGATCTGAGACTGACTGCCCTCGGCTATCAATGCATCGTAGAGATCCTGCAGATCAGGATTGGTAAAAACGCCTTGAGGGTGGTCGCCCACGGGATCGGTAAGACCGTAAAGCTCAATCATATGCAACATGCTGTCCATGTGTTGCTGTTCAGATCGACTGATGTTAGCAAAAATTCGTAGACCCCACTTATCCGCGAGGTAGAGATAGACATCCCGAGCCAGCTTCTCTTCTTCCCGCATCCACAGCAGGTCGGCGATCTCCTGCTCATCCAGTTCGCCGGTTTGTAACGGCTCGATGATCTCTGAGCTGGTGACATCACCCGAAGCGGGAGCAGCCTGAACCAATGGATTCTGAAAAAAGAAAAACGACAGGGACAATGCGCTGATAACGAAAGCGGCAAGCAACATCTTCGTGCGTTTCATCATGGTTAATCCTCCAAAATCGTATTCAGTTCGCTGCTATTTGCCTCGGCAGGCATGCCGCAGGCTGCCAAAGTCAGCGCCAGTGCGCCAACTGCCACGGTTGTCAAAATGGTCTTAGTGCGATTCATCATGATTTTCCTCCAAAAGGATGGGGTTTGTTGTCTTGTTGTTGGGGGAGAGATGACTGGGTAGAACTTTGTTGCGTCATCTCCTTGAGCTTGACCTTATTCTACGCACTGATTTTGGAGAAATTCGGGAGGAAATGTGGAAATCTTGTGAAGGAATGCTCGCCACTGAAATTGACAGGCTTTTGGCAACTGTGATATAGTTAGTTTACTAAACTAAATTTCTTTCCTGTCACCCCCTATCCATGCCCATGAACGAAGATATTCACCAACTGGCCGATCAATTCATCGACCTGATAATCCGCATGCGGCAATTCGCGCCAGCGGAAGCCCCCCCGAAGGCCGCGGGACTTTCGCCAACCTCCATGGTCATCATCGACTTTGTTGCACATGCACCCCATTGTGGAGTCAAAGAGATCGCCCGTGGCCTCAAACTTTCGGCGCCTTCGGTGAGCGTCAACATTCGGCAGCTGGAGGATGCCGGGTATATCAGCAGGCGCCCCCACCCCACAGATAAACGGGCGGTACAATTTTCGCTAACACCGAGAGGCCAAGCCCTTCACGAACAGACTCACGCCTTTCGTCGGCAAAAGTTCGAGCAACTTCTTTTGGGACTGACCCCTTCGGAACGACGGACATTGCTCGACCTGCTTGAAAAAGCATTAAACCAAATCGAAACATCCCATCCATCCCACCACACGAACGAATAAGGAGACGTAAAAACGCATGATCAAAAGTAAAAGCCTCAGTAACCAAGCCATCCATTCACACTCAACCTTCTCAGGAGTAATCCATGAAGCTCAACAAGATCGCCGCCATCCTGGCCTTCATCATCGGCGCTATGGCCATCTTCGCCGGAGGACAGGTCATCTTTTTAGGTAAACAGATGAACTACTATGTCATCAATTGGTTACCTTACTACAACTTCACCATGGGGTTAATCACCTTCTTCCTTACAGCCCTACTTATCTGGAGGCATTCCCGCTATGCCATGCCCGCAGCCCTGCTGACTTTCTTCGCCCATGGCACCATCATGGTGATTTTGCTCACCGCGTATAGAGATGTGGTGGCACCGGATAGCATTCGGGCCATGTCGATACGCCTGGTGACCTGGGTTATCATCCTGGCATTGATGTATCTTCAGTCCCGCAAGAAACAGCCAACGGCCTGATCCCTTCCTCGCGCCATTCCAACGATTTGATTAGGGTGCGTCCTAAATGAGTTGGCGCCAGCCTCCTATCCGAGTGAACTCGGACTCTTTAGGCGCTTCGCGCCGACGGTCGACCTCCGTCGACCGGAAGACTGAACGGCGAAGGCCGTCATCTGATTCCCTTCCGCTGTTCTCCCCCGCTTGCGGGGGAGATGAAAGAGGGGGTCTGGCCGTAGGCCTTAAGTGTCCGACTTCAGTCGGTGAGTACAGCCTCAACCGAAATAGGACGCACCCATTTGATTAAACCCGGCAGATATGCCCTTGTCTCGCGGCATATCTGTCGGTTTCCTGGTTGGCATGATTGGATCAAAGACCTCATGACAATCCTTTCCACCATCACTTTTCCCAGGAGGATGAACTCATGTCTCCCAATCTGTTTGGTTTTGCTCTGATCTCCTTTCTTCACACCCTGTTCACCGTCATCTGGTTTGGCGGGATGATGGTCACCCTCTTCACCTACTTGCCCGCTGTAAAAGAGGCCTTAGGACCAGGTCCACAAAGCAAGCGCGTCATGGCTGTCTTCAAGAAGAAGCAGCGCATTTGGGTTTATGTGAGCATGGTCGGGCTTCTCATCACCGGCCTGCTCATGAGCAAGCGCAATCCCCAATTTGTGCATTTATTCGCGGTGAGCAATCCCTTCTCCCTGGCACTCACCATCAAGCACGTGCTCATCCTGATCATGATTGGCATCGCCTTATACCGTTCCATCGTTTTGATACCCAAATCCTTGCCCCCCGCCGGAAGCACTCCCGCCCAAATGGGAAAGGGTGGCAAAGGACCTGGGGGAAAAGCAGCTCCACAGCCTGGAGGGCCTCAGTCCGCCGACATGGCCAAGCGAGAGAAGCTCAACATCACCCTGTTAATTATCAACGTGGCCCTGGCCGTGCTGGTATTGTTCAATAGTGCCGTGGTCATGGCATTGGCCCGCGGCTGACTCCATTCCCAAGCCAAAACCCATCGGGCCGTGAGCCATTTCCGGCCCGATGGGGAATCTATATCTTTGGCCAATCGTTTAGGCCGTTGCCCGTAGCGGTCCCACAGCGGGCGAGCCCACGCCGATGCGAGCCAACATTGAGGACGCTGATTTGCGCAGATGTTCGTCATGCTGAGCGACCGAAGGGAGCGAAGCATCTAGCGAGCGAAGCGAGCGCCATGCCGTGTTTTTTGCGCTTCGCTAGATTCCTCGGTCGCTTCGCTCCCTCGGAATGACGTCGCGAGGCTCTATTTACGAAACAGTCACCATGAGCAATAAGCTCACCGCATAACGACGAAAATAGGATGCAGTTTGCAGGTTTGCAAGTGGCAAGTCGCAAGTGGCAAGTGATCCTCACACCTGCCACTTACCACCTGCTACCTGCTACCTGCTACCTGCCACCTGCCACCTGCCACCTGCTACCTGCTACCTGCCACCTGCTACCTGATTCCCTTTGCGCCCTTGGCGCCTTGGCGTGAGGCCTCATTTACGAAACAGCATGACATGGCGCCTTGGGCAACACAAACCAAAATCGAGCCCCTTGCCCCGGTTCACTTTCCACCCCCATGGCGCCTCCCTGGGCTTCGATGAGTTTCTTGGCAATGGTCAGCCCCAATCCAGACCCACCCCGATCCCGAGAGCGGGACGCGTCCGCCCGCCAGAACCGATCGAAGACGCGGGCCTGCTCCTCCGGCGTGAGGCCCGGTCCCGAATCCGCAACGATGAATTGGACCCCATCACCATCGGGCAGCGCTATCACCCGTATCTGGCCCCCGCTGGGTGTATGGCGCAAAGCATTGGAAAGCAAATTGTAGATCACCTGTCGTACTCGCTGAGGGTCCGCACAGATGGCAGGTAGATGCGGCGCTATATCGGCCTGGAGTTGAATCGCCTTCTCCCGAGCTGCGTCCTGAAAGACAGCCACCGCCTGGGTGACCAACTCCGCGGGATCGATGGCATCCAGGCTCAGGCTAAGCTGACCGGCATCTGCCTGAGTAAGGGCCCGCAAATCATCCACCAACCGGGCCAGAATCAGGGTTTCGTCATAAATTTGGGCAATTTCTTCCTGGGTAAGCGGATAAATGCCATCCAGTAAAGCTTGCAGATTTCCCTGAATCACGGTGATGGGCGTGCGGAGCTCATGCGCGATATCCGTAATCATCTGCTGTCGTAGGGTTTCGGACCGTTCCAGGGCCTGGGCCATTTCATTGAACGCGGCCATGACCTCGGAGACCTCCTCGCTGCCCGAAACCGGCACCCGCTGGCTTAAATCCCCCTGAGAAAGCGCGCGTGCGGCATGAGCCAGTCGGGCCAGGGGCGCGGAGAGATGTCGGGCCATCCCCAAGCCCACCAACAACGCCAACAACGCGGACAGTAGCCCCGCCAGCATCAGGGAGCGGGTAATCAGCTGGAGGAACGCGGCCTCGGCCCTTCCCTGGGCAGCGCCATCCGAAGCCGCCAGCAAATAGCCCACAGTCTGCCCATCTACCTCCACAGGGATGGCTTGTCGTCGTTCCGTAGGGGACAAACGGGCTGGTGCGCTACCCGTCTCATCATAAACCACCCGCCCCGAGGCATCCGTCAACGTGTAATGGGGGTGATTACCCCGGTGCTGACCTCGCTTCACCTCTTGTCCGGGGCCCGGTAGTTGCCTGAAAACTGCCTCCACCCCATCCCAATCGCCTGTCCGCAGATAATAGGACCGTAATGCAGGCAGCACCCATTGCTCCACCTGGTGCCCCATCACGTACCGATGGAAACCGGTCGTCAATTGATAATTGGCCAATAGCCCCACCCCCAAGACAGCCAACAACGCCACCCCGGCAAAAGCCAATACCAGGCGCACCCACAACTTCCTCATGGGTCCCCCACCAGGCGATAGCCAACGCCATAAACTGTTTCAATATATCCAGGCTGTCCCTTGGGAATCCCCAACTTTTTGCGCAAATTTTTGATGTGACTATCGATGGTCCGCTCCATCCCCTCATATGCATACCCCAAAGCCTGATCGATCATCTCCATTCGGGTGAAAGCCCGTTCCGGATAACTCATAAGCAATTTGAGTAACTCAAATTCCGTAGGCGTCAAATCCAATACGCGTCCTTCCATGGTCACCACATGTCGCTCTTCATCCATGCGGATAGGCCCAACCTGCAGCATGGGGGTCGGTCGCGAGCCCCCATGGGCCCGACGCAACACCGCCCGCACTCGCGCCACCAGCTCCCGGGGATTGAAAGGCTTGGACACGTAATCATCCGCGCCCATCTCCAGCCCCACAATACGATCCGTATCCTCAACTCGGGCAGTAAGCATGATGATAGGCGTAGCACTTAACGCGGGATCGCTCCGTACAATACGGGTCACCTCCCATCCATCCATCTCGGGCAACATCAGGTCCAACACCACCAGATCGGGCTTTTGCGATCGGATGAGAGAAAGCGCCTCTTGACCATCGTAAGCGAGCAGGGTTTCGAAACCATTTTGATCCAGATAGGCGCGCACCAGCCGCACGATCTGCGGATCATCATCAACAACTAAAATACGGGCTTGGGACATGGTCAAGTAAAAGGCAAGGCAAAGGGGTTACGCCAAAAGATTTTAACACACACCCACTCAAAAAACGAGACTGGTGGTGACGCTTTTACCTGCCAGTTGCCAGAGGTGAACACGCTGCCCTGGCCCACATCCGGCCCCTTTGCATCTCTCTGCGCCCTCCGCGCCTCTGCGTTAAAAACTTGAGTGCCGCATAACGACGAAAAGGGGACGCAGATTGACACAGCCTTCGGACACAGATTTTTATAAATTATCCGTGTCATCTGTGTGCATCCGTGAGCTATTTGCCGTGTTTTTTGCGCTTCGCTAGATTCCTCCCCTTGGGTTGCGGGCGGGTTGCACGGGTGTGGGCCGCGTGGTAAAATGACAGCGCCGGAGCAATCCGACCAGCCTCGCAGAAGCGCTGTGTCTAGCTGGGGGATCTTTATCTCCCCCGGTACTGCCTCATATGAAACAACATAAGGAAAATAGATGATGGCGATTCGTTTTCATCCTCATGCTCGTGAACGAATGAAAGAACGAGGTGCTACCGAAGATGAAGTTAAAAGTGCAATAGAAGATGGCGAGCAATTTCCAGCCAAATTTAATCGCACTGGATTTCGACGCAATTTTTCGTTTAACGAAAAGTGGCGCGGTAAGTATTACAGAATCAAACAAGTAGAGGTTTTTGCCGTTCAGGAGGATGCTGACTGGATAGTCATTACAGTTATCACGCGCTATTTTTAATTATTCGAAAGGATGGTAGACATATGAAATTCACATACGATCCTCGTTATAATATCGCTTATATCAGATTCCATGAAAAAACCACCGAAGTGGAAGCTATCCGAATCAGTGATGAAGTGATCATAGATATGGCTCCAGATGGAACAATTTATGGAATCGAACTTTTAAACGCAAATAAACAATTACAACGCGAAGATAAGGGTAAGCTTTGGGTTATCAACGAAGCTACTGGTGAACGAGCAGAAGTTCCTCTCTCGATAAGTTGAAAGAACGTGATTATACAGGCATCCGACAAAACGTTCTGCCATCAGAGCTCAAAGGAACGAAGATACACGGAACTCCAAATACGGATGAAAAATGGAACGCAGATTGACGCAGATGCCTTGCAACGTTGATTTGCGCAGATAATCTTTCACCACAAAGGACACAAAGAGCACAAAGACACCAGGAAACAGCCAACCTACTGGACACTGAATACTGAATACTGAACACTGAACACTGGATACCTGATCCCTGCCCTCCTGCGGAAAGGTTACTTACCGCAGAGAACGCAGAGGACGTAGAGTCAACTGAACACTGATTACTGATAACTGATCACTTCACCATCCTTGCGTGGCTCTATATGAACGTCGCTACACAATCTGCATCATGCCAGCCTGCCACCGGCTACCTGGCCACGACCATGGGCAACTGGCCGAACGCGTCGGGCGGCAGGGTGCTGAAGTCCTCCTGGCTGGGTTCGTAGTCGCTCAGGCCCGCTTCCTGCGTGGGCTCGATGCCCGCGGGCAGGGCCGCGTCGATGATGCGGGTGTGGTTCGTGTCGTCGGGTGCGCCGCCGAACACCCATTGCCCGCCCGCCGGCGTCACGTTTCGCACGCGGCCACGCTTGTTCGCGTCGCCGCCCATGCCCTCCTGGCTCAGGGCCAGGGCCAGATACCCGGCCTGGGCCGGATCGAAGTCCGGGGCGATGGCGGCCAGGGGCACGCGCACATCCACGACGCCTTCCCTCGCGTCCACCACCACAATGCGCATCTCGCCCGATTGCTTCACAGCCTGGCCATCTTTGCACACAAACATGCCCGGCTCCCAACCCTCGGCCGTGAACATGAACTCCCAGCCAAAGCCGTCGGCCAGGCGGGCGTTGCGGCCCTTGTACAAGCCCTTGCAGCCGGTGTTCTGGCCCGGGTCCACGTCGATGTAGAGGTCGAAGGTCTGCAACGCCAGCCCGTTGGGCGAACCCCAGGGATTGTCCACAGGCCCGACCACGTCGAAGCGGGCCACCAGGGCCCCGTTGTCCTGATCCAGGAATAGCTTCACATCCTCCAGGTCGAAGACCCCGGGCTTGAACACCGCATCGGTGGGGTAGGTGTAGGCGCCGGGGCCGTGGTCGTCACCCGTGGGGTCGGGGATATCCAGCAGCAGGGTGAGGTTGCTGAGGTCGGGCGCGGTGATGCGGCCCGGGCCCTGGCGGGGCACGATTTGCACTTCGCGCATGCCTTCGGCCACCACCGCGCGCAGGCCGATGGCGTCGCCCGCCTGCACCGCGGGGAAGAGCTTCCAGGGCAGGGCCAGCTCGAGGGTCTTATCTCCCACCGCGGCCTGGATGCCTTCCTGCTGCTCGGCTGCCTGCCACTTTCCGGCCGCGAAGGGCGTCATGAGGACCGCCTGGCCCCTGCTCACATCCACCTGGACCAGATGGGTGGCGGGGAAGCCCACCAGGGTCTTGGTTTCCTTGTCCGCGCTGGTGCGGGTGAACGCGTTGGCCGGGCCGCCGTTGGGGAAGCCCAGGTAGATATCCACGACGCCGCCCTCGCCCAGGGTGGCCCAGGCCTCGCGCGCGTCCAGGCGCAGGTAGAGGTTGCTCTTGTCGAAGCCGTAGTAGAGCGCGGTGGCGATGTCGTCGGAGCAGGCCTGCGCGCCGCCCGAGACCAGGTAGCGCCCGGCCTGGGCCCAGGCTTCGTCGGGCTGGCCGTCGATGGTCGGGGTGATGAGGTCTTTGGGGGTTTTGTCCGCCTCCGCGGGTTTGGCGGTGACGATGGGCACCTGCAGGAAGTCGGGAACGGATGCATCCAGGGCCTTGTACACTTCCATGAGCAGGGAGCGGAAGGAGAAGTCGAAGTAGGCGTCATCGCCGCTGTCCTGATCCTGGCCGTACCACCAGAACCAGTCGGAGCCTTCGGCTGCGTACATGAACTCCAGGGCCTGTTGCAGGGCCTCGGGGCTGGGGGGCGTGCGGCGATGGAAGAGGTCGTACTCGGCCAGGTCGGAACGCACGTCCCGCAGGTAGGTCCATGCCTTCAACTCTTCATCTTCGCCGATCCAGGTGCCGAAGTCAGAGGAGAACCAGCTTCCCGCCCACAGGTTCTCCAGGTCCCGCTGGTCGGGGTACATTTGCAGGTATTCGGAGCCGGTGACCATCTGGATGTCGTCCGCGTCGTTGAGCGCGGTGTAGAAGGCGTGGAGGAAGTCCTTGCCGTCGTTGGGGTAGTTTTCCCACGCGTTTTCGCCATCGAGGATGACGGTGACCACGTGCGGGCCTTCCGCGCCCTGGGCGTCCAGTCGGGCCTGGATGCGACGCAGGCTGTCCATGAAGTCCTGGGCCGCGGCTTGGGGGGGCATGCTGCTGTAGTTGAAGCCGATTTTGTCGGAAAGGACGCGGTCGCGGAAGTAGATGGCGACCCGTTCGCCCTTCTTGCCCGTGACGATATAGGGCCGATAGAGTGCGTCCGCATCCTCCACCACGTCGTAGGCCCCGCGGGTGAAGTTGGGCATGCCCAGGGAGGGCGCGAGCACGTCCTCGCCCGAGGCCATCCACTGGAAGCCGTTGCGGCCCACGATGCCGACGATGGCCTGGGAGACTGCGCCTTCCGAGGGCCACAGGCCCACCGGGTCCGCGCCGAAGTGGTCCCGATAGACCTGGCGCGCGCGTTTGAGCTGGGCGATGGCGTCGTTGGGATAGGCGAAGTGGGGGTCGGGGACTTTGGCTTCGGGGTCGCCGATGAGGGCCTGGTTCGTGTCGAAGATGAGGGGGAGGATGGGGTGGCTGAGGGGGGAGGTGATGAGGCCGATGCGCCCTCCCTGCAGCAGTTCCCGATGCAGGGGGAGCACGCCGTCCACGATGGTCTGGACCTGCTGGAAGAGGATGGTTTTGTCCGCTTCGTCGTAGTTCCGGCCCTTGTCCACCAGGGATTTGAGGGGTTCCTGGGCCAGGAAGTCGGGATCGATCCAGGCCAGGTTCCACAACACTTGCAGATCGCGGATGTCCTGATCGCTGAATTTGGCCAGGGCCGCGGTGATGCTGTCGGGGTCGGCCGCGGCGCCCCGCTTGGTCAGCAGTTCCTGGTAGCGGGGGAAGCGAGGGATGACGTGCTGCCAGTTGGCATCGAAGAAGCGGGTGAGGATGAAGCGCTTCTCCTCCTCGGTGAGCTCATCCACGGGCTTTTCGCCCAGCACCCAGTAGATGTCTTTCGTGCCGTGGGTGATGGCGTCGAGTTGTTCGATGAGCACGGGCGTGAGGTTGAAGGTGACCCGGACGTTGGGGTAGTCCTGGATCATGGCCGCCATGTCGTAGTAGTCTTTGGTGGCGTGGGCCCGCACCCAGGGCCGGGTGACGATGCCGGTTTCCGGGTCCACGTAGTAGCGGGGCTGGTGCTGATGCCAGATGAGGTTGAGGTAGAGGGGTGGTTTCTGGGCCGCGGGCGGTTGGGTGG
>JALWZT010000282.1 GCA_027002405.1 Anaerolineae bacterium | reverse complement strand
CCCCCACCCCCTACCGCCTGGCCTGCAACGCCCGCATCCAGGGCGACCTGGTCGTCTTCGTGCCCGAGCATGCCCGCATCCACCAACAGACCATCCGCAAGGCCGCGGGCGAACGCGCCATCCAGGTCATCCCCACCATCAGATATGTTTATGTCGAGTTGGAGTCCCCCACCCTGGATGACCGGCTCAGTGACTGGGAGCGATTGGCCGCAGGCCTGGCCGAGCAATGGGATTTGGAGGGTTTGACTATCTCCTACCCCGCGCTCTTGACGCTGCAGGACGTCTTGCGTGTAGGAAAATGGCGGGTTACCGTCGTCCTTTGGGCCGAAAACCAGGTCATCGAGGTGCGCCCGGGCTACCAGGAGGGCATTTGGGGCCTGGCTGTGGACGTGGGCAGCACGACCATGGCCGCGTATCTTTGCGATCTGCAAACAGGCGACCTGCTGGCCTCCCACGCGGTGATGAACCCCCAGGTGGCTTATGGCGAGGATTTGATGAGTCGCATCAGTTATGCCACTCAAAATGAGGATGGCGTCAAGAAGCTGCACCGGGCCGTCATAGGCGCGTGCAACCGCCTGGCAGGCGAACTCGCCCGGCAAGCTGGCATCCGCCAGGAGGATATCCACGAGGCTGTGGTCGTGGGCAATACAACCATGCTGGCCCTCTTCCTGGGCCTGGATCCTGCCCCCCTGGGGGAAGCGCCCTTCACCCTGGCCGTGCGCGACGCCATGGACTGGCCCGCGTCCGCGCTCAGGCTGCGGCTCCATCCCGCGGCCAACGTCCATATCCTTTCCGCCATCGCCGGGCACGTGGGCGCGGACAATGTGGCGGTGCTCCTGGCCGAAGAGCCTGAAACCCTGGCCGAGCCCACCCTCATCATCGACGTGGGCACCAACGCGGAGATCGACCTGTGGGATGGCAGGCAGCTCTACGCGGCCTCCTCCCCCACCGGCCCGGCCTTCGAGGGCGCGCAGATCGCGTTCGGCATGCGGGCCGCGCCAGGGGCCATCGAGCGGGTGCGCATCGACCGGGCCACGGGGGCTGTGCGCTACAAGATCATCGGCGAGGAGCGCTGGAGCGACCAATGGACGCCCGACGCGCCCCCCGCGGTCGCGCCTGGCGGCATCTGCGGCTCCGGCATCATCGAGGCGGTGGCCGAACTCTTCATGGCTGGCATCCTCCTCCCCGACGGGCGTTTCAACCCCGACGCTCCCAGCGACCGGCTGCGCTGGCAGGGCAAGCGGGCCGCGTTCGTGCTGGCCCGGGCTCAGGAAACTGCCATGGGCCAGGAGATTCTGGTCACCAGCGAGGATGTGCGGGCCATTCAACTGGCCAAAGCCGCGCTCTATGCGGGCTGCAAGGTGCTGATGCAGGAGGCGGGGGTGGCGCGTGTGGCGCGTGTCGTGCTCGCGGGCGGATTTGGCACCTACATCTCCCCCACCCACGCTTTGGTCCTGGGCCTTATCCCCGATGCCCCTGTGGACCAGGTCGTGGCCGTGGGCAATGCGGCTGGCGATGGCGCACGCATCGCCCTGCTCAACCGGGAGAAGCGGGCCCAGGCCCGACGCATCGCCCGCTCTGTTCGTTATGTCGAGACAGCCTCCCACCCCGCGTTCCAGGAGGCATTCGTCAAGGCCATCCACCTCCCCCACCAGGAGGACCCGTTCCCTCACATCGCTCACCTGCTCCCCGAACGTCGAACCGCGCCCCGGGGCCGGGCCCGGCGACGGCCGCGATACTGAATCTTGCTATCAGACGACGAGAGGATGTATCATATCTCGGCATATCTCCAATCACGAGGAATCCCCTTATGAGCGACAACGACGAAATCATCCTGGCGGATCTAAGCAACGAAGAGTTATTTGAACTCATGCAAGATGACCTCTACGACGGTTACGCGGATGAAATCGTGGAAGAGGTCCATGAGGCTTTGAAGCGGGGGCTCGCGCCCTACGAGATCCTGACCCAAGGCCTGGTCGCGGGCATGGACATGGTGGGCGAAGACTTCCGCGATGGCATTCTCTTCGTGCCCGAGGTGCTCATGGCTGCCAAGGCCATGAAGGCAGGCATGACGGTGCTGCGCCCCCTGCTGGTGGAAACAGGCGCGCCTCGTTTGGGGGTGGCTGTCATCGGCACGGTGAAAGGGGATATCCACGACATCGGCCAGAACCTGGTGAGCATGATGTGGGAAGGCGCGGGCCTGGAGGTGCACAATATCGGCATCAATAATTCGGCAGAGGCTTATCTGGAAGCCGTGCAAAAATACAATGCTGATGTATTGGGCATGAGCGCGCTTCTGACCACCACCATGCCCTACATGAAGGTCGTCATCGACGAATTGAAAGCGAAGCGGATGCGGGATGATGTCATTGTCATGGTGGGTGGCGCCCCTTTGAACGCGGCTTTTGCTGAGGAAATCGAGGCGGATGCCTATTGTGAGGATGCCAGCGAGGCGGTGGTGCGGGTGAAGGAGTTGTTGGTGTTGAGGCGGCGGTGAATTAGGTGTTTTTTGGGGGTGTTGGGTGTTTTGGGGATGGGATAGTTATTGGCTATGCGCAAGACTTCGAGATATTAGATATTGGATATTAGGTACTGGATATTTCCTGTTTCGGGGCGATTCATTGACATCATGCATAGAGTGTGCTATGTTACAAGCAACCACGTCATCAGGAGGTTACATGATGCCAACCAAAATCGGCGCCCGCGAGGCTCGAAACAACTTCGCCAACCTGCTGGGCAGCGTCCATGATGGCAAAGAGGAGGTGATCATCGAGCGCTCGGGCAAGCCCATGGTGGCGGTGATTCCCATCGATTTATACGAGCAGATGATTGCGGAGCGCGAGGCCCGCTTTCAGGTGCTGGATCGCATCCGCCAACGCTTGCCGGATGTTCCAGAAGACGAAGTGGCTCAGGATGTCGCAGCAGCCATCGCCGCGGTAAGAAATGCCCTTGCTGTGTTGATGAAATAGCCATTGGCTATACGCAGGACCTCAGGCCTGGCACCAAATCTCACCGTATAACGATGAAAATGGGGACGCAGATTTGCACAGATGCGACGCAGATTCCCACTGATTACTGATCACTGATTACTGATTACTCTATTTTCGGAACAGTCACCATGAGCAATAGCTCATCGCATTCTGTGTCATCTGTGTTCATCCGTGTCCTATTTACTGATATTTGCATCTATGGCCACCAGCGGCCCACATCCTGGATGGCCCGGAAGGTTTCCGCAACGGCCTCGGCCCCGCCCAGCGCGGCAATGACTGGTTCCAGAGCGGCCAGGTCCGAAAGCAGGTCCTCGCGGGTGCGAGCGGCCAGGACGGGCAGGGTGTCGGCCCACAGGGGGTAGAGGATGGGCCGCCCCAATGCCGCCAGCCGGGGGACCAGCCCGGCCAGGGCTTCCGCCCGGTGCTTTTCCTTCCCAATCGCCCGCGCCGCGGCCAGGGGCTCGGCCAGCAGGTCTGCGGGCAAGTAGGGGGCCAGCCCGGCCAGGGCACGCGCCCGGTCATCCTCATCCTTAATCGCCCGCGCCGCGGCCAGGGCCTCGGCCAAAACCTGCTGTCGCAGGTCTGCCGGCAGGTGGGGGGCCAGCCTGACCAGGGCCAGTGCCCGAAGCCACTCTTCCCCACTCGCCCGGGCGGCGGCCAGGGCCTCGGCCAAAACCTGCTGTCGCAGGTCTGCCGGCAGGTGGGGGGCCAGCCTGACCAGGGCCAGTGCCCGAAGCCACTCTTCCCCACTCGCCCGGGCGGCGGCCAGGGCCTCGGCCAGCAGATCTGCCGGCAGGTAGGGGGCCAGCCCGGCCAGGGCACGCGCCCGGTCATCCTCATCCTTAATCGCCCGCGCCGCGGCCAGGGCCTCGGCCAAAACCTGCTGTCGCAGGTCTGCCGGCAGGTGGGGGGCCAGCCCGGCCAGGGCACGCGCCCGGTCATCCTCATCCCTAATCG
>JALWZT010000281.1 GCA_027002405.1 Anaerolineae bacterium | reverse complement strand
GCCGTAGGGGGCAAGGTGGGCGCTGGGGGCGCGGGCGTCGCGGTGGGAGGAGCCAGGCACGCGGCCAGAACCCACGCCAGGAGCAGGATGAGCCATCCTGCTCGCAGAAGGTGAGAGGAAGGGGAGTGCAGGGGCATGAGCGGGTGTCAGTCGGGTAGAGCGAGGAGCAGTTTGCGCCAGCCGCGGCGCCAGAAGGTGTGTTGCCGCTTGTAAACGGTTTGAAGTTCCTGTTGGACTTCCAGCAAGGGGCCCTGTAAGCGTTGCACCGCCTGGGCATCCTGGCCCGGGCCCAGGGGCACGCGCGGGTACGCCACATAAGGACGGGGATGGAAAAAGGTGGGGCGCAGTTGCCGCATGTAGGCCGCGGTGGCTTGAATGTCGGCCATGGTCTGCCCCGGCAACCCCACCATGACGTACGCCCGAACATTGATGCCATAGGTCTGGGCCGTGCGCACGACCTTGGGGATGTAGGCCAGGTAGGTCCGGGCATGGGAGGCATTTTCCACGCGCCCGATGCGCACCAGCTCTTCCACCGAGCCCGATTCCACCCCGATTTTCAGGGTGCGGCATCCGGCTTGGGCCAGTTTTTTCAGCAAAAAGGGGTCTAGATGTTCGGGACGGGTTTCGCATTCCCAGGGTGTGCGGAATCCCGCCTGGATCAAACCCCGAGCCACCTCCATGGCCCACCACCGTTGCCCCGCGAAGACCGGGTCTCGGGCCATGATGCGTCGCGGGCCGAAGGTACGTTCCAGCCACACAAACTCCGCCACCACATCCTCGGGCGGACGCTGACGATGGGAGCGCCCCTGGGCCTGCACGTACGCGCAATAGGCGCAACGGTCATCACACCCTCGAGACCCAAACAAAGTCAGGAACCCATACCTTTGCCAGGGGACACCATCCCAGGCTGGGCGGGGGAGCTTTTGGGGGTGCCGCAACAGCCCCGCGTAGTTGTGCTCTTCGGGCCAGAGCTCCCGCACCTTGATGGGGCCCGGTTCGGGGAGGGCGGCTTGAACCAGACGAGGGAACGCGAGTTCGGGGTCCCCCACCAGCATGTGGCTGGCTCCCGCGTCCAAAAAAGCCTGGCTATGGTAACGGGCGCCTGTGCCCAGGGCGATGATAGGGGTGTGGGGGAACGCGTCGCGCAGAGCCCGCAACACCGACAGGTCCACCTCCATCGTGCCCCAACTTACGTAAGCACCGATGAGCGCCGGGGAGGCCTGGCGAATCCGGGCCAGGGTTTCCTCCAGGCTCAGGCCTTCCCCTGTCGCGTCCAGCAGCGTGGCCCGAACCCCGGCCTCGCGCAACCCTGCCAGGATAACGGCCAGGGTGTGCGGAGGGTAGAGAAAGCCCGGAGACATGCCCCCAAAGGAGGCTGTGCCCTCGCGATTGGGGCGATGGTTGGGATCAAGGCCGGGAGGGTTGAGCAGAAGAATGGGATCGTTGTGCAAGGGGGATGCCTCCTGCCTGGCTCAATGCCCAGCATGGAGCTGCAATGGCAGGGCGCTGGTTTCTTTGACTTCTCGCAACACCACGCTGGTATGAACCCGGCCCACACCCACAATGCGCGAAAGTTTATCCACCAGGAACCCTTCCAAATCCCGGCGTTGGCGCATCACCACCTTGAGCAGGTAATCATATTCCCCGGTGACATGATAGCATTCAATCACCTCGGGCATTTGACTGACCTGCTCATGGAAGTTATTGACCCAATCAGGCTGATGTTTTTCCAAAGTCACATGGACAAAACACAACATCCCAAAGCCCAACATCTCCCGATTGAGGATGGCGGTGTAAGCCTGGATGATGCCACTTTGCTCCAGGCGTTTGAGCCGGGCATGGGTGGCTGGCTGAGAGAGATTGATGCGTCGGGCAAGCTCTGCGTTGCTGATGCGCCCCTCCTGTTGTAAGATCTCCAGGATTTTGAAATCAATACTATCAAGTTTATGCAAAGAAGACATTAAGGCACCTTTCCAAAGAAAATTAAGAGGTCAATGATATTTTGAAAAACTTCTTGGGAGAATGCCCCATATCTTACTTTTTTTTAGAAGATTCGTCAAGTTTCCGTATGGTGCGGGCAAAGTGCTGGTTGATGCGCCGAATGGTCAGGGTACGCCATCCGGCTACCCCGCGATGATGTTCCCGTTCGACAAATTCCAGCCAGCGTTCCAGAAGGCGCCAGGTCATCCATCCCCGCACGTGGGTAGGGTCCGGCAGGGCCCGGATGGAGGCATATCCTTGCAGGAAGGCTTGTTCCGCCCGCCGGATGGTGGCGTGCGGATAAACCGTCTCGCCCCCCAGGATCTGCCATTTGTCGATGAAATGAAGCGCGGCCAAGAAGCTTCCCACATCTCGGGCCGGGGGGGCCTGCCAGCTGAGCTCGGTATCCAACACGGTCACTTGATGGGGAGGATGGCAGAGGATGTTGCGCAAGGTGTAGTCGCCATGGCAAGGGACCAGAGAGGAGGGTAGGAGAGTGCGAAGGGGTTGGATGAGCTGCCTTATTTGTCGTTCTTCCAAGGGGTCCAGCCCCAGGCCGCGCAAACGACGGAGCCAATCCTCTTCGGGAGCCAGGGGATCCACCGCGGGCCGGGACCAGGGGGGCGGAGGCGTTTCATGCAACAAGGCCAACCAACGCCCGGCCTGTTCCACAAAGTGAAGGGCCAACTGGCATCCCACATCCCCTCGCCAACTGCGGCAGTCTTGCAAACGTTGCACCAGGGGGGCGCCGGGGGCCCGACGCATGATCAAAGCAGGGGGGTCTTCCCAGGTGGCCAGGGCCAGGGGCACTTGCATGGCAGGCTCCTGAGGCCAACGGCCATGCAGCCATTGGTAAGCCCGAAAGGTGCGATGCACATCCGCGGCTTTGCGCCCCTGGGGCACCTTCACCAAAATCTCCATGGATGGCCGGCCATCCTCCAGCACTGTGAAGGGATAAAGCACGGAATAGGTCCGCCGTAAGGGCGGCCCCGCGGGCCGTAAATCCAGATGGCCCTGGGCCCCGGGAATCAGGTCGGGCAATGGGGGACGCAGCCGGGCCAGCCAGGCCTTTTGACGAGGGGTTGCCCTGGTCTCAGCCATAAGCCTGTCGCACTTCCTGTGCGATGATCTCGATCCCCCGACGCACCAACGCGTCATCCTGCGCGTAACTCACTCGGATGCATTCGTAGCGATGGCGCCAGTCCTCCTGGAGCCCGGGGAAGAAGTAGTGCCCGGGCACCACCACGACCCCGCGGTCTTTGAGGCGTTGGTAGAGCTCGGCGCTGGTGATAGGGAGCTGGGGGAACCACACCCACAGGAAAAACGCACCCTCGGGTTTATGGATGCGGTAGGGGGTGTCGCGCATGCTCTCCGCGAACCAGGTCAGGGCTTTTTGGGCTTTGGCCCGATAGTAGGGGCCCACCACCTCTCGGCCGATCTGGATCAACTCGCCCGAACGGGCCATCTCCAGGGCCAGGCCCGCGCCGATGTTGCCGGGCGCCAGGCTGGCAATGGCATTCATGCTGGCAATGGCGGAGATCACGGTTTCGTTGGCGATGACGATGCCGGTGCGGGCGCCGGGCATACCCAATTTGGACAGGCTCAGGAGCAAAACGATGTGCTCATCCCACAGGGGTTGGGCCTGGGTGAAGATGATGTTGGGGAAAGGGGTGCCATAAGCCCCATCAATGATCAGGGGGATGTCCTGTTCTCGCGCGATCTGGGCGAGATGAGCCATTTCCTCGTCGGTGAGCACATTGCCCGTGGGGTTGGTGGGGCGAGACACGCAGATGGCCCCGATATCCTCCCCCACTTGCAAATGCCGGAAATCCACGTGGTATTTGTAAAGCACGTCATCCAGATATTCGATGCTGGGACGCGCGGCCACAAACAGGTCCGGCACTACGCCCGCGTCCGCGTACCCGATGTATTCGGGCGTGAGGGGCAAGAGGATGCGGCGGAACCCCCCTTCGGGCGTTGGCCCCCCAAAAAGGTTGAAAAGGTAGAAGAACGCAGTCTGGCTGCCATTGGTGAGCGCGATGTTTTCCGGCCCCAGGTCCCAGCCAAACTCCTGGCGCAGCAGTTGGGCTATGGCCTCGCGGAAGGGCAGATTGCCAGCCGGGGGGGCGTAATCACCGATGATGCTATCGAAGCGGTCTTCATCCAATAGGATGTCGTACATGCGTTGGCGCAACACTTGTTGCACCTGAGGGATTTTGGCGGGATTGCCCCCGCCCAGCATGATGACCGGCCGGTCGCTGCTCAACGCATCGCCCAGGTCGGCCATGAGCTGCATGATGCCCGTTTGGGCGGTGAATTTTTGTCCGAATGTTGAAAAGCGCATGGTCATAGGGTTTATGAAATGGGATAATTTTCAAAGGGTCATTATACCACATCTCATTTGGCACATAGGCTTCTTTGAGGCACAATAAGGGCATGGCTGCTTTCACGACCTGGTTTCAGATGATGTCCGCCAGTGTGCGGCCCGTGCGCACGCCTCGCCCGGCCCGCTACTGGGAAGTGGACGCCTATCGAGGTTTCGCAATCCTCATCATGGTGATTTATCACCTGGTGTGGGATTTATACGGCCTGGGCGGATGGGATATCGACGTGTACACAGGGTTTTGGCACGGTTGGCAGTTGGTGACCGCGGGTTCTTTTATCTTTCTGGTTGGAGTTTCCATGGTGCTTCGGGCCCAACGCATGCAGGCCCAGGGGCGTGCCCATTTCCGTCCCTTTTGGCAGCGAGGCATGGTCATTTTTCTCTGGGGCATGGTGATAAGCCTGGTAACCTGGCTGTTTGATCCAGGCGCTTACGTTCGTTTTGGCATCCTGCATTTCATCGGTGTGGCGATATGGCTGGCATATCCCTTTTTGCGATGGGGATGGTGGAATGTCTTCCCCGGGATGTTTCTCCTCACTGCGCCCCAGATCCTCGCCTGGCGACATGATTGGGTTTGGATGGAATGGATGGGGTTGGCCCGAAACCCCCACCCTTCCTTTGATTATTTCCCGGTGATCCCCTGGCTGGGCATGGTGCTTTTGGGGATAGCCGTGGGCAGTGTGCTTTACCCGGCCGGGCAGCGCGGATTTTCCTTACCCGATCTTTCCCACAAGCCATGGATGCGGTGGCTGGTCCTGGCCGGGCAAAATTCCCTGCTCCTTTACCTCATCCATCAGCCCATACTCATCACGCTGCTCACCCTTTTGGGGGTGGTCAAGTTATAGCCTGCTATGAAAATAGAATGATCGCTGGTTGCTGAGGAATCGCCAGGCCGACGTTGGGCGAGGCGGCAACGGGCGTGATGCGTGAAACGTGATAACTTACGCATCACGTACTTGGCTTCCCGCGCCAACCTGGCCGCGAGGCGTTTTCGTCCGTATCGGCGCTCAGCATGACGAATATCTGCGCAAATCTGCGTCCCCAGCAGGTCCGTTTAGACCCAGAAGGCCTTCTCCAGATCGGTGAATTCCTCCACCGGGCCCTGGAACTTGTTCCGCCCCAGCTCCAGCACATACACATAATCGGCCACGGCCAGCGCGTAGCGGATCTCCTGGTCCACCAACAAGATGGTGAGCTCTTCCAGGTCCCGTAAATCCACCAACATCTGATACACCATCTCCGAAAGCAATTTGGCCAGGCCCGCGGTGGGCTCATCCACCAGGATCAATTTCGGGTCGGTCATCAGGGTGCGGCCAATCTCCACCATGCGCTGCATGCCACCCGAAAGCTCCCCGGCCTTGGAATGCCGCCGATCTTTGAGCGCGGGGAAACGTTCGTAATTTTCCTCCAGCTTCCGTTGGATTCGCTTTTTATCATGGCGAAAGGTCCACGCGCCCAACTCCAGATTTTCCTCCACCGTCATCCAGCGGAAGATGCCCGGCTGCTGAGGGATGTAAGCAATCCCTAGCCGGATGCGCTCATAGGTGGGCACATCCAGGATGCTCTGGCCCTGGAAAAGGATATCCCCATCATTGGGGCGCAGAAACCCATAGATGGCCTTCAGCAACGTGGACTTGCCCACACCATTCGCGCCCAGAATGGTGGTGATCCGGGCCCGCCGGGCCTGGAGGTTCACACCTTGCAAGATGTTCAAATCCTTGTAATAACCCACATAAAGGTCCCGCACGTCCAGCATGATGTCATCCGCGGGAGTCTCTGTTACGGGAGCAGGGGAAGAAAGGGTCGCTGTTTGTGTCATGGCTTGCCACTCAAGTAAAAAGAAAGATGACGTAAAATGGGAACGCGGATTTGCGCAGATGCAACGCGGTCGCCACGAGCGGCGGCTCGCCGATACCGAGGAAAAGGGGGACGCTGATTTGCGCCGATGCTTCGCAACGCAGATTTTCGCAGATGATTTTTATTTTGATTTTATCTGCGTGAATCTGCCTCTATCAGCGTTCATCTGCGTCCTCTATTTCAGAACTCAGGCCGGCACCCGTTTTCGTTCCGGCTGCCAGGGTTTGTCGCTATCGCTGCCCAGATAGGCTTTGATGACCGCGGGGTCCTTCCGCACTTCCTGGGGCGGGCCATCGGCAATGAGTTTGCCAAAGGCCATGACCAAAAGCCGTTGGCTTAAGGTGAAGATGGTCTCCATGTCATGGCTGATGATCAGAAAGGCCTTGCCCTTTTTGTTGGTTTCGGTGATGTATTCGTAGATAATCTCCATCAACTTAGGATGCACCCCCGCGAAGGGCTCATCCAGGATGATGAAGTCGGGGTCCAACATGAGCAGACGGCCCAACTCCAGCAGCTTTTGCTGGCCGCCCGAAAGGGCTCGTGCGTATTCATTGAGCAGATGGTCGATGGTGAGAAATTCGGCCACTTCGCGGGCCTTTTTCACAAACTGGGCCTGCCGCGCGGTGGGATGCATGGCCAACGCGGGGACCAACAGGTTTTCCAACACGGTCATGCGCCGGAAGGCACGGGTCACCTGAAAGGTACGGCCCAACCCCACTTTGGCGATTTTGTAGGGAGGCAACACATCAATGCGCTGACCATTCATGTAAATCGTGCCCGAGGTGGGCTTCAGCGCACCACTGAGTAAATTGGTCAGCGTGGTTTTGCCCGCGCCATTGGGGCCGATAAGCCCGATGAGCTCTGGCCCGCGTACTTGAAAAGATACATGATTGACTGCTAACAAACCACCAAAGTTTTTGGAAACATCCTTCACGTCCAGTTCGATCATGCTTGGACTCCTGGTTTGGAGATAGGATCAGGATCAGGATCAGGATCAGGATCAGGATTAGGACTCGTCAGGATTCAGTGTTCCTGCCACTTGCCACTTGCTACCTGCCACTTGCCACTTGCCACTTACTACCTGCCACCTGCCACTTGCCACTTGCTACCTGCCACTGCCACCTCTCTTTGACTACGCTCAGGGGCAGCTCAGCATCACGCATCACGCATGACGCCTTACGTTGACGGCTCCTCCGGATTCGCGGCAGCGGCCTGCAAACGCTTGGCCACGGTCTCTTCCGCCACCCCGCGGCGGGTGATGCGCTGGATAATGGGGTAAATGAGGCCATTGCCCCAGAAGCGCAGGGTGATCATGAGCAACGCACCAAAGACCACCAGGCGCCAATCTGTCATGTGCAGGGTGAAAGAGCCGATGGTGATGTCGTTGCGCAACTGTTCCAGGGCGAATTCGATAAGGATGGCACCAATCGCCGCGCCTAGCAAGCTTTCCATGCCACCAATCACCGCCATGGAGATCACCACACTCATTTCCTTGATCACCATCATATTCGGCGCGATGACCCGCACAAAATGGGCATACACTCCGCCCGCGGCCGCAGCAAACATGGCTGTGACAGTAAACAGCAGGATCTTGTACCGCACCACATGCACGCCCAAGGACCCTGCGGCCTCTTCATCCTCGCGGATGGAACGGATGAACAAACCAAACCGAGAGCCTGCCAGCCAATACATCAGGGCCATGATCCCTAAAAACAGGATCAACATCACCAGATAGGGCGGCCACTTGTCCGCGGCGGAAAAATGATGCCCAAACAGGGTAATGCCATCCGGGAACAAGGGCGCCACCTTCAGCCCCCCAGGCCCGCCGGTGATGTCGCGCTCGGCATTGATGGCGGTGCGCAAAATTTCGGCAAACGCGATGGTAAACAGGGCCAGGTACGTCCGGCGCAAACGCAACACCAGCGCGCCGATGAGCAACCCAAACAGCCCACCTACCAGAATGCCCAGGGTAATATCCAACCAGGACGGGAATTGCATGATCACCGTGCCCGCGGGCATCGAAGCCTTCGCGGTTTCCAGACAGGTGGGCGACCCGGTATCTTGCACCACCAGCCACCAGCCCCCCAACGACCATTCATGGCAGACATGGGTGGGGGCTGTGGTCAGACGAAAGAACTTGCCCACCAGGCCCGCGGTATAGGCCCCCAGGCCGGCAAAGGCCATGTGGGCAAAGGAAAACTGGCCACCATAGCCCGCGAGCAACGCCCAGCTTGACGCCAGAATCGCATAATACAACGCGATGATCGCCACATGCATACGGGTGGGGATCAGGAAGGGCAGGATGAGAAGAAAACCGCCTCCCACCACCCAGGTCAAGGCCTTCAATAACCGCAAATTATTCCTCATAGCTCCCTCCCAAACAAACCGGTGGGCTTAAGCAACAGGACCAGGACCAAAATAATCATGCCATAGGCAGGGAGATACGCGGCCGCGCGATGGGGATCGGGCACACATCCCGCGCCCAAGGCTTCCACCACACCCAAAATCAGGCCGCCGATAAACGCGCCCGGCAATGAGCCCATCCCTCCCAACACGATGATCACGAACGAGCGGGAGGACGCAGGGATCCCCACCCAGGGCACCCACGAAAAAACCTGCACCAGGGCCGCGCCCGAAATCCCTGCCAACATCCCCCCCAAGGCAAAGGCCAGGGTGTTCATGCGCTTGGGGTTAATGCCGGTCACGGCCGCGGCCTGACGGTCCTGACTCACCGCGCGCAGGGCTTTGCCCGTCCAGGTACGATACAAGAAATAAAGCAACGCGAATAACAGCACCAACGCGATCATCAACGCGGTGAACCGGGCAGTAGGGATGGAAATCAAGTCAAAAAAGGTGAGATTCCCGGGCGTGATCTTCAGCAAATCTCCGGTTTCGGCAGGGATTTTGACACGAGGATAATCAAAAAAACGAGAGGCTTTCTTGGGACTGGCCCCCACCAGGCTCAGGGTGGTGTATTGCAGGAAAAAGGCCAGACCAAAGGTCACCAGGATCGCATACTCCCCGGGCCGTTCAATCTGCCCGGTGATCATGGGGCGTAAGAAAAGCAGCTCGAACACCGCGCCCAGGGCAAAGGTAAACAGCGCGGCAATGAGCACCCCCACCAAAGGATTCAGGTCGGGGAACCAAACCTCGGTCGCGTAATAAGTGACCATGCCCCCCAGCATATAAAATTCGCCGTGGGCAAAACTCACAATCCCCAGAATGGAAAAGATCAACGTCAGACCCAAGGCCATGAGCCCGTAGATGGCGCCAATGACCAGGCCGTTGGTGATCTGGGTGGCGATGAAACTACCACTGGTCACGCACAAATTATCGGGGTCCGCCTTGGCAAAGGCCGCGGCCAACCACACCAGAATCAGCAGACCCGAAAGCCCCAGCCATTTAAGCGAGGCCGGGGGTGTGAACCACCACAACAGGATAAGCCCCACCGGGCCCAAGGCCGCGCCCACAAACGCCCCCAACATCGCGGTTTGGTAGGTGAACTTATCTTTTCGGGTATAAACCCGAGGCGTCACCAGCGCGCCCACCGCCCCCCAAAAAATCAACCATAAAACCGTGTACCAGAAATAGCTGGGAAAGTTCATGGATAAGTCCTTGAGCTCATAAAAAGATGGGGGGATGGAGGCGCGAAAACCTCCATCCCCTGGCGGGTCGCTCGGTTATGGCAGGATGGGATCTGCGGTCTTGAACTTTTCGGGGAAGACCACCGGCGCGTCCGACGCCATCTGGCCCTGTTCCTGGTACTGGATGAACACCGCGGCAAAGTCCGGGAACTGATGCCACCACTTGTCTTCCTTCCCGGCCTTCTCCGGCGGATTCTGCGAATTCACCGGGAAGGTGATGTGGCCCAACGCACCATCATAGGACACGTTCTCCAGCGCCTCGATGATCGCGTCCGGGTCGGTGGAGCCCGCGTTGTTGATGGCCGTCACCATCACCCACAGGGAATCGTACGCCTCCATGGCATAGGAAGGTGGCGTCGCTTCCCCGGTCTTCGCGGTGTATTTCTCCGCAAAGGCCTTGGTCTTATCGGTCCACAGCACCGGCGGCAGCCCCACCTGGCGGTAGAAGCACAGATTACCATCGGGCACGTTCTTCCAGAAGGACTCGCTGTCTGCGGCCACCTGGTTGCAGATCATGGCCACATCCTGCGGCCCGATCCCGGCTTCCGCAGCCTGCTGCTCGAAGTTGTAGGAGGTCTCACCCGTCAGCAGCACCAGGATCAGGTCCGGCGCACTGGCCTTGATGCGCTCGATGATGGAGGAGAAGTCCTGGGTGCCGGGGTCAGCGGAGAAGGTCTCCGCTTCGATCCCTTTCTCCTTCAGCTTCTCCGTGGTCTTCTCCGCGGCCGGGATGCCGTAGTCCGTGTTCTCCGTCATGATCACGACCTTCTTCACCCCCAGGGAGGCAATGAAGTCGGTGTCCAGCTTCGCCACCTCCGAAGACAGGGGCGCCACCCGGAACACTTCGGGATACTTCGAGGCCGTGATCTTGTCGTTCCAGGTCTCGGCAAACACGATGGGGATGTGGCTGGTGTGGGCCACCTCCATCTCGGCCAGACCCACCGAGCTGTGATATTCACCCACCACGGCCACGACCTGGTCCTGACTGATGAGTTTTTCCATCACGGCCGCGCCTCGTTCGGGCAGCCCTTCGGTGTCTTCCATGATCAGTTCCAGAGGTCGGCCCAGCACACCGCCTGCGGCGTTGATCTCCTCTGCTGCGATCTCAAATGCGGCCTGCATGGCCTTGCCTCCGGTCACCGAGCCCGGCGCGCTCAGGGGCATGACCGCGCCGATCTTCACCGACTCGCCACTGGGCGCAGCGGCCTCGCCACCACCAGGCTGCTTGCCACCCGGCAGGATGGGATCTGCGGTCTTGAACTTTTCGGGGAAGACCACCGGCGCGTCCGACGCCATCTGGCCCTGTTCCTGGTACTGGATGAACACCGCGGCAAAGTCCGGGAACTGATGCCACCACTTGTCTTCCTTCCCGGCCTTCTCCGGCGGATTCTGCGAATTCACCGGGAAGGTGATGTGGCCCAACGCACCATCATAGGACACGTTCTCCAGCGCCTCGATGATCGCGTCCGGGTCGGTGGAGCCCGCGTTGTTGATGGCCGTCACCATCACCCACAGGGAATCGTACGCCTCCATGGCATAGGAAGGTGGCGTCGCTTCCCCGGTCTTCGCGGTGTATTTCTCCGCAAAGGCCTTGGTCTTATCGGTCCACAGCACCGGCGGCAGCCCCACCTGGCGGTAGAAGCACAGATTACCATCGGGCACGTTCTTCCAGAAGGACTCGCTGTCTGCGGCCACCTGGTTGCAGATCATGGCCACATCCTGCGGCCCGATCCCGGCTTCCGCAGCCTGCTGCTCGAAGTTGTAGGAGGTCTCACCCGTCAGCAGCACCAGGATCAGGTCCGGCGCACTGGCCTTGATGCGCTCGATGATGGAGGAGAAGTCCTGGGTGCCGGGGTCAGCGGAGAAGGTCTCCGCTTCGATCCCTTTCTCCTTCAGCTTCTCCGTGGTCTTCTCCGCGGCCGGGATGCCGTAGTCCGTGTTCTCCGTCATGATCACGACCTTCTTCACCCCCAGGGAGGCAATGAAGTCGGTGTCCAGCTTCGCCACCTCCGAAGACAGGGGCGCCACCCGGAACACTTCGGGATACTTCGAGGCCGTGATCTTGTCGTTCCAGGTCTCGGCAAACACGATGGGGATGTGGCTGGTGTGGGCCACCTCCATCTCGGCCAGACCCACCGAGCTGTGATATTCACCCACCACGGCCACGACCTGGTCCTGACTGATGAGTTTTTCCATCACGGCCGCGCCTCGTTCGGGCAGCCCTTCGGTGTCTTCCATGATCAGTTCCAGAGGTCGGCCCAGCACACCGCCTGCGGCGTTGATCTCCTCTGCTGCGATCTCAAATGCGGCCTGCATGGCCTTGCCTCCGGTCACCGAGCCCGGCGCGCTCAGGGGCATGACCGCGCCGATCTTCACCGACTCGCCACTGGGCGCAGGGGCCTCGCCACCACCTGAAGGGGCCTCGGTGGGTTGAGGCGCTTCGGTGGGCTGAGCAGGTGGTTGGGTGGAGGCTTCCGTCGCTGCCGGCGCTTTGGGTGTTGGGGCAACCGTCTCCTTAACTCCTCCACAGGCAGCTAACATCATGATGGCCAGGATGAGAGCCAAAGCCATAAACCAAACACGACGCTTTTCGGGCATGTAAACACCTCCTTATGGTTATAAGGTTGGGATGGGTGGGAAAAGATCACTCACTGGACTGCTTACCCGAGTCCATGGCACAGCGTCTTCCAATAATAATAGATTTTCATGAAAGCGCCAAATCATCAAGGGGGCCCACAGGGATATTTTTCGAAGAAATGCAGGTCCATGGATGATGCACAGGCACCATAGCGAAGTTTCAAACGCCTATCCCTTGTGGGGATGTGAATCTTCGGCCCTGTCCCGTAAATAGGATCAGGATTAGGATTGAGGATTATCAGGCCGAGGCCGGGCGCGAGCAGGAGTAATCAGTGATCAGTCATCAGTAATCAGTTGCGGGGCTAGCCGGATTCATCCGGCGCCGTTTTGTAGCCCGGCGACTTCATCGCCGGGCGGGCGTGGTGGACGCCACTTCGCTGCTATGTAAATAGGATTCGGATCAGGATTAGGATTGAGATCATCAGGACAACGTTGAGCGAGGCACCAACGAACGTCAAACGTAAAACGTGAAACGTCAGCTCATGACGCATGACGTTTGACGC
>JALWZT010000280.1 GCA_027002405.1 Anaerolineae bacterium | reverse complement strand
GCAGCCCTTGACAGGGCTGGCTGACGGATAGACTGGGCTATGGGTGACGGCGCCGTCCTATCCACCTTATCTCTTTATGGTAAAGTTCTTCATCCCTTCAATATAAACATATTTCAGGACTTGACACTCTACTGATTACTGATAACTGATCACTGATTACTTTCTTCCTCCCCCAGCTACCTGCTTCCCCAACCGGATCCCCTCCTCCTCGCCCGTGGCATCCAGCACATCGGCCAAGCCCAGGCCCGCGCGCAAGGCAAAGCGTACCGCGGCCCGGCGATAGAATGCCCGGTCTCGACGCCGTCGGGCAGGGGTTACGTGCCCTGCTTCCAAGGCATGTCGCAGTGCCTGGGCACTCTTCCCCGGGAAGAGGGTGTATCCCAACCCGATGTCTTCTAACAAGTGGGCGTCGGAGCCCCCAATGCCGGGGAGCTGGAGCTCCCATCGCAAGCGCTCCGCGCGCCAATGGCCTACCGGCGTGAGCAGAGAACCGTTGACGGTCTCGATCCCGGCCAGCAAGCCGGGGTGCGTTCGTTGAATCTCCCGCAGGCGGCGCGCCCCCACGCCATGAGCCAGCACATCAAAAGGATGGGCCGCGAAGGGCAGCCCGCCGATCTCCCGCACCCGGCGGGCTGTGTCCACAAACGACATGCCCGCGGCCACGGGCTGGGTGACAAAAAGGGCCAGAAGATGCCCCTCCGCGGTGCTGATCTCCATGCCCGGGACCACCTCGACCCGGAACCCGTCGGCCAGGGCCAGGGCTTCCATGGCACCGGCCAGGGTATCGTGATCCGTGATGGCGATGACATCCAGGTCGGTGGCCGCGGACGCGTGATACAAAATGGCCTCGACCGTGGCCACACCATCGCTGAAGGTAGAGTGGATATGCAAATCGGCTTGGCCCATGATGGAATTCGTAGATAACGCGTGAGCGCTTTTTGCAAAAGGTCGCCAGGACAACACGGACCGTGAAACGTCATGCGTGATGCGTGATGCGTGATGCGTGATGCGTGATGCGTAAGGTTCTCACGTTTTACGTTTCACGCATCACGCCCGTTGCCGACTCGCTCAACGTCGGCCTGGCGATTCCTCAGCAACCAGCGATCATTCCATTTTCATAGCAGGAATCGTTTGAAGAACCATGGCCCCAGGCCCGAGACGGTGAGCCCTACCAGCGCATAACGAAAATAGCGCAGGGTTTGTTCCAGAGGATAAGACGCGGGGGGAAACATGCTCAAAAATAGCTTGGGCAACCCATAAACGGCCAGCAAAAGCACCATGCCCGCACCGAATCGCATCAGGCGGATCTGCCATGATGCAGGAATGCGATCATGGATGCGATGGCTA
This sequence comes from Anaerolineae bacterium, assembly GCA_027002405.1. Lineage (GTDB taxonomy): Bacteria > Chloroflexota > Anaerolineae > J102 > J102 > M2005. Next base: position 11,696 of record JALWZT010000280.1, on the reverse strand, counting down.
TCCCATACCAGTCCCAGTAGAAAGCCCAAGAGCAGGCCACTCAATTGCACCGCACTGGCCGCAGGCCAATGAGGCTGCGTCGCGTCCCCAGGGAAAATCGCCAGCAAAAGCAGAGAAAGCCCCACCGCCGCAGCCGCCTGGCCCCATCCAGACCAGGCCCGAACACGACGCTCCAACCGGGGGACGCCTGCCAAAACTCCCACAGCCACGATGAGACCTGTCAGCCATCCTCCCACCACATCGGAAGGATAATGCACGCCGAGATAGATTCGTGAAAAGCCGATGGCAAAGATCAACACCCCCGCCAAAAACCATCCCCAACCCCGGCGACGCAAACCCGCCCACGTTCCCCACACGGCCATGGCCGTGGTAGCATGGCCGCTGACAAAGCCAGGGGAGGTCTCATGCCACCAGCGTTGGACCGGGGGGGAAGGCGGGCGGGGGATCAGGAACGTCCATTTGATGAACCCGGCCAGATAGCTGGCAAGGCTCAAGGCCAGGGCCATCAGGATCCCCCGGCGCTTGGAAAAGACCCAATACACCAGGGGAATCAGCACCAGAAAGAAATACTCGGTGCCCAGGAAGCTGAAAAAGCGCATCCACGCGGTGAGACCATCCGTGGCATGACTTTGTACCCACAGGATAAAAGGCATGCTGGCCTGGTTGATGGACTCGAGCCAATGCATAAGTAACCTTAGTAACCGTCTAAAAATGTGTTTCCGTAGGCACGAGTTTACTCGGCAAGGGTTGCGGCAAAAAAGGGAAGTTATTTCTGGATGCTCACATAACGACGAAAATGGGGACGCAGATTTGCGCCGATGCTTCGCAGCGCAGATTTTCGCAGATATTCGTCATGCTGAGCGACCGGAGGGAGCGAAAGCCTGCCCTGAGGAATCGAAGGGCATCTAGCGAGCGAAGCGAGCGCCATGCCGTGGTTTTTGCGCTTCGCTAGATTCCTCGGTCGCTTCGCTCCCTCGGAATGACGTTTCGTTGTCGCCTTTTTCGTGGCCCTATTTCTTGGCGTTGTCTAGCTGACCGAAGTGACATCTGCCACGCCAGCCCGCCCGGCGATGAAGGAACCTGTTGGTTTACTGCGCGAGTACGCCGAATAAATTCAGGTCTAGGGGCGTGCCGCCGCATGTCCCCCTTCGGGGACATGTTTTCCGCCCGGTTGGGCCTGTCTGCGCAGGGAGACAGGCGGCCAAAGGCCTCCAGCCCCGACTTCGAGTCGGCGGGGCCAAGGCGCCCGGCACCCTGATCGAGGTTTGCCAACAGCATCATGAAGTCCCGGGCTATAGAACGGCGCCGGATGAATCCGGCTAGCCCCGGAGGGGCGCTGTTTCTAGCCGGGGGAATTATCCCCCGGTGTTGGGTGATGATGCGAGCCTGTGGCATAGGGAATGCCGTCAGGGGTGTGTTAGCCGCCACCCGCCCGGCGATGAAGTCGCCGGGCTATAAAACGGCGCCGGATGAATCCGGCTAAGCCCCGGAGGGGCGCTGTTTTTTAGCCGGGGGAATTATCCCCCGGTGTTAGGTGATGACGCGAGCCTGGGGCATACGGCATGCCGTCGGGGGGGCGCTAGCCGCCGCCCGCCCGGCGATGAAGTCGCCGGGCTATAAAACGGCGCCGGATAATTCCGGCTAGCCCCGCGGCGCTGTTTCTTCAGCTCGGAGCGAAACCTCCGATCTACGGATACGAAGCCCTCCAGGCTGGCCATGGGAGCGCTACTGAACACTGGATGCCTGATCCCTGACTCCCCTGCGGAAAGGGTACTTACCGCAGAGAGCGCAGAGGACACAGAGTCAACTGAACACTGAACACTGATTACTGATAACTGATTACTGATTACTGATTACTCATACTCGCGCCTAACCTCGGCCTGACAATCCTCAATCCTAATCCTGATCCTATTTACGAAACAGTTCCTTAGGGAGTGGGGGTCGGCGTCGCCTGGGTTTGTTGCTGGGCTTGCGCCTGCTGCAATTGGAAAAGATACCCGTCTGCCAGACGCTGCAGGTCTTCGGGCAAGGGTGGAATCATCTCGGGGGTGAGGTTCTTTTCCACCTGGGCCGCGGCCACCTGGGCTTGCAACCATTCCCCAAAGGCCTGACGACGGCGGCTTTCCAGCTCCTGTTCATCCACAGGATGATTCGGGTCCTTCTCTTCCACTCGGATAATAGCATATCCATCATTCATTTCGATAGGCCCGCCGATCTGCCCTGGCTCCAGGGAGAAAGCCACCTGGTCGAAGGCCTCGCCCATCTGGCCCCGGAAGACCCATCCCAGATCGCCGCCTTTCTCCGCGGTGGTGGGATCATCCGAAACCTCTTTTGCTACGGTGGCGAAATCTTCGCCCGCTTCCAGTCGGGCTTTCACTTCCTCGGCCTCCTTCCGGGCCTCTTCCTGGGCTTTTTCGATGGCGGCCTTGTCCGGCGTCCGGTCTACGCGGGCCAGAATGTGACGGGCACAGACCTGCTCATCATTGGGCTTATCATACACCTGAATGATATGAAAACCGAAATCGGTCTTCACCGGCTGGCTCACCTCACCTTTTTCCAGGGAGAACGCGGCTTCTTCGAATTCGGGCACCATTTGGCCTTTGCCAAAACAGCCTAAATCCCCCCCATTTTCAGCACTGCCGGGATCCTCCGAGACCTCTTTGGCCACGGTTGCAAAATCTTCGCCTCCTTCCACAATCCGTTTGCGGGCATCCTGGACCTTTTTCAGCGCGTCCGCTTCCCGTTGGATCAGGGGGACTTCGGGTTCGGGCTTGATGAGGATGTAACTGACTTTGACCGCTTCATCGGTGGTATCAAAGGTAAGAGGTGCTTTTTCTTCCAGCTTTTGACGCATCAAATAGGTGGCAAAAAGCTGACGGAATTCCTCTTCGGTCAAGCTTCCCTTCTGCGCCAGAGATTGCACATAATCGTTGTAGCGCTTTTGGAACTCCTCCTCGGTCATGGTATTCGTATTCGTCACGGGCTCGCTGGCATTGGCTGCGGCCTGGGCAGCCTCCCGGTCATAACCGAACTGTTTTTCGATCTCCTGCTGGACCTCTTCGGTCGTGACCGTGGCCTCATATTCCTGGGCCAATTGTCGCACCACGGTCTCTTCCACCATCCGATCCAACACGGTAAACCCGAACGTCTCGGGCGAAGCCAGTTGGTTGACCATGGGCTCGATGGTAGAGAGGAAGGGATTCGGCCCGCCATTGGCGAACTGCTGCCCAAACTGAATGTATTGTTCGATCTGAGAAACCAGATTATCCTGCTCAAACCGTAATCGGCGCCGGAACGCGTCTTGGGAAATTTTCTCACCATTGACCTTGGCCACAGGGCGGTTGGGTTTGAGCACATATTCATTGATCGCGCCCGCGGCCACGAGGATCACCACCAGGGCCAGGACGATCCCCAGTCCCACATACACATACCGTTGAAGCTGTTGTTCCCGCCGGCGTCGGCTGACATGACGGCGGGGCTGAAAGTGCTTGAGTTCTTCGGGTTTCTTTTCCTTGCTCTTTTTTGCCATAGCAATGCCTCAGAAAAGGGGGTTGAAACAAAGCAAGGCATAGGAAGGTCGCTCCTATGCCTCGCCATATGGTTAAAAGGGGTGGATCATGACGCCGAACACGCCCCAGAGGTCCTCAATCAGGAACCGTAACGCCGGATATGTTCGGCCGTGTAAGGCAATAGCGCCAGGAAGCGGGCCCGCTTGATGGCTTTGGAGAGGCGTCGTTGGTGCTTGGCACACACTCCGGTGCGACGACGGCTCAGCATCTTGGCGTAAGGGCTGATGTAAGGAAGGAGCAGTTCGGGTTTTTTATAATCGATGTAATCCACTTTTTCCACGCAAAACTGGCAGACCTTGGCCCGCCGCGTGCGGGTGTGACGTTGAATCGGGGCCTGGCTTGTGCGCTGTTGCGCGGGCGCAGGATTCGGCTTGGGGTTGGATGGAGTCGAAGGAGAGGTTTGAGTCACTTCGTCAGTCATAATAAGGACCTCGGTATATGAAAGCAAGTCAACACGACGGGCCATGACAGCCACGACGTGTAGGTGATATGCGTGAAGGGTTTAGGATTAGGAATAGGATTAGGAATAGGATCGGGATTTGTCAGGCTCACGTTGGCCAATATCATTCAGGCACCATGAGCAATGACTCACCGCATCACGGCGAAAATGGGAACGCAGGTTGCAGGTTTGCAAGTGGCAGGGGAGCATGAGGCCTCGGAGGGTCTGCGCAGACCTCCGAGGTCTGGGGCCACCACGCCCGCCCGGCGATGAAGTGATACTGTCGGCTTACTGCGGTCGCCGAGAGCGCCCCCTCCCGACCGCTTCTGCATGAGGGGATGGGTCTTACGTAGCCCCTCCGATCCGGGCGATCACCCCTTCCCCGCTTGCGGGGGAGGGGCAGGGGGTGGGGGCCGAACGGCCGGATCACCGCCCCTGCCGGTTTGCCCGGCAACCCGCTTGAGGGTTGCCAACAGCCTCATGAAGTCGCCGGGCACCAAAACGGCGCCGGATAATTCTGGCTAGCCCTACAGGGGCGCTGTTTCTAGCCTCGGCGCTACCGAACACTGACTACTCCTGCTCGCGCCTAACCTCGGCCTGGCAATCCTCAATCCTAATCCTGATCCAAATCCTATTTACAAAGCAGGTTCAGAAGGGAAGGTCCGGGCCTTCCTCATCATCCTCGTCCATGGTTTCCTGGCTCTCGCGCGGTTGGCGACTATCCAGGATCAGCATTTCGTTGGCCACCAATTCGGTGCGATAATGACGGCACCCCTTTTCGTCTTCCCATGTCCGGGTTTGCAGGTGGCCTTCCACATAGACACGGGAACCTTTGCGCAAAAGCTGATTGCAAATTTCCGCCAGATTGTTCCAAGCCACGACATTGAACCATTCGGTGGCTTCCCGGCGTTCGCCATCGGAAGTCACCCAGGTACGGCTTGTGGCGACACTGAAGGTGGTGATAGCCTTCCCGCTGGCCGTATAGCGCATTTCAGGATCACGGCCCAGATTACCAATGATGATGGCCTTGTTCAAACTCCGTGTCATCGCTTTTTCCTCTCAAAGAACTAAAGGGTAGTAACGGTCAGTACAAAAAGATAGCGAGGCATTACAAATCTTGTTTACGGACGATGAGTTGGCGCAGGATGTCCTCGTGGAGCCGCATGGCCCGGTTGAGCTCGGCCACTTTCGAGCCATCCAGCTTAAAATCATATTGGATATACGTCGCTTCCAGATGTTTTTGAATGGGATATGCCAGCTTGCGCCGTCCCCAAGGGATCACCTGGATATCCTCGCCGCCCAGGGATGCAATGCGCTCTTGCAACCACTGCGAAACTTGTTCGACCCCCTCCTCATCCAGACGCGGATGCAAGAGGGTCACCATCTCATATTCGGTTACAGCCATATACGATCTCCTTTTCTGTGGATTGATAGTCACCGGTCAACTCGAAGAGGGCCGATGACAGAAAAGTGTGACAACCGACCCATTATGCCATAATCAGGCCGAAAATGACAAAGTCGTTTGCGAAAAAAGAGGGAGTCGCCTGGAAGGGTGACTCCCGGAAAAAGTTGGTCGGGGCGAGAGGACTTGAACCTCCGACCTCACGGACCCGAACCGTGCGCGCTACCGGACTGCGCTACGCCCCGACATCCCGTTTATTATACTCGAGAGGCCGCGAAAAAACAAACGGATACGGGTGAAATACGAAACAGGGTATAATAGAATTCGTTCACACCCATTCACTTCCAGGAGGATAACGATGAAACTTCAAGGTAAACAGATTGCTTTTCTGGTCGGACCCGGCTTCGAGGACCTGGAGTTCTGGGTCCCCTACATGCGACTCCAAGAAGAAGGCGCCCAAGTCATCACCGTAGGGATCCTTCGTGGCGATACCTACCCAAGCAAGCACGGGTGCCTTTCGGCCCAGGCCGATCTGGGCGCAGATGATGTCCTCCCTGAGGAATTTGACGCCGTGGTGGTGCCAGGGGGGTGGGCCCCGGACAAGTTGCGTCGCTACGAGGGAGTCAAGCGCCTGGTCAAGGGGGTCTACGAGGCAGGAGGCATTGTGGGCATGATTTGCCACGGAGGTCTGGTGGGCATCTCGGCCCGCATTGTGGCCGGCCATCGGGCCACCGGGTCCCTGGGCATCAAGGATGACCTGGAAAACGCAGGAGCAGAATGGGTCGATGCGCCCGCGTTTCGGGATGGCCCGTTGGTGTGGGGCCGGGTGGTCGCGGATATCCCCGATTTTAATCGAGAGCTCATCGCGGCCATTGCATCCCTTTAACGCGGCGTTCAATCCACTTGCACCCGGACCGTGGCCGTGGCCGTCTGACCGGCATAGTCGCTGGCCCGGAGTTCGTAGGTGACCATCCCCGGGGTGCTCAGGCAATCCTGCTGCGTGCCCACCAGAGGCGCTCCATCCCAGACAACCCGGCCATTGCGTACGATTTGAACGCGGCCGGTGCTGCCTCCGGTCTGCCATCCTATGGTGACGCACATGCCCGCAGCGATGTTGGTTGGTAGCACAGAAAAGCTATAGATGATGGGTTGCGACGCGGGGGGAGGCGTGGGCACCGCCTCCTCCCTGACTGTAATACGCTGATTGGCCTGGCTAATGCCCCCTGGGCCCTGGGCTTCCAGGCGATAATTGAATATCCCCGAGCTGCCAGGGCAGTCTTCCAGCTCCCCGCGGAAGGGGGCGTCTTGCCACAAGAGCCGGTCGTCGCTGAAGACATTCACGGCACCTACCATGCCGCCCACATCCCAACGAAGGGTGACGCATTGCCCCAAGCTGATTTCATAAGGGGGATCGGCCACAAAATAGTGGATTTCGGGAGCGCTGGCCGTGGGAACCACAGCAACCTGGATGATCCGTTCTTCGGTCCGACCATCCCGGTGCACCACCCGCAAATAATAATGCGTGGTCTGCCCCGGGCATTCCTGCGCATCCCCTTCGCCGACCACCCCATGGTCCAACCAATTTTGACCATCCTGATAGTAGTACACCGCCTGCACATTTTTTGTGCGCCAGTGCAACAGGGTGCATTCCCCCTGGTTCAAATGGGTGTTATCTGCCCAGAAATTCACATCGGCCGAAGGGGTGGCGGTGGGCCAAGGGGTGGGAGTGGGTTGGGCAGGTACCTGGATCCCCACATAGACCCGTTGACCAAAGGCCTGGCCCTTGGGATTCCGCATTTGCCAAAAGCCCTGGTACACCCCGGGTTGGATGGGGGCTACCAGGTCCACATAGATGTCATAGGCCTGCCCCGACATCACCTCCCCCTGGACGGCCACAGGAAGCCCCCCCATTCGGGCGCCAGCCACATTGCCATACACAAAATCCAACACATAGCCATGATTCCAGGGACAGGTGCCGGCATTTCGCACCCGCCATCCTTTGCGGAAACTTTCCCCCGGTTGCAATACAGGAGGGTTGGTCATATTTTGGTCATCGTAATTCAAATCCTGGACGTAAGCAAGCCCGTCGTAACAGCCTTGAGGGGTGGGCGTGGGCAAAGGCTGAGGAGGCACAGGCGTGGAGGTGGGTAAAGGCTTGATCTCCTCGGGGGCGATGTGGAGATATTCCTGCGCCAATTGGTCAATGACCCGATCCCGGAGAAGCTCCCGAAGGGCCTGATTGATCTGAGTACGGAGGGTTTCCTGTCCTTTGCTTAGCGCGATGCCATAGAGTTCACGATGGAGGCCCGAAGCCACCATCGCGACATGCCGTTCACGTACCGCTTGCTCGGCCACGGGTTCATCCATCACCAACACATCCACCCGTCCCCCCTGCAGATCAGGAGCCGCGTCGGCAATGTTGGCATAGAGGAAAAGCTGGGTTTCGGGCATCAACCCGGTTTTGACCAGCTCATCTTCCAACCAATCCTGAAAAACCGACCCCCTCTGCACCCCGACGCGCAGTTTGGCCAGATCCTGAACCTGGGTGATAGGGGGCAGATTGGCATCGGGCATGGCCACGATGGCATCCTGGGAGATAAAATAAATCGAACTGAAATCCAGCACAGCCTCTCGTTCGGGGGTAATGGAGATGGCCGCGATGGCCGCATCGATCTGCCCCAAGGCCAATGCGTCGTCCAGACCATCAAAGGCAATATCCAAAATCTCCACGGAAACCCCCAGGCGCTTCCCAATCTCTCGGATCAGCGCGATGTCGAACCCATCCAACTGGAACGCCTCGTTGTAATACTCAAAGGGCGGATAATCGGCCGAGGTACCCACCACCATGACGCCCCGCTGCTGAATACGCGACCACGCGTCTTCCTGAGGCCCCGCGGGCATCTGCCCTCCTCGCCCCATGGGGGTGGGGGTGGCCGTCTGTGGCGCTGCCTGGGTGGCCGTGGGAGCAGGCGCAGGGGGTTGGCTCGAAGGAGAAGGGGTGATCAGGACTTCGGGGGCCAGCGTAGGAACCCGGGCGGGCTGAGAGCCGCAAGCTGCCAAAAGCAGGGTTGCTATCAGCCCTACTCCAAGGAATACCCACCCATATGAACGAAGCATGGGGAATCTCCTAAACATTCATTCCATACGTTATATTGAAAGGCCAAGACCCCGGCCCGTGCCGAGGTCTTGCCGGTCACTTGCTCTGTTTTTCTGCCTTGAGTTTGCGCAGCTTCTTGGGCTTCAGGCGATATTTGCCATAGGACCCTTTCCAAATCTTGCCGCGACGGGTGCGCTTGTCACCTTTACCCATAAACATATGCCTCCGGAAAAATGAATGGTGAAAGGGATGCCATTGCTTCGACGCCACCAGGCATGGCAACAAGATGGCCTCCCCTGCCCGTCTCAATGCGGGAGAGGGGACAGAAGGGGCCAGACCCCGGCCCCGACATCCAGGGGGCAATTCGGGCCTTTATTATAAAAGGTTACGGGGATGGCGTCAAAAAGCGTTCTTCGCGGTAACACCCCCATAAAAAATGCCCTGGCATCAAGCCAGGGCAAAACGCATGGCGCATCGATATGTGGCGGTGCCACGCCACGGTTTCAGGCAGCCTTTTTGGCCGCGGGGGTGGTCTTTCGGGCTTTGGGGGCTTCTGCCGAGGTCCCCTTGCTGTCCGCGCTCAGTTTCTTATCCAGCTCACTGACCTTGCGGGCGAGGGCATCGATCTTCCGGGTCAGCTCCTCCACATCGCTTTTGCTGGGGATGTTCATGGTGTTCAGGATGGCCTGGACTCGCTGAGCAAAAGCTTCCTCGGCCTTATTCACCAGCTCTTCGGTCTTGGTTTTGGGCTCCTCGACCTTTTTGCTGACTTTCTCCGTCACCCCTTTAGGGGCTTCTTTGGTGCGGGCCACCAGCTCATCCACCAGCTTTCGGCCCTCTTTTTCGCTGATTTCGCCCTTTTCCACCATCCGATTGACCAAAGCCTCGATTTCCTCTTTGGTCAAGGCCACAGCGCCGATGCTGGCCAACAGCAACGTGCGGGCCGCTTTGTAGAGCGGGCTAACCAGGGGCTGGGTGTTTTCTTCCACTTTTTCAACCACTTTTTGGGTGTTTTCTTTCACAACATGGATCATGGGGAATTCCTCCTATGAGTAGGGATGTATTTTTCAAAGGTAAGCTGTTTTGTAAATAGGATCAGGATTAGGATTAGGATTGAGGATTGAGGATTGTTAGGCCGAGATTAGGCGCGAGCACGAGTAATCAGTGATCAGTCATCAGTCATCAGGAATCAGTGTTCAGTTGACTCTGCGTCCTCTGCGCTCTCTGCGGTAAGTACCCTTTCCGCAGGGGAGTCAGGGATCAGGCATCCAGTGTTCAGTGTTCAGTAGCGCTCCCATGGCCAGCCCGGAGGGCTTCGTATCCGTAGCTCGGAGGTTTAGCTCCGAGCTGAAGAGACAACGCCCCTGCGGGAGTAGCCGGAATTATCCGGCGCCGTTTTATAGCCCGGCGACTTCATCGCCGGGCGGGCGTGGTGGATGCCACTTTGCTCGGCTAAACCACGCCAAATGTCTGAGACGCACACCGTGACCACTTGCCACTTGCAAACCTGCAACCTGCGTCCTATTTTCATCGTGATGCGATGAGCCATGCTCATGGCAACCGGTCATACCATGACGCACCGCGTTACACTCCCCATTATGACGCATCGCGTTAGATTTGTCAAGATCTGAACCATTAGAATCCCATAAGAATTGGGAATTTGCCCTCTTTCCCCTTCTGGCCTTATCCTTGCTTCATGCGTATCCTGGTTCTTTCCCCGATTTCTCCGCTGCCCATCTTCACCGGAGGGCGTCAGCGGTTGTATCAGGTAACCCGGGAACAGGCCCGGCGTCATCAGGTCACCTTTCTCAGCTTCTTCCGCACGCCAGAAGAACGGGAGGGACTGGAACAATTGGGTAGGGAGCTGGGCGTGCGGGTGATAAGTGTGCCATTTTCAAGTCCCAAGCGGGTGTTTGGGGCGGGCCGGGGATGGCAGGACCTCTTCCGGATCGCCATGGGGTATTTCCGGGTCCGGCGAGCGGGATGGCCCCAGGATGTGGCCATTTGGGAGCAGCCCGGGATGCATCGGGCTTTAACCGCCGAGCTGGCGGCCTCCTCCCATGATCTTTTGCAGGTGGAATGGCCCTACATGGCCCCTTATGTCATGGCAGACCTGGACATCCCTACCGCGCTCATCACCCATGATGTGTTCAGTGTGAGTTTGGCCCGTCGGGCGGAGCTGCAAAAACAAGATCGGGCTCGAGCTCGCCTGCTGGAGCAGGCCCGGCGTTGGCGCGCGTATGAGGCCATGATCTATCCCCGTTTTTCCCTGGTCGCGGCCATGTCCCGGGCAGATGCCGCATGGATCCACGAACGGGCCCCCCAGGCCAGGGTGATCCTCAGCCCCAATGGGGTGGATGTCCGGGGGATTCAACCCGGGGCTGTGCGGGACCGGGCCCGGCATCTTCTCTTCGTGGGCTCCCCCACCCATGAGCCCAACCTGGATGCCGCGTGTTGGCTGCTGACCGACATCTGGCCTCAACTCCGTGCCCGAGCTCCCCATCTTACCCTGACCCTGGTGAATTTAGATCACCCCCGGGTGTGGGCGTGCGCCGCGAATGCTCAAGCCGTCCGTATCACGGGCCGGGTGGCGGATGTGCTGCCCTTTTATCGTCAGGCCGATATCGCTTTGGCTCCCATCCGCGCGGGTTCGGGAACCCGATTGAAGATTCTGGAAGCCTTTGCCGCGGGGGTTCCCGTGATAAGCACCACCTTGGGGTGTGAAGGGCTGGAGGTTATCCCCGGGCAACATGTGGCGATTGCCGATGATGCCGCCGCCTTTGTGGCCGCCGTGCTGGCACTTTTGGAAGCCCCTGAGCGACGTCAGGCTCTGGCCCGGGCAGCCCGGGCCCTGGCCGAAACCCAATACGATTGGGTGAGCATTGTGGATGGCCTGGATGAAGCATACGAAGCCGTCCTACGGCAGGCGCATCCGGGCCGATAGGGATGAAGGAAGAACGCCGTTTGCAGGTTTGCGAGTAGCAGGTGGCAGGTAGCAAGTGGCAAGTGGCAAGTGGCAGGGACGCAGATGCACGCAGATACAGCGCAGATTTTCGCAGATATTCGTCATGCTGAGCGACCGGAGGGAGCGAAGCCTGCCCTGAGGAATCGAAGGGCATCTAGCGAGCGAAGCGAGCGCCATGCCGTGGTTTTTGCGCTTCGCTAGATTCCTCGGTCGCTTCGCTCCCT
>JALWZT010000279.1 GCA_027002405.1 Anaerolineae bacterium | reverse complement strand
CTCCAAACCCACCCCCACCTCTGCCCCCACGGCCTCCACGCCCAAAGAAGTGACTCTGGTCACCCACGATAGTTTCGATGCCAGCGAAGAAGTCATCCAAAAATTTCAGGATGAAACCGGCATCCAGTTGAAAATCCTCAAGAGTGGAGATGCAGGGGAAATGCTCAACGCGTTGCTTCTTTCCAAAGACGCGCCCTTAGGGGATGTGGTCTATGGGGTTGATAACACCTTTTTGAGTCGGGCTTTGGAAGGAGGGATCTTTGCCTCCTATGCCTCCCCCCATCTGGCGGATATCCCCGAAAAATTTCAACTAGACCCTGACCATCGCCTGTTGCCCGTGGATTACGGATACGTCACCTTGAACTATGATATTCAATGGTTCAAGGACAAAGGGCTTTCTCCGCCCTCGGACATCACGGACTTGGTCAAACCCGAATACAAAGGCCTGACAGTGGTGGAAAATCCGGCCAGTTCCTCGCCCGGTTTGGCTTTCCTTTTCATCACAGTAGGGCGCTTCGGCACCGACAACGAGGCCTGGTTGGATTACTGGCGCCAGTTGAAAGCCAATGATGTGCTGGTCACCGACGGATGGAGCGATGCTTACTTCGGGCAATTCACTGTGGGCTCAGGTGGCCAGGGCGAGCGCCCCATTGTGGTCAGTTATGCCACCAGCCCCGCGGCGGAGGTCTTTTTCAATGATCTGCCCGAGCCACCCACCGCCAGTGTCAACACCCCGGGCAATAGCTTCGAACAGATTGAATTCGTGGGCGTGCTGGCCAAAAGCCCCCACCAGAAGGCCGCCCAAGCCTTGGTCGATTTCCTCCTCAGCCCCACATTCCAGGAAGACATCCCCACCCACATGTGGGTATATCCCACCAACAGCAAGGCCGCGGTGGGAGAGCTCTTTGAAAAATGGGCTCAAGTCCCCGCGGAACCGGTGCGTTTGGACCCAGAAACCATCGCCGCAAACCGGGAAGCCTGGATTGAAGCCTGGACCGATGTGATGTTGCGAGAATGAGCAACCCCCGTTGTCCTATCTGCGGGCATGCCACCACCGAGCTGGTGATAGCTGCCCCCGACTTTCGCCTGGGCCGCGTCACACCCCGTTATCCTGTGTGGGCATGCCCCCACTGCGGCGCGGGGGTCACGGCCACCACCTTGTGGGATGATGCGGCCCGGGCCGCGGCATATGAAGGGGACTATGAGCCCCATCGTTTGATCAGTCAACCCGCCCAGGGATGGCGGGGGCGCCTGGCCGCGACGATACGCGCGAGCTGGGGGTATCCTCAAGATGATGCCCTGCCTCTGCCTGGCTTTTTGGTCCGGCCCCTGAGGTGGATGCGTTCCTGGACCTGGATGCCGCCCCCGCCTCCGCCCGGGCGTTTGTTGGATGTGGGATGCGGCAGCGGCGCGTATGGGGCCAGCTTGATTCGCCTGGGCTGGCAGGTGGATGGCGTGGAACCGGACCCCCAGGCCGCGGCTCTGGCCCGAGCCCAAGGTCTGCGCGTCCAAAACGTCCCCATCGAAGCCGCGGAACTCCCCCCAAACGCCTATCATGTCATCACCATGTGGCATGTCCTGGAGCACGTAAGCTCCCCAGTGGCGGTCCTGCGTCGATTACGCCCGGCTCTGCGGGAGGATGGGCTGTTATGGGTCGAGGTGCCCAATCGGGCCAGTTGGGGAGCCAGATGCCTGGGCCCCACCTGGTATCACTGGGATTTACCTCGGCACCGGGTCCATTTCGCGCCCCACAGCTTGAAGCTGGCGCTGGAGCAGGGAGGCTTTCGTGTGCTGTCCATCCAGCACATCCCCAACCCCCACGGGTTGGCCCACGGGCTGGCCTATCGCCTCCATCGCGCTTCCTGGGGCCGTCATCCCTTATTCCAGGCCATGGGCTGGGGCTTTGGCCTGACCGCGGCCCTTTTCCATGGAGCCGACGTGATCCGGGCCGTGGGGGTACCTATTCCGTAAATAGGATCAGGATTAGGATTGAGGATTGTCAGGCCGAGGTTAGGCGCGAGCAGAAGTAATCAGTGATCAGTTATCAGTAATCAGTGGTCAGTGTTCAGTGTTCAGTGTTCAGTTTAGCTCCGAGCAGAAGAAACAGCGCGGCGGGACTAGCCGGAATTATCCGGCGCCGTTCCTTCGCGCCCGAGGCTGAACCCTCGGGCTCCGGGTACAAAGCCCCTTCGGGGCTTCACGTGGCCAGCCCGCAGGGCTTTGTATCTGTAGCTCGGAGGTTTAGCTCCGAGCAGAAGAAACAACGCCCCTGCGGAGCCAGCCGGAATTATCCGGCGCCGTTTTATAGCCCGGCGACTTCATGATACTGTTGGCAAACCTCGAGCAGGCTGCTGGGCGCCTTGGCCCCGCCGACTCGAAGTCGGGGCTGGGGGCCTCTGGCCGCCTGTCTGCCTGCGCAGACAAGCCCAACCGGGCGGAAAACATGTCCCCGAAGGGGGACATGCGGCGAAACGCCCCTAGACCTGAATTTATTCGGCGTACTCGTTCATCGCCGGGCGGGCGTAGCAGACGCTACTTCGGTCGGCTAGACAACGCAAGAAATAGGGCCACGAAAAAGACGACAACGAAACGTCATTCCGGGGGAACGAAGCGACCGACTGTTATGCACTTTGCTTCCCTCAAAGCTCAGGATCGCCGCATCGGAGGTTGGAATTGGCCGCGGATAACGCGGATAAAGCAGATTTTCGCGGATTTTTCAAACAGATACCATGCTTTTTCCCAAAAAATCCGTGTTGATCCGTCGCATCAGCGTCATCCGTGGCGAATTGAAACGCCCGCCATCCACAAAATCGCGTGAAACTGGCGATAAGTTCATAACAGGTTCTAGCAAAGCGCAAAAACCACCGCATGGCGCTCGCTTCGCTCGCTAGATGCTTCACTTCCTTCGGTCGCTCAGCATGACGAACATCTGCGGAAATCTGCGGAGCATCGGCGCAAATTTGCGTCCTATTTTCGTCCGGGGTGCGTCCTAAATGAGTCGGCGCCAGCCTCCTGTCCGAGTGAACTCGGGCTCTTTAGGCGCTTCGCGCCGACGGTCGACCTCCGTCGACCGGACGACTGGACGGCGAAGGCCGTCCATTGGCCGTAGGCCTTAAGTGTCCGACTTCAGTCGGTGAGTACAGCCTCAACCGAAATAGGACCCCTTTCCTCGGTATCGGCGCGCTGCCGCGCGTGGCGCCCGCGCTGGAATGAGCTTTTCAGGAAAGCCAGCGCTTGCGGCGCTTGTAATGCTTGACCTCGCGATAGCTTTTACGCTTCCCCACTTCGGTCAACCCCAGATAGAACTCCCGCACATCAGGATTATCGGCCAGGACTTTGGGGTCTCCTTCCAATACGATCCGCCCGCTTTCCATGATGTACGCGTAATCCGCAATGCCCAAAGCCAATCGCGCGTTCTGTTCCACCAGCAAGATCGTCACCCCACGTTCCTGGTTGATGCGTTGAATGATGTGGAAGATCTCTTTTACAAGCAATGGTGCCAGGCCCAAGGAGGGCTCATCCAGCATCATCAATTTGGGTTGGGCCATAAGCGCCCGGCCAATGGCCAACATCTGCTGTTCGCCCCCCGAAAGATACCCTGCGGTCTGTTTGCGCCGTTCCTTCAGGCGGGGGAAGTAAGTGTAGACCATCTCCAAATCCCGAGGGATATTGCGCCGGTCCTTACGGGTGTACGCGCCGGTGCGCAGGTTTTCTTCCACCGTGAGATGCTCGAACACGCGCCGGCCTTCCATCACCTGAAAGATGCCCTTGCGTACGATCTGCGAAGCTTCCTGGTTATGAATGGGTTCTCCCATAAAAAGGATTTCACCATCGGTCACTTCCCCATCTTCGGGCTTAAGCAGACCCGAGATGGCTTTCAGGGTCGTGGACTTCCCCGCACCGTTCGCGCCCAGAAGGGCCACGATCTGGCCTTCCTGAACTTCCAGAGACATCCCTTTCAACACCAGGATCACTTCGTCGTAAATGACTTCGATATTGTTCAGGGTAAGCATAGGCGACTATCTGGAGAGATGAGGGTATGGGATAGGGGCAGTGGGTGAGGAGATGCCGGTGGGTATCCCCATCCATCTTAGTAACCGTCTAAAAATTAGTTTCCGCTTTTGTGCTCATCGACTGAAGTCGAACACTTAAGGCCTACGGCCAGACCCCCTCTTTCATCTCCCCCGCAAGCGGGGGAGAATAGCGGAAGGGAATCAGATGACGGCCTCCGCCGTCCAAAACGGCGACAAAAGGGGTCGCCGAAGGGCGACCATTGGCGCCATCGAATCCGCCTTCCCTACTTCCTCCCCCGCCCGTCCCGGAGTGGGGGAGGAACCAAAGGAGGGGGCTTGCGCCTCCATAGGCACGAGTTTACTCGGCAAGTGTTGCGGCAAAAAAAGGAGGTTATTTCTGGACGCTCCCTCAAGGCCTGCCAGGCCCCGAAGAAGCCTCGGGACCCGGCAGGAATGCATGGATGGGATTATTGGACCGGAATGCGACTTTGCAGATAATCGGTGATGGGGACCCACTTGCCATTCTGGACTTGGTGGATCTTGGCTTTGTCGTTGCCGCGATGGTCGGTGGGAGAGAAGGAAATGGGTGCGGTGACATCGCCCGTGCTGAAGTTCTGCATGGCCTCCAGCGTGGCTTTGATATTGGCCCCGTCAGAGATATCCTTGCCCGCGTCCAAGGTGCGCTTGATGCCTTCCACCATGGTGGCCGCGGTCCACCAGCCTTGCACATAGTGCAACCCTTGATTATCCAGGCTATCTCCCTTGGCCTTCAGGTATTCGGCAGGGTCTTTGGCGCCGGGCACAGAGAAGTCGGAGGTGAAGGGCATGACGCCCAGAGCTCCTTCGGCCGCGCCTTCGGACAGCTTGATGAAGAGCTCATCCGCACACCAGTTCAGGCAGATGAATTGGACATTGTCGGTCATCCCCAGGCTTTTAGCATTCTTCAGCAGCAAAGCACCACCGCTGGAAACGTTCTGGATGACCACGTAATTCACGCCGAAATCCTGGGCCTGGGTGAGTTGCGGGGTCAGGTCGGTCGCGCCCTTGGGCATGGCGATGTTCGTGTAAGCAAAGCCATTGTCGTCCGCGAATTTCTTGCCATCGGGCACAGGGCTTTCGCCAAAGGGGCTGTCATGATGGAAGACCACCACCTTGGGCTCCACTCCTTTTTGTTTGGCGTCTTCCATGATCCATTTGAGCGCGATGACCATCTGGTCGGAGTAGGTGGTGCCTATCAGGAAGTTGTAGGGCGCTTCATCCAGCTTGGCCAGGTTGATGGAATAGGACGCGGACATGAAGGGGATCTTGTCTTTGGCAATACGGCCGCGCAGCGCTTCGGTATCGCCCGTGCCCCACCCCAAGAAAGCCACAACCTTATCCTGGGTGACATACTGAGAGTAGAGCTGTTCGGCCTGATCCACTTTGTAGGCGTAGTCCTGGCCCACCAATTCCACCTTGCGGCCATTGATGCCGCCGTGCTGGTTCAGCCAGTCCACAAAGCCTTTTTCGCCATTGGCATAGGGGGTACCGACGTCGGCCGTGGGCCCGGTGAGATCAAACAACCCACCGATCTTGATGGGGCCTTGCTGGCCTCCCTTGCCGCCACAGGCCGCCAGGGCCAGGGCAAAAGCAAGCAACAGGACCAATGCAATGAGGTACTTCTTTTTCACGGTCTCCTCCTTTTGGGAAAGAGTGGGATGGGATGAAACGATCACGGCACAGTAGGGAACGCACACGTGCGACGTTCGCGGACATCCAGGACCTCGATGTCTACTTCGGCCAGGGCCTGGCGTACCGACGCCGCGTCTGCGCCTTCTTCCTTGACGAGTACCTTTTTGTGTTTGCCATCGGCTTCGTTTTCGGTGGCAATGGCAATGATACCGCCGCCATTTTCATTGATAATGCGAGCCAGGGTGGAAAGGATCCCTTTGTGGCGTTCCACCCGCAGCACAAACCGCAGGCCGGGCACATCACCGCCGCTGAGCATATCCACAAACGCGCGGAAGAAATCGGTCTCTGTGATGATGCCCACCAGCTCGCCCCCCTGAACCACGGGCAGGGCGCCGATTTTCTTTTCCACGAGAACTCGGGCCGCTTCTTCCAAGGGGCAATCGGGCATGGTGACAATCACGGGGGAGGTCATGATCTCATCGGCCTTGAGTTTATCCAGCAACGTATTGATTTCCCATTTGCTTAACGTGGTCGCGGGGGATGGCATGTTTTCTCGCACATCTCGATCAGAGATGATGCCTACAAGTTTCCCCTGATGATCCAGCACGGGCACCCGGCGGATCTTTTTATCGTGCATCAAACGCGCAATCTCGGGTAAAGTCGCATCCACCGTCACGGTGACGGGGTTTCGGGTCATAACATCCTGTACAAACATGAGAAGCCTCCAGAAAGTTTAATCAAAAGGAAAACGCGTGAGTTTAATAACTAAACGGCCATAAGCGGAAATAATCCCGGATATTCTTCCACATTTTGTTGATGCCTTCGGGCTCGAAAATCAGGAAAAGGATGATCACGAGGCCAAAGACAGCTTGCTGCACAAAGGGGATGAGAATATCCATACTGGGGATAACGCCCGAAAGCGCCTTGCCAATGTTGTTGAGGATCGCGGGCAGCATGACCATGAAGATGGCGCCGTAAATGGAACCCGATACCGATCCGAGACCTCCGATGATGATCACGGCCAAGTAGAAGATGGAGACTTCGATGGTAAAGCGTTCCCAAGTAACAATCTGGCGCCAATGAGCGATCAGGGCTCCTGAAAGTCCCACAAAAAAGGACGAAGTGGCAAAAGCCAACATCTTATATTTGAAAAGATTGATGCCCATGACTTCGGCCGCGATATCTTGATCCCGAATCGCGATAAAAGCCCGGCCGATGCGGGTGCGGAAAATATTCACCGAAACGGTGGTGACCACCGCAGCCACGATCAGAATAATCCAATAAAATTGGAATTCACTGAAGTAATGATTCTCACCACCGAACCACAGATAATTCTTGGTGTTCAACGCGTCCACCCCACCTGTGACAGCATCCCAGTGGGTGATCACCCAGATGATGATCTCCTGGGCAGCCAGGGTGGCAATGGCCAGGTAAAGCCCTTTCAGGCGCAAGGAAGGGATGCCAAAGATGGCGCCGATGATGGAGGTAGCGATAGCGCCCGCGGGGATAGTGAGCCACATGGGCGCGCCCCAATGGATGGACATGAGCGCGGCCACATACGCGCCCACGGCCATAAACGCACCCTGGCCCAAAGAAATCTGCCCGGTGAACCCGGTGAGGATGTTCAACCCGATGGCTCCGATGGAAACCACGCCAATGGTATTGGCCAGATTCAGCCAATAGTTATCGGCAATAAAGGGGAACACTAGCAAAAACAACACCACCAGCGCCAATCGGGCTTTTTCGATGGGTGTATGGCGCAAGGCCATATCTTTTTCGTAAGTCGAATGAAAAATGCCGCTTTCCATAGAAATAATCTGAGATGGTCAATATGGGGTAAGAAGACGAAAACAATGGCTAAGAAAGTATATCAGAATATCCAATATCTAATATCCAGTATCCTCAAACGCGTTCGATGATCTCCTTTCCAAACAGGCCATAAGGCCGGATCATGAGAATGATCACCAAAACGATGTACGAGATCACCTGGGCCAGGCTGCCATCCCCTACATAGCCTCCTGCGTAAGCTTCGAGCAGGCCGATAATGGCCGCGCCGATGAGGGCGCCGGGGATGCTATCCAATCCCCCCAGGATAACGACAGGGAAGACACGCAGCCCCACGCCCGAAAGATTAGGGCTTACTTCCAGCACATTGGCCACAATAATCCCAGCCACGGCCGCGGTGATGGCCGCGATGGACCAGGCCCAGGCGAAAATTTTCTGCACACTGATGCCTACGCTCAGCGCCGCTTGCTGATCATCCGCGACCGCACGCATGGCCACCCCTTCTTTGTTGTAACGGAAAAAGAGGGTGAAAATCACCAAAAAGGCCAAAGCAATGACAATGGCCCACAATTTATCGGTCGTTACCACGGCGTTCAAGATATGGACCTCATCCTTAGGGATGAAAACAGGGAAAACCTGAGGATTGGTGCCCCAAATGCCCCCTACGATGGCTTTGAGCAAGCTGGAAAGACCAATGGTGACCATGATCACCGAGATAATGGGTTCGCCGATCAGGGGACGCAAAACCAGACGTTCGATGATCACGCCAATGGCCGCGGCCACGATGATGGTCAGGATGATACCGAGGCTCCAGTGAACCCCCATCTGGCCCAGGAAGAAATAAGCCATATAGGCGCCGATAAGCAGAAACTCTCCCTGGGCGAAATTGATCACGTCGCTCGATTTGTAGATGAGCACAAAGCCCAGGGCGACCAGCGCGTAGACCGCGCCGCTGGTCAGGCCGGTGAGGGTGAGTTGTAAAAATTTATCCATAGGTATCCAGCTCCTCGATCTTCAAGCGGGTCTTGATCACCGCTGTGCGTCCATCCTGGTAAGTGATGGTGGATTCCACGTCCAGATAATCGTTTTCGCCGTAAAGGGCATTGACAATTTCCTGATACCGTTGCCGCACAAAACGCCGGCGCACTTTTCGGGTGCGAGTCAACTCCGCGTCATCGGCATCCAACTCCTTGTGCAATAACAGGAAACGCCGAATCCGAGCAGCCGGAGGCAAATCTTCGTTAGCTTGCACCACATGATTGCGCACCAGTTGATAGACCTGCGGTTTTTGGGCCAGATCGGTGTACGTGGTATAGGCGATCTGATTTTTCTCTGCCCATTTCCCTACATTCTCCATGTCGATGTTGATCATGGCGGTGACGTAGGGTAAATCTTCGCCTCCGAAGACCACGGCCTCCTTGATGTAAGGACTGAATTTCAGTTTGTTTTCGATAAACTGCGGGCTGAATTTGGTGCCATCGGCCAAAGTCATCACATCCTTTGCCCGGTCGATGACGATAAGATGGCCATCTTCATCCAGATACCCTGCATCCCCTGTGTGCAGCCATCCATCCACCAACGCGGTTCGAGTGGCCTCCTCGTTTTTGTAATACCCCTTGAACACGGCCGGGCTTTTGACCAGGATCTCGCCATTCTCGGCAATGCGGATTTCGGTTTCGGGAATCGGCGTCCCCACGGTTTGGAACTTGATATCCCCATCTCGATGCAACACCGCGATACCACTGACCTCGGTCTGGCCGTAAATCTGCTTGAGATTAACCCCCAGTGCGTGGAAAAAGCGAAACACATCGGGGCCCAAGGCGGCACCCCCAGTATAGGCCCGCACGATATGCCGCAGCCCCAGATGGTCTTTGATCTCCTGGAACATCACCCAATCTGCGAGCTTATACTTCAACCGCAGCCCCAATCCGGGCGTCTGCTTTTTGAAACGGACATCGGCCATGCGATAGCCAATGGGCAAAGCCCAATCATACACCTTCCTTTTGAACCAGGTGGTATCTTCAATCTTCACCTGAACCCGGCTGACCATGTTTTCCCAAATGCGGGGGGGCGAAAACATGGTCTGAGGGCCGATTTCTCGGATATTTTCCTGAACGGTTTCTGGCTCTTCCGGGAAATTGATCGTGAATCCGGCCTGCAAACCACAAGCCAGGGACATCATTTGTTCACCGATCCAGGCCAAAGGCAAGAAGCTGACAAACTCATCCTTTTCCGTCATGGGGTCGACCTTCATCAAATTGCGCCCCATGCTGATGAGATTGTTGTGGGTGAGAATCGCCAGTTTGGGATACCCCGTCGTGCCCGACGTCGTCGAGAGGATAGCCACATCCTCCCCACGGCCTTCCGCGACCCTTGCTTCCCACCAACCAGGATGCTCCTTTTCATACAACCGCCCCAGTTCCTCCACTTCGGGGAAATACATCAAATAAGGCTCTGTGTAATTTCGCAAACCCTTTGGATCGTAGTAGATGACCTTTTCCACCGTGTGCAACTGGGGCCAAAGCTCAATGACTTTATCCACCTGCTCCTGGTCTTCGACCACCATGAACTTGGCGTCGCTGTGGGTCACGATATAAGCCACTTCATTGACAATGCTATCCTGGTAAATGCCGATGGACTTGCCCCCCACACTTTGTGCGGCCAGTTCCGCATAGACCCATTCGGGACGGTTATCGCCGATAATCGCAACCGTATCGTGGGGACCAAACCCCATGCTTACCAGGCCCAGGGCAAAGTATTTCACATGCTCCAAATACTCCGCCCAGCTCACACTTTGCCAGATGCCATACTCCTTTTCGCGCAGGGCGGTTTTCTTGTCGCCGTAAAGCTTCGCTTTTTCGACCAAAAATTGTGGGAAGGTTTCGGGCTGCATGGTATGTTGACAGAAAAACGAAAAACGGGAGAGGATAGATTAGAACAAAGCAAAGGTACCGGATTCTTCACCCAAATATGCTTCGATGACGCGGGGGTTTTGGCGCACTTCGTCAGGTGTCCCATCGCCGATTTTCTGGCCAAAGTCCAATACCACCACGTGATCGGAAATGTCCATCACCACGCCCATATCATGTTCGATGAGCACGATGGTGACGCCATGTTCCTCATTGACATCCAAAATGAAACGGGCCATATCCTCTTTTTCTTCGGTATTCATGCCCGCCATGGGTTCATCCAACAAAAGGATCGCGGGCTTCATCGCCAACGCTCGCCCCAATTCCACTCGCTTTTGCAACCCATACGCCAAAGTCCCCACGGTCTTTTTCCGAATCGATTCGATCTCCAAAAGGTCGATGATCTCCTCCACGAACTTGCGAAACGCGATCTCCTCCCGTTGTGCTCGTCCCCAATACAATGCGGCGCTGAAGATATCAGTTTTCATGTGCACATGACATCCGGCCAGAAGATTCTCCAATACGGTCATGTGCTTAAATAGCTCGATATTCTGAAAAGAACGGGCCACCCCTGCTTTGGCGATTCGATGAGGCGGCATCCGTGTGAGATCATAGGCTTTCCCGTAATTGTGAAAAGTAATCCTCCCTTCCTGAGGCCGATAAAGGCCGCTAATGCAATTGAGCAGCGAGGTTTTGCCCGCCCCGTTAGGGCCAATGATGGCGATAATCTCGCTCTGCTTCACTTCCAAGGATACCCCAGCCAATGCCGTGACGCCGCCAAAACGCAACTTCACATTCTCCACTTCCAGTTGCACGTCACCGGGCTTCAGTGTGCTCCCATTGAGGGTGTGTTGCATTACGTGAGCCATAACGATTCCTTTTTGGGGGTAGCTGCCAGGGTGTTTGGAGCTTGAGGCGTGGTTCACATGGACGCTTTGTAGCCTGACAGATTGGCTGTGGGTGAATGGATATTGGATATTAGATAGCGAATACTCTCCTGTTTCAAGGCGATTCGAATATCCAGTATCGAATACCCAATACCAAATATCAACCATCTTGCTACGAAAGACGTGGTAGCATTTGTCAAGTTCCTTGTAGTTCAAATAATGAAGCATGGCCGGAAAGGCGGTTAGGGCAAAAGTATAGCAGCATCCCATCAAGATGGCAATTTTTGCTCTTAAGGGGTGCGTCCCAAATACCCCGGGCTCCCTTTGTGAAGCCCTGCAGGCCGCGAACATAACCCCACGCATAACGATATACACCTACCCTTTTCATAGCAGTCCAACGACTGGCTCGCCCGCGCCGATACCGAGGAAAATGGGGACGCAGATTTCCGCAGATGTTCGTCATGCTGAGCGACCGAAGGGAGCGAAGCATCTAGTGAGCGAAGCGAGCGCCATGCGGTGGTTTTTGCGCTTCGCTAGATTCCTCGGTCGCTTCGCTCCCTCGGAATGACGTCGCGGGGCTCTACTGATTACTGATAACTGATCACTGATTACTCTTTCCCAAGCAAGCGCGTTGTTTCCAGCCGGGAGGCTTCATTCCCTCGCGCTTCTTTCATCCATTTGGGCCGTACATGCCAAAAACGAGGCAGCACCTGGGACCATTGGGCAAGCAGTTCCGCGGCCCACGGACTTTGGGTGTGCCGGTAATGAGCCTCCACCAACTTTCGCAAAAGCAGGGCCGCTCCTTCATCGTCCACCCGTGTGGCATAAACCAGTTCTCGATTCAACCGCTTGAGAAAACGGGGCCAATCCGCGTCATCCAGCACAAAAGCCTGGCCCCCGGTCATACCGGCCCCGAAGTTATATCCCGTAGGGCCCAAAACCACAACCACACCTCCGGTCATATACTCGCATCCGTGATCCCCTACCCCTTCGACCACAGCCTGGGCCCGGCTGTTACGTACCGCGAAACGTTCGCCCGCGCGGCCTGCCACATAGAGCTCCCCCCCAGTGGCCCCGTAGAGGCAGGTATTTCCCACCAAAAAATGCTCATGCCAGGGGTAGATGGTTTCCTCGTCGGGCCGAATTGCGATCACACCTCCGGCCAACCCCTTGCCCACATAATCGTTGGCCTCGCCGATGAGGGTAAAACGCACGCCCTGGTTCAGGAACGCGCCAAAGGACTGGCCCGCGCTGCCTCGGAAGGTGAAATGAATCGCGTCTTGGGGAAGCTCGGTGTAACCCAACTGGGTCAAACGCCCGCTGAGGCGCGCACCCACCGCCCGATCGGTATTCTGAATCTCAAACCCGCGAGCAAGGGGGAGCTGGTTCAAAGCCAGAGCAGCCACCGCGGCCTCGGCCACCCGGTTGCCCAGGGCATTGGGCACGTCATATTCGGGCCAGCGCACAAAATGACGCGGGGTTCCTGTTTCCGGTTGTGCCAATAGGGGAGACAGGTCCAATGCATCCAGCGCGGGATTCCCGGTTCCCTTTTGCACCAACAAATGGCTTTTGCCAATAACTTCATCCAGGGAGCGATACCCCATCGCGGCCAGGAGCTCCCGCACCTCCTGAGCGATGAAGGTAAACGCGGCCATGACATGCTCCACCCGGCCCTGGAATTTGGCCCGTCGCTTGGGGTCCTGAGTCGCCACCCCCACCGGGCAGGTATTGCGATGGCATACCCGGGCCATAATGCATCCTTCGGCCAGCATGGCCAGGGTGCCAAAGGAATACTCATCCGCACCCAACAGAGCCGCTTTCAGCACATCCACCCCGTTACGCAAGCCGCCATCTGCACGCACAACGACCCGGTCTCGCAATCCCCCCATACGCAGCGCCTGTTGGGTTTCGGCCAGGCCCATTTCCCACGGCGCGCCCGCGTGCTTGATGGAGGTCAGGGGCGAAGCGCCGGTGCCCCCGTCATGACCGGAGATGAGGATGATATTGGCCCGGCCTTTCGCCACCCCGGAAGCAATGGCCCCCACGCCAGCTTGGGCCACCAGCTTCACCGAAATCTCCGCCTCGGGATGAATCTGGCGCAGGTCATCAATGAGCTGAGCCAAATCTTCGATGGAATAAATATCATGATGAGGCGGAGGCGAAATCAAAGGAACCCCCGGCGTGGTGAGGCGGATGGACGCGATCAGGTCTGTGACCTTATGCCCGGGCAGATGCCCCCCCTCCCCGGGCTTGGACCCCTGGGCCATTTTGATCTGGAGTTCCATGGCGCTTATCAAATAAGCCGGGGTGACACCAAAACGGCCAGAAGCCACCTGCTTCACCGCGCTATTACGGATGGTGCCATAACGGGAGGGGTCTTCGCCCCCCTCGCCGCTGTTGGAACGAGCCCCCAGACGGTTCATGGCCTCGGCCAACACTTCGTGGGCTTCGGGACTCAACGCGCCCATGGACATGGCCGCGGTGCTAAAACGCCGCAGAATAGCTTCCACAGGCTCCACCTCATCCACGGGGATAGGGGCTCGATCCGAACGGATTTCCAGCAGGTCGCGTAAATCGGTGGGGGGCTTTTCCTGCAAAAGCCGGCTGTATTGCAAATAACGCGCATAGGCTAGCGAGAAATGCCCGCCCAACGCGTCCGGAGTACGCACAGCCTGATGCAGGGCCTCAATCACTTGGGGCGAAAGAGCATGCACCTCCCCTTGTTTGCGATACTTAAATTGCCCCCAATGCTCCAGCTTATTAACCGACGTCTGATAAGCCAGATGATGCCGATACAGCACGTCATCGGCCAGCTTATCGAACCCCACGCCCCCCAAGCGGTTGGGGGTTCCAGTGAAACAGCGGTCCACCACCTCTTGATTCAGACCAATGATTTCAAAAATCTGGGCCCCACAATAACTTTCCACCGTGCTGATGCCCATTTTGGACATGATTTTCAACAGGCCCATCTCCAGAGCCCGGATGTAATTGGCCCGGGCCGTGGCAGGATCACTCACCCCTTTCAACCGGCCTTCGGCAGCCATATGGGTCACGGTATCCAGTGCCAGCCAGGGATACACCCCATTCGCGCCATACCCGATCAACGTGGCCAGACGATGGACACTGACCACATCCCCGGCCTCAACCAAAAGACTCCCGGCCATGCGCAAACCCTGACGGATCAGATGATGGTGCACCGCGCCCACAGCCAACAGGGCAGGGATAGGCGCGCGGTCGGGGCCCACAGCCCGATCACTGAGCAAAATCAGATTGTGTCCATTCCGAAAGGCTTCTTCTGCTTCCGCGGTAATCCGGTCCAGCCCGGCCATTAAGCCCGCTTCGCCCTCCTCCACCGGGAAGGTGATATCGATGAGGACCAGGGAAAAGGGCAAGCCGTCATGGGCGTCGTCGAAGTGAGCGTGGCGGTCACGCGCCAGGCGACGCAACAGCCCCATGGTTTCGGCATCCAAAACCGGACTTTCTAAGATGATAAGCTGGGCGTGTTGAGGTGTTTCGGTGAAAAGACTGCGTCGGCGACCCAAAAGCATCTGTAGCGACATCACCGACCGTTCCCGCAGGGGATCAATGGGCGGGTTGGTGACTTCGGCAAAGCGCTGGTAGAAATAGTGATACAAAGGCTGCGGCAATTGGGACATGACAGCAGGGGGTGTATCGTCGCCCATGGCGCCGGTGGGTTCTTTACCGGCAATCGCCATGGGTTTAAGCATCATGCCAATGGATTCCGCGGTATAGCCAAAAGCCTGTTCCAGGGGCAGCAAATCCGAAACCTTTCCCTCCTCGGGATCGAAAAGCGCGCCCTCTTCATACACGGGCTCCACCGGTTCGCCATTGACCTCTTGCAACAAGAAATTCTCGCGATGTCGGATGGCCCGCTCCAATTTGTCAATGTGGTAAAAATGATTGTGGGACCACTGCATATAAGGACGGCGGCCACTCACTTCGGCCTTGACCTCATCATTGAGCAAAAGACGCCCCCGATGCGTATCTACCAAGACCATCTGGCCTGGTCCCAGCTTACCCCGCCGGGCCACCTGCCGGGGGGAAAAGGGAATCACCCCTGCTTCCGAACTGGCGACCAGCAAGCCATCCAGGGTGCGCACATACCGCAATGGCCGCAACCCATTCCGGTCCAACGAAGCACCGGCCACTCGCCCATCGGTAAAAACCAAGGCCGCGGGGCCATCCCAGGGCTCGGTCAGGGCGGCATGATAGCGATAAAACGCGCGTAAGGCAGGTGGCATGTCTTTCACATGCTCCCAGGCTTCGGGAGTCAACATCATGATGGCATGACGCAGCTCTCGGCCCCGGCGCACCAAAGCCTCCACCGCGTTATCAAGCATGGCACTATCGGAGCCCTGGAGGTCCAGGATGGGAGCGATAGCTCGCACAAATTCATCCTCCTCTGCCAGCCATTTTTCCCGGGCCCGCATCCAATTGACATTCCCTTGCAGGGTATTGATTTCGCCGTTATGAGCCAGCAGTCGGAAAGGCTGGGCCCGACGCCAATCGGGCGCGGTGTTGGTCGCGTAGCGCTGGTGGAAAAGCACCATCGCGCTTCGATAGTCAGAGTCCGCCAGATCAGGATAAAAGCTTGTCACCTGAGAGCCTAACATGAGCCCCTTATACACCAGGGTTCGACTGGAAAAAGAAGGGATGTAGATATCCCATCCGGCCTGCGCAAAGGCGCGCTCAATCCGGCGCCGTGCCAGGTAAAGGGTTCGTTCAAAAGGCTCATTGCGATCGATGAAATCGGGGCGAGGGATGAATCCTTGCCAAACCTGGGGCCGGGTTCGAGCCGCAAAAGCTCCCAAAGCGTCGGTATTGACGGGCACCAATCGCCAGGTGAGCAGCGGCGTGCCCAACATGTTCAGCTCGGCCTGAACCACCTCTTGCCACGCGGCATCTTCCAAATTCTGCGGTACAAAAAACACCCCTACAGCCAGATCGCCATACTTGATCTGAGGCAACCCCAGCAACTTACCAAAAAAACGAACTGGGATTTGCGTCAGCAAGCCCGCACCATCGCCTGTGCCCGCGTCCGCGGCCACGCCCCCGCGATGTTCCATCGCGGCCAGGGCTTCCACGGCCATCTGCACCAACTCATGACTCCTGCGACCGGGGATATCCGCGATGACGCCAATGCCACAGGCTTCTTTGTGATAAACAGACTGATGAAGCAACACGGGATCCGACGCGAACAAAGCTTGCATGGCGAGACTCCTGGGGGGTGTGGATACCATGGGGAAAGCACGTTGTCAGAAAACAAAAGGGGGCGTTCTAAATGAGTTGGCGCCAGCATCCTCACCGAGTAAACTCGGGCTCTTTAGGCGCTTCGCGCCGACGGTCGACCTTCGTCGACCGGACGACTGGACGGCGAAGGCCGTCCATTGGCCGCAGGCCTTAAGTGTCCGACTTCAGTCGGTGAGTACGGCAATGCAACGCTTCAACCGAAAAAGGATACACCCAAAACAAAAAGACCCCTGGGCGGCTTGAAGTCGTCCAGGGGCGTCGTTGCCTTGGGGTGGCGAGGATGATGCTATCCAGCACAGAAGGAAGCGTGTCGCATTTTATCACAACACCTTATGGTTCAGCCAATACAAGAGAGAATTTTGGGGGCGCTGATTGGCGCAGATGCGACGCAGATTTCCACTGATTACTGATAACTGACCACTGATTACTCTATTTCCGCACCAGCATCCCCAACATGTCATCCACAGGCCGGGTATTGATGACATCCTCGGGGGTGAGCCAGGCCCGTCGGGCCATGGCCACACCATACACCAGGTAATCCATGTCCGAAGGCTGGTGGGCATCGGTGCTGATCGCGATCTTACAGCCCAGGTCTACCGCGCGGCGGGCGTAGATATCGTTCAGGTCCAATCGCCAGGGATGGGCGTTGATTTCCACCACTACGCCCAAATCCGCGCAGGCCTCCAATACCTGATCCATATCCAGCGCGGTGGGGGGACGCCGCCCCAGTAAACGACTGGTGGGATGCCCCAAAATATGCACATGAGGATTGCGAAGGGCTTTCAGGCAACGTTGGGTGATGGTTTTCTGATCCTGGCGCAGGCTGCTGTGAATGCTGGCCACGACCACATCCAACGTGGCCAACACCTCATCTGGAAGGGCCAAGGAGCCATCGGCCAGAATCTCCAGTTCCACCCCCAGGAGCAAACGAAAGTCCACACCTGCCCGGGCCCAACGCTCATTGAGTGCGTCCACCACACGGCGTTGTTGCTTCAACTTTTCGCCATCCACCCCGCCGGTAACCCCCAGCCCCACGCTGTGATCGCTGAGCAACCAGTAACGGTAGCCCCGGTCTATCGCGGCCTGAGCCATGGTTTCGATATCGGCCCGGCCATCGCTCCAATCGGAATGCCCATGGAGCTCTCCCAAAATATCCTGGGCGGTGATCAGAGTCGGCAGCGCGTGGGCTTGCGCCAGCGGGATCTCCCCCCGGTTCTCCCGCATCTCGGGCGGGATCCAATCTAAACCCAGGAAGGCGTACAAGGCCTCTTCGGTGCGAAAATGCCGGACTTCGCCCGCGGGGGCCTCGCCTTCGCCCGTGGCTTTCAGGCCATACTCACTTAAACTCCAGCCTTGCTCCAGTGCCAGCTCACGCAATTCAATGTTATGCTGCTTGTTGCCGGTAAAATACTGGAACGCTGTGCCCCAATGTTCCGGTGCCACCACCCGCAGATCACATTCCAAACCGCCATGCAGCCGGACCCGGCTTTTGGTTTCACCCCCCAGCAAGATTTCTTCCACCAGGGGCACATGCTGAAAAGCCTCCATCACTTCATCCGGTTGCGAGCTGGCCGCGAGGATGTCCAGGTCCCCCACGGTTTCTTTCCATCGGCGCAGGCTGCCCGCGGCCTCGATGGCGGTGAGCGCGTCAGGAGGGAGGGCCTGGCGCAGGGCCTGGATGAGTTTGAGGGCCAGGGGACGGGCCACGCCCAGGGGTGTGCGCGCGTGGGCCCGGGCTTCCAATTGGGCGATGCCTTTCAGGATGTTGGCTTCGGTTTTGGCACCAAAGCCTTTGAGGGTTTGAATACGATGCGCTTCGGCCGCGGTTTTTAATTGGGCCAGGGTGGTAATGCCAAGCTCCTTCCAGAGTCGCGCGACCTTCTTCGCACCCAACCCTGGGATTTCGGTCAGTTCCACCAGGCTTACCGGCACCTGAGAACGAAGCTTGCGGGCCAATTCGCTATCCCCGCTGGTCAGGAATTGTTGAATCACTTCGGCCACCCCCTGGCCCACGCCGGGCAGATCCGTCAGCCGCCCGGCTTCGGCGATATCGTTGATATCTTCGGGCAGGTTGTCGATGAGGTCCGCGGCGTTGTAAAAAGCCAGATAATGAAAACGTCCTTCCCCTTTGATTTCTTTGAGGGTGGCAATCAAACGTAAATGTTCGGCCACATCATGATTGGTAAACATAGGGCAGAAATGGATCAAGCATGGGCGGTAGGAAAGGGATACAGGAAGCAGTCACCGTGAGATAGCTCGCCGATACGAATGAAAACGCCTCGCAGCCAAGTGGCGGACCGTGAAACGTGATGCGTAATGCGTGATGCGTAAGGCTCTCACGTTTCACGTTTCACGCATTACGCTCGTTGTCGCCTCGCCCAACGTGGGTCTGGCGATCTTAATCCTAATCCTGATCCGAATCCTATTTTCAAAGCAGTCCAACGGCGGGCCACCCCGCGCCGATACCGACGAAAATGCCTTGCGGCCAGGGCGGCGTGACTCGTATTCCGTATTGCGTATTGCGTAACGACTGGACGGAATACGGAATACGCAATACGAACCTTTGCCGCCTCGCCCAACGTCGGTCTGGCGATTCCTCAGCAACCAGCGATCATTCTATTTTCATAGCAGGGTCCTTCTTCATCCTAGCACAAGAAGGGCGAGAGACAAAAGCAAGAGGAATTGGCGTTCGATTCCTTTTTATGGCAAAATGGCCCACGATGATCCGTGTAACGATTCGTTTTGGCGAACCCCTGCGCAAAGCCGTGGGACAACGCCGCGTGACCCTTGAGCTTCCTGAACAAACCACGGTAACCCAGCTTTTGGAGGAGCTGGCGGCCCGTTATCCCGGTTTTGAAGCGGCCTGGCGCGGGGAGGATTTGGGACGGGAAACCCCCTATATTGTGTTTCTCCAAGGACGCCCGGTCACCGCGGGCCATTACGCTCAAACCCTATTGCAAGATGGGGATCAGGTCCAGATCGTGTTGCCTGTGGTGGGAGGAGCACCTGATGGCTGAGCCTTTGCCCCGGGCCTTTTACGCCCGACACGCGGTGGAAGTCGCGCCGGAACTGTTGGGGCAGATCCTGGTGCGGACATGGAAGGGGCAGTGCCTGGCGGGACGAATAGTGGAGGTCGAAGCT
Organism: Anaerolineae bacterium; assembly: GCA_027002405.1. Taxonomy (GTDB): domain Bacteria; phylum Chloroflexota; class Anaerolineae; order J102; family J102; genus M2005. The sequence goes on along the minus strand of JALWZT010000279.1, from coordinate 23,478 downwards.
TACTCGGGAGGAGATGACGCGGCTTCCCATGCCTTTCGGGGGCCTACCCCTCGCAATCGCAGCATGTTCGGGCCGGCAGGTCATGCCTATGTCTATCTCATTTATGGCGTGCACCACTGTTTGAATATCGTCACAGGTCGGGAGGGGGACGGCCAGGCTGTTTTAATCCGGGCGTTGGAGCCCCTGGAAGGGATCGAGATGATGCAAGCCTTGCGAGGGAAAAGGGACCTTCATCAGCTCACCAACGGCCCGGGGAAGCTTTGTCAGGCCCTGGCCATTGACCGCAAGCTGGATGGGCATGACCTGTGTCTGGGACAAATTTTGTGGGTGGAACCCGGCCCCTCTCCCCAAGAACCCATCGCGACCAGCCCGCGAGTGGGCGTGCGGGGGGATTCCCTGGCCCTGCAGCGGGCCTGGCGTTTCTTTCTGGATGGGAACCCCTTTGTTTCCCGCACGCCTCTCAACAACCGGGCCACCCGCTGGCCTTAAACATAATTATCCATTTAACCCTTCCATACCGAGGCAAAAACCACGAAAATACGAAGGCGTGAAGGCACAAAGAGAAAAGTGGCAGGTGGCAAGTAGCAGGTAGCAGGTGGCAAGTAAGAAATGTCGTCGCCAGTAAGGACTTGCCACTTGCGACCTGCAAACTTGCAATCCCCTATTGTCTTCGAAATGCTTCGAGCTTTCGTAGTAAAGCGTTTTGCGGGTATTGTTTATGACTAGTTTTTGGGCTCATCCCCCCATTTTTACCGGGGCATCGACTTGGATTTCGCCGGATTTTTCAAACTTCAGGGTGAGATGAACCACTTCCCCCTCCTTGAGCTGATGCTTGAGGCCAATAAGCATGATGTGATAGCCCCCCGGCTTCAGTTCCACTTTGCCTTTTGCGGGAATCACCAGGCGCTGACCTTCCACAGGCTTCATGTGCATCACGTTGTTTTCATCCACCACCATCTCATGAATTTCGATGGCATTGCTGACATCGCCTTCCACGCCAATCAGGGCGTCGTCCTCCTTCCCTTTGTTTTCAATGATCATGTAAGCGGCCCCGCTGGAAGCCATCTTGGGGGAAGGCCGGGCCCAAGGGTTCGAAATGCGGATATCCGGGCCTTTGCTGCCGCCACAGGCTGCGAGTCCAAGCACGCCCAGGATCAACAACAAAACGACCATGACAATACGTTTGGATGAAAGATGCATAAGAGCCTCCTAAAATGGGGATAGAACGGATGGTTTATCGACTCGGGGACGTCGGTTTTATGTCATCGCTAAAGTCATATGGAAAACCACATGCTCTTTAGCCTCTTCCAAGGACATAATCTCTCCCTGGAATCCACATTGAAAACGCTGAGCGTCCCTTTCATCACCAAAACATAACACAGGGGGATCACAGCAAACCACCACGTCGGGGTGTACCAGATACACCGCGGATTTCATGTTCATGATCCGTTCGTAGATAAAATCGGTGGCCATGCCCGAAAGAATGTCATCTCGGGTTTCGATGAGCAAAAGGGCACAGTGAGGACAACAGGCCTCTACTCGCTCCCCCGAAATGGTTTGCAGCACCACCGCGGTGCGAGAGGGGATGGGTTTTCCACACATGGCGCATTTACCATGCTCATGATGCACTTCTCCTTCGAAGACGGCCCCACCAAAAACTTTTTTGACTCGTGTCTCCTTTTCGGCCAGATAATCCAAGTCGCGATGAATGGTCATGCGAGAGACCTGGAGCTCCCGACTTAATTCCCCAACTTGCACCCGCCCTTCCTTTCGTAACTTATTCAAAATGTAGGTACGGCGCTCAACAGCAAGCATACCTCCTCCCTAAAGATGTGAAGAATAGAGACAAAATGTTTTCAATGTATCGTATATTAGCACAAACAAAGGGCGTCATCAACCTCTTTTCATTCATCGAAAGGAAGATGGCTTCCTTTTAGGGGATTCGGGAGGTTTTGTGCTCTTCTCCCACAGCAGGGTATAATGACAAGGCGACACGAGCGATAGCTCGCCGATACGGGTGAAAACGCCTCGCGGCCCGGCTGGCAAGCCGTGAAACGTGATGCGTAATGCGTGATGCGTAAGGTTCTCACGTTTCACGTTTCACGCATCACGCCCGTTGCAGCCTCGCCCAACGTCGGCCTGGCGACTCCTCAGCAACCAGCGATCATTCTATTTTCATAGCAGGCGCCACGAACGACTGAACGACTATTCGTCGATACCGATGAAAACGCCTCGCGGCCCGACTGGCAAGCCGTGAAACGTGATGCGTAATGCGTGATGCGTAAGGTTCTCACGTTTTACGTTTCACGCATCACGCCCGTTGTCGTCTCGCTCAACGTAGGCCTGGCGATCTTAATCCTAATCCTGATCCGAATCCTATTTACATAGCAGAACGCAGATTTCCACTGATTACTGATAACTGATTACTGATTACTCTCTTTGCACTTTCCCCTTGTAATCGCCCATGCTCGGTCTTCCTCTTCATCCCTTTCTGGTTCATTTCCCCATTGCTTTTCTCTCGATAGGTGCTCTGGCTGCCATCCTCTTCCGCCTGTGGCCTCATCCCCAGGGTGAAAGCTGGGGGGTCTACTCCCTTCTCGTGGGCTGGCTGCTCACCATTCCCGCGCTCATTACGGGTTTGATCGACAAAAGCGCATTGCCCGCGGATTCCCCAGCCAACCAACTTGCGAATACCCATACCACGGGTATGATCGCCATGTGGGCCATTTTCGGCCTGGCCCTGTATGTGTATTACCTCGGCCGCAAGCGGGGTGGGTTGTCGGGGTATCAGCAATGGGCCTGGTATGGCCTCTTGGTCTTAGGCCTGGTTGTTCTGATCCTGGCAGGGCACGGTGGTGCACGCCTGGTTTATGAATTGGGCGTAGGTACCTAAGCTGCGTCCCTAACCCTACACAGGAGCTTATCCCCATGCCTCGATTTGGTGCCCATGTGAGCGTGGCCGGCGGTGTCAGCAAGGCCTTTGATCGGGCCGAATCCGTCGGCTGTGATACCATGCAAATTTTCACCCGCAACAACAACCGTTGGAGCAGCAAACCTCTTGATCCTCAAGAAATCCAACGCTGGTACAAACGCTGGGAACAAAGCGAGATCCGCCCTATTGTTTCCCACGCGGCTTATCTCATCAACCTCGCCTCCTCAGACGAAGCCCTGTGGCAAAAATCCATTGATGCGTTTGTGGACGAATTGGAACGGGCCGAGGCCCTGGGCCTGATGGGGGTGGTGCTGCATCCCGGTTCGCCGAAGGAAGATGGCGAGGCTTATGGCATTCAACGCATCGCCCAAGCCCTGGATATCTGCCATCAGCGTACCCCGGGGTTCAAAACCCTGACCCTGTTGGAAACTACCGCCGGGACGGGCAAGCATCTGGGGTATCGGTTCGAGCAACTGGCCGCGATGCGGGCCGCGGTGGCGCATCCCGAACGAGTGGCCATGTGCTTTGATACCTGTCATGTGTTTGCCGCGGGGTATGAGCTGCGTACCCCCGAAGGCTACGCCCAAACCATGGCCGAATTCGATCGCCACATCGGGCTAGACCTTCTGAAATGTTTCCATTTCAACGACAGCAAATTCGACTTGGGGTCCCGCAAAGACCGCCATGAACATATCGGAAAAGGGTTTATCGGCCTGGATGGATTCCGGCATATCATTCAGGACCCCCGGTTTCAGGATGTGCCCATGATCCTGGAAACCCCCAAGAGCAAAGACCTGCATGAGGATGTGGAAAACCTGGCGGTTTTGCGCGGCCTGGTGGCTCATTGAGAAAATCCGCGAAAATCTGTTCCATTCGCGTGTTGGGCACCATGTTGCTATAATGTCGTGGACGCGTGAATTCTATGCGAAACAGGCCAAATGGAGTAGCGCTTACCACGGTGGTGTGATGCCGTGGCATCGCCGCAAGGCGGAACAGGCGCGGGCTGTTCTTGGAGCACCACCGAAGCGCATTCTGGAATTGGGCGCGGGCGGTGGGCAGAACGCTATTGCCTTGGCCGAACTTGGGTATGAGGTCATTGCTATAGAACAAGAGCCCCTTTTGGTGCAGCACATTCACGAATTACGCCACCAACATCCCCAAACCCAAGTGAAAGTGGTGGAAAGTGATTTCTATCAAGTCGAGTTGCCGGAAGAAGCTTTTGATGGGGTATGTTATTGGGATGGATTTGGGATTGGAAGTGATGATGACCAACGAGCATTGCTGAAGCGCATTTATCGTTGGTTGAGGTCTGAGGGAAAAGCGTTGATCGATGTGTACACTCCCTGGCACGCAGCGAAGTCCGTGGGTTATGGTAGGCGGATAGGAAGAGCGAAGCGCGAGTATGGATTTGATGGGGAGGGTTGTCGGTGGCTTGACCGGTGGTGGTTGGAAGAAACTGGGGAGAGCATTGAGCAATCGTTGCGCTGTTATTCTCCTGCCGATTTACGGTTGTTGCTGGAAGGGACGGGATTGGAGTTGGTAGCAGTAGAGCCTGGAGGGATGATGGATTACGAGAACGGTCGGTATGTGGAACCTGTGCCATTAGAGCGAGCGATGTGGTATGTTGCCGTTTTACGGCCCATCAAATGAGGTGGTGCCAACCGAGCGTTCAGCGGACGCGGCTGCGCCGCGCGCGAGCGGGGGCGGATTTTCGGGCGAAGGTCATGCGCCAGCGAGGGCAAAACGCATAACAGCCTCTAGGGGATATAAAGGGGCATTCGCGACCCCGCGTCGCTTTCTTGCGTAATAGAGGATGAAACAAACTTCTCTGGTTTTCTCTGCAAGGAGGCGACATGTCCGCATCGTACCAAAAACCCCGTCCCTTACCCCAAGGCGATCATCCATCCCGCAAACGACTGTTCCGCAGCGATCAGGAAAAACTCCTGGCCGGTGTGGCCGGTGGACTGGCGGAATACTTCAACATGGACCCCTCTTTAATGCGGCTGTTGTGGGTTTTGGCCGCGTTGGCCACAGGAGGCATGATCTTCTGGCTTTACCTGGCGTTGTGGCTCTTTTTGCCCATAGGAGATAACACCCGGGGGCAGGTGGCCGATCCCGCCATTCGCCTGAGTGAAAGCGCGTTGGGCCTTTTGGCCTGGGGCCTGGTGGCCTTGGGCGTCCTCTGGATTTTGGCCAATTTCGGCATTCTGCCCACCCTGCTTCACAGCTTGCGAGGGGTGCTCCATGTGATCGGGCTGGTTTTCTGGCCTTTGCTTCTCATCGCTGCCGGATGGCTGATTTTGAACCGGTTGGGGTATATGCATGGGCTTTCTGAAAAGGTCCCCACATCCGACGCGGTGAAAGCCAGCATGGAGGAAGGCTACCGCAGCGTGCGCGAAAAGACGCCCCTCAAACGCAGCAAGGATGACCGCATGCTTTTGGGCGTGTGTGCAGGGATCGCCCATTGGTTGCACATCGACCCCGCGATTGTCCGCATCCTGTGGGTGCTTTTCAGCCTGGGCGGCATGGGCACAGGGGTTATCCTCTATGTGCTATTGGCCCTCATCATGCCCGAAGAGGATGACGGCGGCGCCATCGAAACCGTGGAAGGGGAAATCGTCGATGCTCCCAACATGACGGAGTCAATCCACCGGGCGTCCTGAGCCACGGCTTCGTCGATACGAATGAAAAGAGAACGCAGATTCACGCCGATGCTTCGCAGCGCAGATTGACGCAGATGTTCGTCATGCTGAGCGAGCGGCGGGAGCGAAGCCTGCCCTGAGGAATCGAAGGGCATCTAGCGACCGAATCGAGCGCCATGCCGTGCTTTTTGCGCTTCGCTCCCTCGGAATGACGTCGTACAGCGCTACTGAACTCGGAACGGTCGCCACGAGCGATAGCTCACCGCATAACGACGAAAATGGAAACGCAGAGACGCAAAGACGCAAGGAGGCGCAGAGAAAAGATAAAAACCTTTGCGTCTCTCTGCGCCTTCTGCGCCTCTGCGTTAAAAACTGGAGCGCCAAATAACGACGAAAAGGGAACGCAGATTTGCGCAGATTCGACGCAGATTCCTACTGATTACTGATAACTGATTACTGATTACTCTATTTACAAAGCAGGAAGAATCTCATACTCATAGGTCTTCTCCCCGCATGTAGAACTGGAGACAGTGCAATAGCGTTCATGGGCCAGATAGATGGCCGTTTCCATGATCTTGGGGGTGACACCTTCGCCCTTGATGCGATAGACCAAATGATAGTGGGTAAAGGTCATGGGCCATTTGGGGATATGTTCGCCGGTGACTTCGATCTCAAAAAACTCAATATTGAGGCGGCGCTTAAGCATCACCGCGATGATGGTGGTGCCCATGCAGCCTCCCAGGGCCGCCAAAAGGAGGTGGCTGGCACCCATGGATTTGCTTTCTGGTGGATTCGGGCCAGTAATGCCCACTGCGCCGTCGCCATCCAGATCGATGGCCACGAATTCTCGGTCTTGAGTCCAACGTAACAACACTTTTTTCGTCATAGCACACCTGATCTGATATTAGATATGTCAAAGATCATCTCATACTGACGGAGCACCACCCGATATCCCATAGCAGTGAAAAGAAAATTCAGCTCGGAGGCCACAGGTTCATTGGGGAGCTGCACCGTCGCGTTGAACATCAGATGCAGATTCTGGATCATGGCCCGGCCCGCAGAACGATATCCTACTTGCGGGTCCACCGCCACATCCAACAGGGGCATGCGCCCATGCTGGGGAGCAAAGCCCATCACATAAGCTACAGGCTTTCCTGCACGCACCACGCCCCAGGCCTGCATCCCGCCTTGAGCATAATGCAGCAGGGTTTCCTTTTCCCGTTGCCAGCAGGGACGCACCGGATGCCAGGCATCAAAAACATCTTCCAGCAAAGGCATGGGGTCCATTTCTCGGGCCCGCTCGCGATGAATGGGCAAGGGGCCCTCATATCCGGCCCGCTCCCATATCAAAAGCTCTCGCTCTACGCGCCAGCCCAGGTCCTTGTACAGCTTTTGCGCTCGGGTGTTCGTGCTCAGCACCTCCAACTGCAACCGGGTGAGCTCCCGGGACGCGGCCTGGACCATGAGCTCCTCCATCAAGCGACGGGCCAATCCCTGGCCCCGGTAGGAAGGCTTTACCCCCAAGCCCGCTACCCATCCCCGCGTCCCCCGGCGGCCAAGCAAGACCACGCCCACCAAGCCATGCCTCGCCCGGGCCACGACCGAAGCATCCAGGGCAATGTCATGGGCACGGATAAAAAAATCCAACTGGCGAGGATTAAAACGGATGGGCGTGGCGTAGTCCTCATAACACAGATTAAGGACTTCGGCCAGGTCCTGGAGGGGAAATTGGGAGGCAGGATGGAGAGTGATGGTCATAGGGAGGCATCCGACAATGACACCTGGGATCGCAGGCGTTGAAAGGTCTGCCGAAATTCGGCTTCCAGGGCCTGTTTCCGTTCTGAAGGGAGAAAACTGGCCCGTAGAGCGTTCAATGATACCTGTTCCAGCGCCTTCGCGTCAAACCCGTAGACCTCTATCAACAACAGGTATTCTTGATTCAGGGTGGTGTTGAAAAGAGGGGGGTCGTCACTATTGACAGTGACCACCACGCCCGCATCCCACAACTGAGGCAGGGGATGAGAAGGAAAGTCGGGATACACCCCCAAACGGATATTGGAGGTAGGGTTCAGCTCCAGGGGGATCCGCTGTTCGACCAGGAAGGCCACCAGGGCCGGGTCTTCAACGGCCCGCACCCCATGCCCGATCCGCTCGGCTCCCAAGGCCCGGAGCGCCCCCCATACGCTTTCTGGCCCTACGTGTTCCCCCGCATGAGGAACACTGTGGAGCCCCCCGGCCCGGGCTCGTTCAAACGCGGGGGCAAAAGGTTCAGGAGGCGCTCCCACCTCGTGCCCGCCCAGCCCCAGAGCCACCACCCCCCGGTCACGCCAGGCCAACGCCATCTCCACGGTGGGATCACTGGCCGCGCCGGTATAGCGCCCTGTGGTCGGGTCAAAGCTGAGATTGCGGGGGATGTCGAGAATCCAGGCCAGTTCCACATGATGCTCATCCCAAGCCTGTGCCCGGCCAGCCTCTAACCCCGCGATGAGATCATCGGGGTGCAAGCCCTTGTTTTGCCACAAATGGGTGTATGCGGTAAAGGTGACCTCCGCGTAGCGCACATTCTGACGGGCCAGGGAACGAGCCAGGGCCGTGGTGATGAACGCGAAATCTTCGGGGGTGCGTAGCAAGTCGGAAAGGGTGAGATATACTTGAATAAAATGGCGGAAATCCCGAAATCGAAACCATGACTGCAATGCCTCGGGGGTTTCGGCAGGGAGGGAGACACCATGTCGACGGGCGAGAGCCAGCGCGGTTTCAGGTTCAATGCTGCCTTCCAGGTGCAAGTGGAGTTCCACTTTGGGCATGGCCTGGGCAAAGGCACACAAAGCGTTTTTTTGGGAATCAGAGGGCATGATCATGAACGACCTCAAAAATCCTCGGAACCAGCCATCAGTGCCAGCCCGTAGCGAGCTGCACCGATGAGCGCGGTCTGGGTATTGAGCACCACATAAACAGGCATGCGCACCAGGCGTTCGGCCAAGCGGCCTTTGTGCACAAAGCTTTTCATGAACTGACCATGGCGCAACGCTTCCAGAATGCGAACAGGGATACCACCGGCCACATAGATGCCTCCGGTGGAAAGGACTTTCATGGCCAGGTTCCCGGCTTCTGCCCCCAGGATGGAGACAAAAAGGTCCAGGGTGGCTGTGCATAACGCACATGGGGGATCAGCTTGCAACGCGGCCTGGAGAATAACCGGCGTGGGGTCCCGGGCCTGCAAGAGTGCCTGGGCCAACCAGGGTGGTTCGGGCGCGTAGCCGCTATCTCTGAAGAACGCATACAGGTTCGGCACGCCCATCCCGGAGCACACCCGCTCATAACTGACATGATCCATCCGTTGTTGAAGATAGCGCAGCAGGGCCATCTCCAGCTCATTCCGAGGTGCGAAATCCGCGTGTCCCCCTTCGGAAGGATACGCCCGATATTGCCGACCATCCCACACCAAATAGGCTTCACCCAACCCGGTCCCTGGCGCGATGACCGCCAGCGCCCCTTGGGGTTCGGGCTCACCGGAATGCAATGGGTATAAATCCTTATCATCGAGGATGGGAATGGCATAAGCGGTGGCCTGGAGGTCATTCACCAGCCGCACAGGGATCGACCCCAGGCGGGCCCGCAGCCCCTCCTCGGTGACCACCCACGAGAGGTTGGTGGCTTCGGCCTTGCCCCGCACCACGGGCCCGGCCACAGCCAGACATGCCGCTTCAATGGTGGCCGGGTGTTCGGCCAGGAAGGTGTCTAAAATCCGGGTGAGGCTGGGAAAATCCCGGCTGGCATAGCGTGCTTGCACCACAGGCGTGCGGGCGTGACCATTGGCAGGATAAAGGGCCAGGATGGTTTTGGTGCCCCCTACATCACCGGCTAACAACATAGAAAGCCTCCTAATCCAATAAAGGCCGTTCGCCAACGACATCAAAGGTGCCGATGGCTTCCAGAGGTCCGGGGATGGTCATTTTTACATCCACTTCCTTGCCCGGGGGAACCGCATGAGGCAAACGTTGACGTTCGGTTCGAACAAAAAGAAGATTGCCCTGGGCATCATACAGCAACACGGCCAGGAAAATGTATTTTTGGGTTTGGTTGCCGGTATTGCGCATGGTCGCCCGAACCACCACATCCCCCTGGGCATTGACTTCGGCATTCCCATGCTGGTAACCCCAAGCCGGGTAGGGCTCTTTCACCGCGTCTCGGGCATCGATGAGCCGAATGGTGACTTTGGCCACCTTCTTGGGGTTCACGGAGGCTTTGGGGATGGCAAGATAAAGATACGTGGTCTTTCCCTTCCCCAGGATTTGCTGGAGCATGCGCCACGATTCCGCAGCCAAAAATTGCCCATCTTTATCATACATGATCACCGACGCGGTCAACCGGGTGACGTTCCGAGTTCGGAAATTGCGAATAGGCGCGGAAACTTGCAAGCGGCCGTTGCGAGCCACGTAAAAATGCACCACACCCACTTCGATGCCGGCCAGAGGATCCTCGTCTTGGGTCGCTTCGTCAGGGGGAGCATTTCCCCGGGTTTTCAGGCTTTCCAACAGAAGTCGGTAGTCGGCCGCGAAGGTCTCCCAATCATGAGAAGGCGCCCCGAATGCGGTGGTAATCAGCAAGTTGCGGTCCCGAAATACCCGGATTTCCGTCCTGTAGATGCCATCATGTTCTGTGGGGACCTCAAATTGAATGAGTCGGAGATTGGGCTGATTGTCAATCTTCTGCAATATCTGATACCCTGGTGCCTGCGCGGTTTCGCCCACCATGTGGGCCAGGGCGTCATCCAATTCCTGAGGGGTAGGATAGTGATCCATCTCCTGCACCCCCACACTGAATTGAGCCAGGCCCTCCATATCTTGCAAGATGACTCCTTCATATGATTCATCTAACACCCCCCAATAAAGAGGCACGGTGAGGGTAAAAAGCCCCCCTGGGTGAATGTAAGCCATGCCCGGTATCTGGCTGGGATCCGGCTGCAACACCTGGTAGCTTTGTCGAAGCAAGGGCCAGATGGGTTCTACCTGCGGCCATTTGCTCTCGGGCGCCATCAGATTCAAGCCCAAAAGTACCCCATTATCCAACCAGATTTCCGCGCGCAGGTGTTGGAGGGGCTGATCCATGAAAAATCGCCCTATGGCTTCCAAATGCCGGTGATTGTCTTCATCGTTATTGTTGATGATCAAAGAAAGGCTATTGGGATCATTGAGCCGCGCGCGAGATAGGGCCCGTTCCGCCTCCTGGTCCAGAAAGGTATCGGGGTCCGCGCTTTTGGGCAAGGGATAATAATAGGCGGTCAGGCTAACGTACGGGTCCGCGGGGTCTTGGAAGCGAATCCCACCCCCTTCTTTGAAATCCTCCCAAGATTCCGGGATCTCCAGGCGGAAAAGCTCGTGGGGTGCGGTGTAGGTTTTGAGAGGGATGGTGAGAATGGGAGGGATGGGCGTGGGCGTGGCTTGAGGAGTGGGAGAACCAGGCGCCGGCGCGGTGGGTGTTTCAGGGGGCACCACGCCACGACACGCCACCAGGACCAGCAGGAGGAGTGCGGAAAGGCTTATCTGTAGAAAAAGACGCATGGGAGAAATAGAGAAGACGAGGGGAGATTAAGGTCGGGCCTGGTAGTTTGGGGCTTCCTTGGTGATGATCACATCATGAGGATGGCTTTCGATAAGCCCGGCGTTGGTGATGCGCACGAATCGAGTCTTGGTGCGCAGCTCTTCCAAATTGCGGGCCCCCACATAGCCCATGCCGCTCCGCAGGCCCCCCATGAGCTGAAACACATAGTCCTTGAGATAGCCTTTATAGGGAACCTGGCCCTCGATGCCTTCGGGCACCAGCTTTCCCCCGATATTGCCCGATTGATTGTTGTTTTGTGCGGTCTGATAGCGATCGCTGGCCCGTCCTTTCATCGCGCCCAAAGACCCCATGCCCCGGTATTCCTTGAACCGCCGGCCTTCGTAAATGATGATCTCTCCCGGCGCTTCATCCAACCCGGCCAACAAGCTACCCAGCATGACCGCGTGCGCGCCCGCGGCCAGGGCTTTGACGATATCACCGGAATACTTGATGCCTCCATCCGCGATGATGGGCTTACCCAGCTCCCGGGCCGCGATGGCGCTTTCCATGATGGCCGTGATCTGGGGCATGCCCGCGCCCGCGACCACGCGGGTGGTGCAAATGGACCCAGCTCCTACCCCTACTTTGATCGCGTCCGCGCCGGCTTCCGCCAGGGCACTCACCCCTTCTGCGGTGACCACATTGCCCGCGAGAATGGGGAGTTCGGGCCAGGTCTGGCGGATACGACGGATGGTTTCGATGACCCCTTTGCTATGCCCATGGGCGGTATCAATCGCGACCGCGTCCACCTCCGCGGCCACCAGGGCTTCGGTCCGGGCCAGGGCAGCATCCCCCACGCCAATGGCCGCGGCCACCAAAAGCCGACCCTGGTCATCTTGCGCGGCATGGGGGTAGTCCTGGCGCTTGAGGATATCCTTGTAGGTGATAAGCCCTTTGAGCACCCCGTGTTCATCCACCAAAGGCAGTTTTTCGATGCGGTATTTATGCAAGATCTCCTGGGCTTCCTCCAGGGTGGCCCCTGGCCGGGCCGTGATGAGATGGTCTTTGGTCATAAACTCACTGACCGGTTGATCGCCGTGGTGAGCGAAGCGGATGTCGCGGTTGGTGAGAATCCCCACCAGACGCCCACCGTCATCCACGATGGGGACGCCCGAGATGCGATAATGGGCCATAATGGCTTCGGCCTGGGCCAGGGTCGCGTCCGGAGGCAAGGTCACCGGGTCCACAATCATCCCTGACTGGGAACGTTTGACCATATCCACTTCTCGGGCCTGGGCCTCGATGCTGAGATTGCGATGAATCACGCCCAGCCCTCCTTGCCGGGCCAGGGCGATCGCCAAACGTCCCTCGGTCACCGTATCCATGGCCGCGGAAAGCAAGGGGATGTTAAGCCGCAGGCGAGGGTGAAGTTGCGTACTGAGGTCCACCTCCGAAGGTAAAACCTCCGCATAGGCAGGGACTAGCAACACATCATCAAAAGTAAGGGCTTCGGGGATGGGGGAATGCATGGGGGCTCCTGCTATGAAAATAGAATGATCGCTGGTTGCTGAGGAATCGCCAGGCCGACGTTGGGCGAGTCGGCAAAGGTTCGTATTGCGTATTCCGTATTCCGTCCAGTCGTTACGCAATACGCAATACGGAATACGAGTCACGCCGCCCTGGCCGCGAGGCGTTTTCATTCGTATCGGCGAACTGCCGTTCGTGATGACTGCTTTGTAAATAGGATTCGGATCAGGATTAGGATTAGGATTAGGATTAGGATTGAGATCTTCAGGCCTACGTTGAGCGAGGCGACAACGGGCGTGATGCGTGAAACGTAAAACGTGAGAGCCTTACGCATCACGCATTACGCATCACGTTTCAGGGCCGCCAACCTGGCAGCGAGGCGTTTTCCTCGGTATCGACGAATAGTCGTTCGTGACGCCCGCGTTGCATCTGCGCAAATCAGCGTTCTCATTTTTCTCGGTATCGGCGCGCTGCCGCAGGTGGCGCATGTTCCCGAAATCATAGCATGAGTCTTATGCATTTTGAAAATCGTTCTTTCAAACTTTGACAAATTGTTTTCTCTGTCTTATCTTTGAGTGTGGTTTTCTTTTCACAATTTCCCTACAGGAGCTCATCATGACCCACGCAAAGCGATTCCTTTTCTTTTTCTCCTTGGCTGCCTTCTTCCTTCTGATAGGCTGTGCCCAGCCCGGCCCAGGAACACGGCCAGCCACTCCGACCCTGGATAAGGCCAAGTTGGCCAATCCCGCGGCCGCTTACTGCCAAGATCAGGGCTTTCGTTACGAAATCCGTCAGGATGACCAAGGGAATGAAACGGGAATTTGTATCTTTGATGATGGGAGCGAGTGCGACGCGTGGGCTTATTTTCGCGGGGAATGCGGGCAGAATCAGGCCAAAAACTTGAAGTTGAATCTGGTAGAACAGGCCGACTTGAACGATACGATACGCATCGAGATTCTAGCCCCCAAAACCACCTCGGTGGACCCAGATGCCTCCCGACATCCTCGCGAAGGAGGAATGGAGCTCATCCTTACCGTGGAAGACCGGGAAACGGTGCACGCGTTGGTAGCGCCTTTGGATGCCACCCTGCCTTTGGTGCCGCCCAAACGGTGCCCTGCCCCTTATGAGCTGCGTTTCCATCTGAAGGATGGCCGGGTTCAGACCTTTCATCTGGGCATTTGTGGGCTTTTCGGCGATCAGGATTATTGGCAGGGGATGACCATTCGCCCGCCCCAGGCTTTTGTCAAAACATTCAATGCCCTGTTGGAAAAATGAACTCAACGAGGCTACCATCCACCTTTCCCCGACAGGAGGAGTGACCCATGGATCCGATGCCATCCTTTGACCTCACAGGCAAGGTCGCGATCGTCACAGGCGGCACCCGCGGCATTGGTCTGGCCATTGCCCGCGCCCTGGCCCAGGCCGGGGCCCAGGTGATGATTGCCAGTCGCAAAGAAGCGAATGTGGCTCAGGCTGTGGCCCAGTTGCAAGAAGCGGGTTTAGCCGTGCAAGGCATGCCCGCGCATACGGGAGACACGGCCGCGGTGCAGGCATTGGTGGAACGCACCGTCACCACGTGGGGAGGAATTGATATCCTGGTGAACAATGCGGCCACCAACCCCCATTTCGGGCCTTTGCTTTCGGCGGAAGAAAGTCACTGGCAGAAAATTCTGGATGTGAATGTGGTGGGGTATTTTCGCATGGCGAAAGCCTGTGTGCCATGGATGCAGAAACGAGGCCAGGGCAAAATCATCAATCTGGCTTCGATTGCCGGTCGTATCCCCCTGCCTGGTATGGGCGTGTATTCTGTCAGTAAAGCTGGGGTGATCATGCTCACCGAAGCCCTGGCCGTGGAACTGGCGCCCATGAATATCCAGGTTAATGCCATTGCTCCGGGTTTGATCAAAACCCAGTTCAGTGCCGCGTTGTGGCGCAATCCCAGCCTTTATCAAGCCATCATCCAAACCATCCCACAAAAACGCATGGCTGAACCCGACGAAGTGGCGGGGATTGCCCTCTATCTGGCCTCGCCCGCGTCTGATTTCACGACCGGAGCCACGGTGGTGGTGGATGGAGGCCAATCCCTCGGGGGCATTTCCTTAAAACGAGTTTGACGTTCCTCGGTCTCCGCACCAGCTCAGATATTAGCGATCCGCTTTTCAAATCCCCTATAATCCTTTGATGTGGTTCTGGCTTTTTCCGTCACCCCAAAGTCTCGGAGGAATGCTTTGCTGTGAATGCCTTCACCCAACCCTGGATGCAACGCTGGTCCCAACGGCTTACTCATTTATTGGAACGGTATCAGCCATCGGAGACCAACCTTTTATTGATGCTCTCCATTGTCATCGGGCTGGTGACTGGGTTTGCCGCAGTTATTTTCATTTATCTCATTGATTGGATCACGGAATTTTCTTTTGGAACCATTCCTGAACTGGCCACCGGCTTGGGGCGAGGATGGCTCATCATTATCCCGGTGATCGGCAGTCTTATTAGCGGCCCGATCATTGCCTTCTTTGCCAGTGAAGCCAAGGGGCATGGGGTTCCCGAAGTGATGCAAGCCATGGTGCTCAACGGGGGGCGTATCCGTCCCCGAGTGGCCGTGGCCAAGATCGCGGCTTCTTCGGTGTGTATTGGTACGGGGGGTTCGGCCGGGCGTGAGGGTCCCATTGTGCAGGTGGGCTCCACCTTTGGCTCCACCATGGGGCAGCTCTTTCGCATGTCCGACCGTCGTATTCGCAATTTGGTCTCCTGTGGTGCAGCCGCGGGGATTGCCGCCACCTTCAACGCACCTATCGCGGGTGTAGCCTTTGCCATCGAAGTGCTTGCAGGCGATTTAAGTATTAGTGTAGTGAGCAATGTGGTCATTGCTTCGGTCACCGCGGCCATTGTCAGCCAGGCTTTCTTGGGCGCGTCTCCCGCGTTCCACGTCCCTAACTATATTTTCAAACATCCCATTCAGATCCTCTTCTATGCTATTCTAGGGATTCTCTCCGGGTTGATGGGTGTGGCCTTCATCAAGGTCCTTTACTGGATGGAAGATGTTTTTGATAACTGGGAACGTATGCCCATGTGGGGGCGCCCAGCGATCGGTGCGGTATTGCTGGGGATCACAGGCTTTGTCTATCCCCCCATTTTGTTGAAGTTGGGCATCAATCCAGTCCTGGCCCGGGCAGGCCTGCCTGTCATCCGCAATATCCCCCACATCTTTGGTGCGGGGTTCGACACCATCGAAGCAGCCCTGGTGGGCCCCCTTCCCTGGATTTTTTTGATTTCCTTGCTCTTCCTCAAACTATTGGCCACCTCCCTAACCCTCGGCTCCGGCAACTCGGGCGGTGTCTTTGCCCCTTCCCTTTTCATGGGGGCCATGCTGGGCGGCTTCTTTGGCCTGGTGGTGGATATGCTCTTCCCTTCCCTGGGAATCAACCCGGGTACCTATGCGTTGGCGGGCATGGCTGCTGTGTTTGTGGGCGCGGCCCGGGCACCGCTCACCGCCATTCTCATCGCATTTGAAATGAGCAACGACTACCGGGTTATCCTCCCCCTGATGGCGGCCACCATCTTCGCCCTGGTCGTTGCACATCACATTCACCCAGAATCCATCTACACCCTGAAACTGGCCCGTCGCGGTCTGCGCCTGCGGTTCGGGCGGGACGTGGATGTATTGGATGGGGTGTTGGTCAGTGAGGTGATGACACAAAATCCTCCCACAGTAAATGAAAATGACACCATGGCCGAACTGGAATCCTATTTCCTGGCCACGCACCATCATGGCGCCATGGTGTTAAACGATCATGGGGATTTGGTAGGGGTCATCACCTTGCAAGATTTGGAACGATGCTTGAGCGAGCGGGAGAACTGTAAGAAGTTGCAGGTGAAAGACTTGATGACCCGGGATCTTCTCGTCGCGTATCCCGATGAGACTATTGGCGAGGCATTGCACCGACTGGCTTTGCGGGATATCGGCCGCATGCCTGTGGTGGATCGGAAGAATCCCAAAAAACTGTTAGGCGCGGTGCGTCGGACCGACATCGCCCGGGCTTACCAGCGAGGCATTTTGCGGCGGGATGTGCTCACCGAGCGAGCTACGCAGATGCGGGCTAGCCGCTCTGGTGGCACCGAATTCATCGAATTGCGAGTGGAGCCTGGTTCCTCGGTGGCCAATAAAAAGGTCAAGGAAATTGATCTGCCCGCAGGGGTGCTCCTTACCACCCGCTTCCATGGTAATGAGCACCACCTTCTTCATGGGGACGATATGCTAGAGCCGGGTGATATGGTCTTGGCCTTGGCAGAGCCGGATGTTGTTGAAAAACTCAAAGCCATGTTCCGTCCTAAAAAGCCAGTGCCCGAAACCTGGCGCCCCGATACTGGGCCGTTTGAATAATGTCGACCCTTTTTCTCCTGGGCCTTGCGATCTTTTTGGGCTTTTTTGCCTTTGCTACCTATCGAACCAACCAGCTTCTGCAAACCTGGGAACCAGAAGAAAACCTGCTTCTGGCCCCGGCCGAAAACCTCGCGCGCCTGGTTTTCATTGCCCTGCTTATCGGGCTGGGCTTGCTAAGCGGCGAAGATCCCAGGCTCCTTGGTTGGCATCCCCAACATCCCTGGCAGGATATGGCTTTGGGCCTGGCGTTGGGGGTGGGGATGCCCCTGGTGCTCTTTTATCCCAGTCGATGGATTGAGACCCATCATCCCCAGTGGTATTCGGATGTGGTGCTGCGCAGCATCCGTCCTCGCAACCAACGGGAATGGCCCTGGGTGGTCCTGGCCTTGTTGCCAGTGGCCATTATGGAAGAACTGCTCTTCCGTTCGCTGCTTCTGGGCGCGTTCATCCCGCACGTCAACATCTTTTATTTTGTGATTGGGATTTCGGTTCTATTCGGATTACTGCATCTCCCCCAAGGGGAATGGGGCGTAATCGGGGTGATCTTGGTCAGTGTGATACTGAGTCTGGTATTTTTGTGGCGGGAAAGCGTGCTGGTGGTGATTGTGGCCCATTGGTTGATGAACGTGATGCAATTGGTTCTGGATGCCACTCTAAGGTATAATTAAGCGTCATCCTTTGATCTTGCTGAGGTATGCCTGTGCCACTGAATCTATTTCGTCGTGCCAAAGTTGATGTTGAAGACCAGGAGAAACTGGATCGCAGCCTGGAGAAAACCCGGGGCGGCATTCTGGGCCGTCTGGGCACGCTTTTCCAGGCCAGTGAAATCACCGAAGAGCTGTGGGAGGAGCTGGAAGAGATCCTGATCATGGGCGATGTGGGGGTGGAGACCACCATGAAGTTGGTGGACGCCACCCGAGCCCGAGTAGAGCAGGAACGCATCAAGAAGGTGGAGGACGCGTATCAGGTTCTGAAGGAGGAAATGGTACGCATCTTGCAGGCCGATGCGCCTCCCCTGGATATCGAGAATCCTCACCGTCTGTTGACCGTGGTTCTGGTGGTGGGGGTGAACGGATCGGGCAAGACCACCACCATTGGCAAGCTCGCCTATCACTATCGCCAAAAAGGCAAGCGCGTGGTCCTGGCCGCGGCGGATACCTTCCGCGCGGCCGCCATTGACCAACTGAAGATCTGGGGCCAGCGCGCGGGCGTGGCGGTTATTGCCCACAAACCGGGTGGGGACCCCGGCGCGGTGGTCTATGACGCGATCCGGGCCAGCCAGGAATCTCGAGACGCGGATATCCTCTTCATCGACACCGCGGGCCGATTGCACACCAATTACAACCTCATGAAGGAAATGGAGAAAATCCGCAACGTGGCCCGCCGCCAGGTGCACAAAGCCCCCCACGAAGTGCTGTTGGTGCTGGATGCCACCACCGGCCAGAATGCCATCACCCAGGCCGAAAAATTCAAAGAAAGCGTAGGCGTTACGGGCGTGGTCCTCACCAAGCTGGATAACACGGCGAAGGGGGGCGTGGTCATTGCCATCGCGGACCGCCTGGGCGTGCCTGTGCGCTTCGTAGGCACAGGCGAAGGGATCGAGGACGTGGCTGAATTCGACCCCTGGGTGTTTGTTGAATCCCTGCTACGTGTAGAATAAAAATAAAGAACTCTCTATCCCCTGAGGTATCTTATGAGCGACACATTGAGCACGTTACAATCTCTGGAGCAACGCCTCCAGACAATCCGGGGGCGTCTTTGACTGGCCTGCCCGGCTAAAAGAACTGGAGGAGCTTGAAAAAACGTCCACAGCCCCGGATTTCTGGGCTGATCCCAAGCAGGCCCAGGCCACCATGCGTCGCCTGGCTTCTTTGCGCGATTTGATCCAGGGCTGGGAGGAGCTCACAGAGCGGGTTCAGGACGCGCTGGAATTATACGAAATGGCCAGGGAGGAGGGCGACGCCGAGGCCCTGGCGGAGCTGGAAGAAGAAGCTCAGGCGTTGCAGGAGGAGATCGACCGCCGTGAGCTGATGCTGGCGCTTTCGGGTGAATTCGATGATCACGATGCCATCCTCAGCATCCATGCCGGCGAGGGAGGCACAGAAGCCCAGGATTGGGCGGAGATGCTTCTCCGCATGTATTTGCGTTGGGCCGAAAAGCACGGATTCAAAACCACCCTTTTGGATCGCACCCCTGGCGAAGAAGCAGGTATCAAAAGTGCCACGGTCGAAGTCAAAGGCCCCTATGCCTACGGTTACCTGAAAGGGGAAAAGGGCAATCACCGGCTGGTGCGGATCAGCCCCTTCGATTCCGGGGCCCGGCGCCACACTTCCTTCGCCAAGGTGGAAGTGCTCCCGGTCCTGGATGACGATATCCAGATCGAGATCCATCCCAATGATATCCGCATGGATGTGTTCCTTTCCGGCGGTGCGGGGGGCCAGAATGTGCAGAAGAATGCCACTGCGGTCCGGCTCACCCATCTGCCCACGGGCATTGTGGTCACCTGCCAGAATGAGCGCAGTCAAACGCAAAACCGGGAAACCGCGATGAAAATCCTCAAAGCCCGGCTGTATCAGATGGAGCTGGAAAAGAAGCAAGCCCGAGAGGCCGCACTGCGAGGCAAATACGTCAAACCTGGGTTTGGTACCCGCATCCGCAACTATGTGCTCCATCCTTACCAAATGGTGAAGGACGAGCGGACCGGCTACGAGACAGGCAATGCCCAGGCTGTGCTGGATGGCGAACTGGACCCCTTCATCGATGCCTGGTTGAAGCAACAAATCGGGAAAGAAGAAAAAGTCTAATGGGAGGCAGTCATGTCACAAACAAACTGGCGTTCCGGGTCCTGGATCGCACTCTTTGGCATCGCTGGCGTGCTGTGGTTCCTGCTCATGCCCGGCCTGGCTTTGGGATTAGCCCTTGCCTTGGGCATAGGAGGATGGCTTCTATCCCGCACCCTCGCATCTCCCCTTAGGCGCCAGTTTGCCCGCGAAGCCATAATCACCAGCATGGCCTTGCTGGCTTTCATTTTGATTATCGGGATCATCCACGTGGCAGCCGGAAGTAGCGAAAGCATGGCTGCGTATCTGACTTCCCCTCCGGTGGCCCGGCTACAGCCCGCGGCTGGCCCCTGTGCCTGCGAGTCCCGCTTTATGGACCTGGCGGTCAAGTCGATGTACAGCCTCACGGTCCCCACCTTTTTCGTCGCCCTGGTCAATGAATGGGGAGCTTCCCGATCCCGAGATACAGGCTTTATCTTCTTCCTTGCGGCCATGGCCGCCTATACAACCGCAATCCTCATCCACGAATGGACGGGGGAGACCACTGCTTGGGTGTGGCCCATCAGCCTGGGGATATGTGTGATCACATTGGTCGCGGGCGTGGTGTGGTTTCTACGCTCGAGGCGGCGCGGTGAATCCAAAGAGATAGCCACCGCCTTTCTTATGGCGGTGGCCGTGCCATTCATCTTGGCTTTGAGTAGCCTTATCAATCTGCTATGAAAATAGAATGATCGCTGGTTGCTGAGGAGTCGCCAGGCCGACGTTGGGCGAGGCGGCAAAGGTTCGTATTGCGTATTCCGTATTCCGTCCAGTCGTTACGCAATACGCAATACGGAATACGAGTCACGCCGCCCTGGCCGCGAGGCATTTTCGTCGGTATCGGCGCGGGCGAGCCCGCCGTTGGACTGCTTTGTAAATAGGATTTGGATCAGGATTAGGATTGAGATCATCAGGACAACGTTGAGCGAGGCGACAACGGGCGTCAAACGTAAAACGTGAAACGTCAGGTCATGACGCATGACGTTTGACGCTTGACGAAATCGGCTTCCCGCGCCAACGTGGCCGCGAGATGTTTTCCTCGGTATCGGCGAGCCGCCGCTCGTGGCGACTGCTTTGAAAATAGCATGATCGTCGGTTGCGGAAGGATCGCCAGGCCGACGTTGAGCGAGGCGACAACGGACGTGATGCGTGAAACGTGAAACGTGAGAACCTTACGCATCACGCATTACGCATCCCGGGCTCGGCTGCTTTGAAAGTAGAGTAATCAGTGATCAGTTATCAGTAATCAGTAGAGCCCCGCGACGTCATTCCGAGGGAGCGAAGCGACCGAGGAATCTAGCGAAGCGCAAAAAACCTCGGCATGGCGCTCGCTTCGCTCGCTAGATGCTTCGCTCCCTCCGGTCGCTCAGCATGACGAGCATCGGCGCAAATCTGCGTTCCCTTTCCACCCGTATCAGCGAGCTGTGGCTCGGACTGCCGATCAGGCCGGAGCAGGAGCCGGAGGGGTAGAGGGCCCCGGCGCGCCTTCGTGGCCGGTGGCAGAGACCAGCTTGGGTTCGCGCGGAGACCGGGAGGCCGAAGGCGGCGTGGATGGAGGCTCGGGGAGTTTCCCTGTTTCGAAAAGGGTCTCGAATTCCTCCCGGGTGAGGGTTTCCCGGGCCAATAGGGCCTGGGCCACCAAGTCCAGCTTTTCCCGATGGGTGCTCAGGGCCTGGTAACACATCTGATACCCCTCCCGCACAATGCGGCTCACCTCCTCGTCAATCTCGGCCGCGGTCTTTTCGCTGTAATCCCGCTGTTCGTGGATCTCCTTCCCCAGGAAGACCAGCTCGCTGCGTTTGCCAAAGACCATGGGCCCCAATTTAGGGCTCATGCCATACCGGGTGACCATGGCTCGGGCAATCGCGGTCACTTGTTGCAGGTCCGAAGCAGCCCCGCTGGAGATATCGCCGAAGACGATCTCTTCGGCAATACGGCCGCCCAAAGCCACTGCGATGCGGGCTTTGAGTTCTTCCACGTCTTGCAGCGTTTTTTCTTCTTCCGGCACCTGCCAGGAATACCCTCCGGCCTGGCCTCGCGGAATGATGGTCACCTTTTGCACGGGGTTCTGGGGGTCCAGGACTTTGGCCGCGACCGCGTGACCGGCTTCGTGATACGCGGTCAGTTTGCGTTGCTCTTCGCCAATAACCCGGGTGCGCCGTTCCGGCCCACCCAAGGCCACACGCTCGATGGCCTCTTCAAATTCCCGCATGCTGATTCGGCGTTTGCCCCGCCGCGCGGCCAGGATCGCGGCTTCGTTGACCATGTTTTCCAGGTCCGCGCCCACAAAACCAGGGGTGGCCCGGGCCAGCACGTCCAGGTCTACATCCTCGGCCAGGGGTTTGCCCCGCACATGGATATCCAAAATGGCCCGGCGCCCCCGGACATCGGGGCGATCCAAAACCACGCGTCGATCAAAACGCCCGGGCCGCAGCAGCGCGGGGTCCAGGATATCGGGCCGATTGGTGGCGGCGATGACAATAACATTGGTGTCGGTATCGAACCCATCCATCTCCACCAAGATCTGGTTCAGGGTCTGCTCCCGCTCATCATGACTGCCGCCCAGGCCCGCGCCCCGATGCCGACCCACCGCGTCGATCTCATCGATGAAGATGATGCAGGGGCTGTTGCGCTTGGCCTGCTCGAACAGGTCCCGCACCCGGCTGGCGCCCACGCCCACAAACATCTCCACAAACTCCGACCCGGAGATGGAAAAGAAAGGCACCCCGGCTTCCCCGGCCACGGCCTTGGCCATCAGGGTCTTCCCGGTGCCAGGGGGGCCCACCATGAGCACCCCCTTGGGGATGCGCGCGCCCAGGGCCGCGAATTTCTCCGGCTCCCGCAAGAACTCCACCACCTCTTTCAACTCTTCCTTGGCTTCCTCCGCGCCCGCCACATCATCGAAAGTGATGGTTGGTTTATCCCCGGTGAGCATTTTGGCCCTGCTTTTGCCAAAGCTCATGGCCTGGCTATTGGAACCCTGGGCCTGTCGCATAAGGAAAACAAAAAGCGCGCCCACCAGCAGCAAAGGCAAGATCGCACCCAGCACGGTCAGCCAATTGTTGAGCTGACTGGGCGGGGCCACCCGGATTTGCACAGTGCGCAGCGCGTCCGTCGAAACCCCCATCGCCCTGAGGGTTTCCAGCAGGCTCGCGCCCTCGTCTTTATAAGACTGATAGAGGTCCCCGTTTTTCAGGGTGACCGTGAGGTTGTTATCGCGAATCACAATGGATTCGACTTCGCCTGCCTGAATCTTCGTTGCCAGAGTCGAGATATCCATCTGCTTGGGCCCGGTATCGCCCATGGGGCTTACCCCCAAAAAGAGGGCCACCGCGGCAACGATGATCAGGATATAGACGAAAGCATTTCGTGACCAGTTCTGTTTCAAGAATATCCTCCGTAAAAGCCCATCAGGGATGAGCGTTTCTATGCAAGATGGCCATGTGCTAGCAGTCGCCACGCGCGGCCGCGCACCAATACCGAGGAAAACGCCTCGCGGCCAGGGCGGCGTGACTCGTATTCCGTATTTGTAAAGTCTCAACACATCGTTTACAACTAAAGTCTCAAGACATAGTTGACAAGTACGGCTCAAAAAGTCTCAAGACATAGTTGACACTTATGCTAACCTTTGGG
>JALWZT010000278.1 GCA_027002405.1 Anaerolineae bacterium | reverse complement strand
TTCCGTATTGCGTATTGCGTAACGACTGGACGGAATACGGAATACGCAATACGAACCTTTGCCGCCTCGCCCAACGTCGGCCTGGCGACTCCTCAGCAACCAGCGATCATTCTATTTTCATAGCAGGGGAATATCCAGTATCCAGTATCATCCCTCCTCCCCCTTGACAATCTCTGGCATCGGGTGTATACTACGGGCATTGAATGGACATTCAGTTTCTGAATACTCGTTCATATCATTATGGATGCCCCAATGACCTCTCGTAGCCAACGCCGCCGTAGTCGCCAACGTCAACGCCTCATCGACGCGGCCCGCCGCATCATCGCCCAAAAGGGGCTGGCGGGCCTCACTGTGCAGGCCGTGACAGAAGAAGCGGATATGGCGGTGGGCAGTTTCTACACCTATTTCCCCAACAAAGAAGCCCTCATCGAAGCAGCCATTTGGGATGATCTGAAGCGATTGGGAGAGCCCGATGATCTCTTGGCCCAAGGTCTGCCGCTGGACCAGGTACATGCCCAACGCCTTTTGCGCATTTTTCAGTTCTTTGAAGACCATCGGGATTTGATGCGGGCTGTTTTCGGGCCTGATGGGGCACCGGAGCAATTCAATCGGGGAGTGAAGCTTATGGAAACCACCATGGCCGCCACCATGGAAGAGGAATTAGGTTTGCCCGCAGAGGCGACCTCCTGGATTGCTGCGTTACTCAGTGGCATGATCGCGGGAGGGCTGCGTTATTTGTTGGAGCATCCCGAAGTCTCTGCTCAAGAGATGACGCAACGCATGCTGACGTTGTTGCATCCCTTGCATCAACACCCCTGGGTTCAGGACCGCGAGGTGTAGCACGCTCATGTCTTTCCGACGCCTTTGGGCCATCCTCTACAAAGAATTTCGCCACATTCTGCGAGACCATCGTTTGCTTTTCCTGGTTACGGTTTCGCCCGCGATCATGCTCACGGCCTTTGCGTATGTGTTTTCCTTCGATTTGAATCCGGCCCGTTTTGCCATCTACGATCAAGATCGTTCCCCCCAATCCCGGGACCTGGTGGCCGCGCTCAGCCATGATCGCAACTTCATCCTTATGGGCGAGGTGGATCGCTATGATGATTTGCAGCGGGGCCTGGCCGCGGGCCGCCTCAAGGCTGGGGTGGTCATCCCGCCCGGGTTCGGGCGAGACCTGCAAGCCGGGCACCGTACCATGGTTCAGGTCCTGGTCGATGGTTCCGACGCCATCAATGCCAGTACCGAGATGGCTCAATTGAGCAACCGCATCCGCGCATGGGGGGAAACTTATGAGACCTTCCAAATGGATGAACCGGTGGTGTTGCGGTCCATCGTGCTTTATAACCCCGATGTCAAAAGCCGCTACAGCATGGTGCCCGGGCTGTTGGCCATTGCCATGATCCTGCCCAGCATGGCTGTGGCCCTGGCCCTATCACGCGAAAAAGAGTTGGGCAGCTTCGAAAGTCTGGTGGCCACGCCGGTGCGAGCGGTGGAATACATCCCGGGCAAGCTTATTCCCTACATCGTTTTTGGGCTTCTCAGCGCGGGCCTGGCTACCCTGGTGGCTGTGTTCTGGTTTCGGGTTCCCATGCGGGGGAGCTACCTCACCCTGGGGTTGATGACCTTTCTCTATCTGTGGGCCACGTTGGGCGCGAGCATCTTGCTTTCCAATTTCATCACCAATCAGAGCACCGCCCTGCGGGCCGTGCTCCTCCTCTTTTTGGTTCCCAGCTTTTTCCTTTCCGGCCTTTTGGTGCCCATTGATCCGCAGGCCAAGTTCGTCGCGTACACGTTGCCTGCTACCCATTACATCGTGATCAGCCGTGGTATCTTCCTCAAAGGGCTGGGGTGGCAGTCCCTGGGACTGCACGCGTTTGTGCTTCTGGCCATGGGGCTCATCGCCACAGCACTCACCATCCTGACCTTCCGAAAGCGGGTGAGCGCATGATCCGACAGATTTTCAACATCGCCTGGAAAGAGTTCTTACAAATCCGGCGAGACACCTTTCTCATTCTCTTTCTGATTTTGGCGCCTACCTTGCAATTGGTGCTCATCTCTCGGAACACCTCACGCGGGATCCGGCATCTGCCTTTGGCCGTGTTGGATATGGACCAAACCGCGCTGAGCCGGGAGCTGGTGGCCGAGCTGGACGCCACCCAGGAGATGGACCTTCAGTTTTACCCACTCACCCACCAGGATTTGTATCGGCTTCTGGATGATGGGGACGCGAAGGTGGGGGTTGTGATCCCTCAGGGGTTCTCGCGCAGGTTCCATAGCCCCGCCGATGCCCCTGCCCGGGTGCAGGCTTTGGTAGACGGCTCCAATGTGCTCATCGGCGGTACCGCGGGGCCGGTGATCGCCAGTGTGTTGGGGCTTTTTATCCAGCGTCATGTGCAGATCCCGCCCGGCGTGGACCCAGGCGGGGTGGATGTGCGGGCCAATGCCCTTTTCAACCCCACCATGAACATCCAGTGGTTTGTGATCCCGTCCACCGTGGTTTTCATTGTGTACCAGGTGGCCTTGGTTTTGGCTGCCACCGGATTTGTACGGGAAAAGGAGATCGGCACCCTGGAGCAGTTGATGATCACGCCCATCCGCCGCATGGAGCTTATCCTGGGCAAGGCCCTGGCCCCTGTGGGGCTCAGCGTTCTGAATTTTGCGTTGCTCATGGGGGTGCAAACCTGGGGCTACCAGATCCCCCTACGCGGGGATTTGACCCTGCTTTTCCTGGTCGCGACCCTGGCCATTGTGGCGGTGGTGGGGGTAGGCACCCTGATCTCCCTTTTCACCCAGAACCAACAGCAGGCCGTGTTGCTGGTCTTTTTGCTGGCGATTTTAGAAGTCACCCTCAGCGGTTACATGCTGCCCGTGGAAAACATGCCTTTGCTGATGCGGGGGCTGGCGCAGATTTCACCTTTGCAGCATTTCATGACGGCCGAGCGGGCCATTGTGCTCAGTGGCGCGACCCTTTCCATGATCATGCCCCATGTGTTGGCCCTGGCAGGTCTGGCTTTCATCACAGGTATCATTGCCTGGCGCGCGTTTTCCCGTCAGGTGGCTTGAGGTGATGCCCATGGTCATTGCAGCCCATCATTTACACCGCCGCTTTCGTCACACCGTGGCCGTGCGCGATTTTTCCCTGGATGTGGCCCAGGGCGAGATCGTGGGGCTTATCGGCCCGGATGGCGCGGGCAAAACCACGACCCTGCGCATGCTGGCCGGGGTGCTGCGCCCCACCTCGGGCCAGGCCCACGTGCTGGGGGTGGATGTGGTGCGGAACCCCGAAGCTCTGCGGGAAAAGGTCGGGTACATGCCCCAGCGCTTTAGCCTGTATGGGGACCTTTCCGTGCTGGAAAATCTGCTCTTTTTCGCGGAGATTTATCGGGTCCCCCGGGGGGAACGAGAAGCGCGCATCGCAAGGCTGCTCCGCTTCGCCCAACTGGAACCTTTCGTGGACCGGCCCGCGGATAAGCTTTCGGGCGGCATGAAAAAGAAGCTGGGCCTGGCTTGCGCGTTGATCCATGCCCCCCAATTGTTGCTGTTGGATGAGCCCACCAATGGGGTGGACCCGGTGAGCCGGCGGGAATTTTGGGATATCCTGGCCGAGCTCCATCTGCAAGGGGTGACGATTCTCATCACCACGCCCTATATGGATGAGGCCGAGCGCTGCAATCGGGTCGGGCTCATGTTCCGGGGGGAGCTGATTCGGGAAGGGGAGCCCGAAGCCCTGCGCCAACTGGCCCCCGGTGAGATGTTGGTTCTTTACACACCCCAGTTAAGTGAAGTCGAAGCCCTCCTCCCCCAATTCCCCCCCTATCTTGAACACCAGGTGTATGGGGACCGGCTGCACATCTTTGTCCCCAACGCCCGCGAAGCGCAACCTCAGCTTCAGGCTTTTTTGCAGCAGCACCATATCCCCGTGCAATCCCTCTACCCGGACGAGCCTCGGCTGGAGGAAGCTTTTATCCACCTCATCCGCCAGGCGCGCAAGGAAGAGAAGCGTTCGTGATCCATCCTGTGCAAACCATGCAACTCGCTGTTTTTGCCCACGACCTCACCAAAAAATTCGGTGATTTCACCGCGGTGGACCACATCTCCTTTCAGGTGCAGCGAGGTGAGATCTTTGGTTTTCTGGGCCCCAACGGGTCCGGGAAAACCACCACCATCCGCATGCTCCTGGGGCTCATCCGCCCCACCGCGGGCGAAGCCCAGGTGTTGGGCATCGATATCACGCGCAAACCCGAAGCCATCGCCTCTCGGGTGGGGTATATGAGCCAGAAGTTCAGCCTTTACCCCGATCTGACGGTGGATGAAAACCTGACTTTCTATGGCCGGGCCTATGGCCTACGGCCTCGGCCTCTGGCTCGGCGCAAGGACCAGGTCTTGGAGCTGATCGGGCTTACCCGCCAACGGCGGCGACTCACCCGCACTTTGGCCGGGGGGTGGCAGCAGCGCCTGGCCCTGGCCGCGGCGATTTTGCACCAACCCGAGCTGCTTTTCCTGGATGAGCCCACCGCGGGGGTGGACCCGGTGAGCCGTCGAGATTTCTGGCGCCTGCTTTATCAATTGGCCGACCAAGGGACCACCATCTTTGTCACCACCCATTACATGGATGAGGCGGAACAATGCCACCGCCTGGCCTTCATTCACCGAGGCAAGTTGATCGCCATAGGCCCCCCGGGCGAGATGAAGCGGGACCACATGCTGGGCGATGTGGTCGAGATCCTTTGCCAGCGCCCCACCGTGGCCCTGCAAACTTTGCGGGAGCTGGATATTCCCGAAGTGGCTCTCTATGGCCGGCGCATCCACGCAGCCGGGCCCGGCCTGGCCGCGCGCTTGAGCACCCTGGAACAGGCGCTGGAACAAGCCGGGGCTGGTCCTCGTGTTATCCGTGTCATCCCTCCCTCTCTGGAAGATGTGTTTATCGCTCATGTCAAAACGCCTCCATCTTGATGCCACCCTGGTTGGATCGGCTGAAACACGATCCTTTTCTCTGTTCACCCTCACCTTCCTTTTTCTCCTCCCTCTTTTCCTGGCAGGATGCCGGCAGGCGCGGGCCGAGACCGCGACGACCCTTCGTTTCACCGGGTTCCTGGAAGCAGAATCGGTGATCCTCGCGCCCGAAGTCGGCGGCCGTATTCTGGAGCTCCCTGTCGCACAAGGAGCCCCGGTCCACGCGGGCCAGGTGGTGGCCAGACTGGATGACTCGCTCATCCGTTTGCAACTGGCCCAGGCCGATGCCCAGGTGGCCCTGGCCGAGGCCGAATTGGCCCGCCTGAAGGCCGCGGTGCGGCCAGAGGATGTGGCGTTGGCCCAGGCTCAGGTGGCCCAGGCCCAGGCCGCTCTCGACGCGGCCGAACAGGCATTGCAAGATGCCAGGGCTCAACGGGATCATCCCCAGGATCTGGATGTGCAGATCGCGCAAGCCCGGGCTTCCTTGCAAGAAGCTCAGGCTTATGCCCGCGCGGCCCAACATCAGGCCCGGGCCGCTGACCTGGAAGCCCAGATGTGGGGGGAGATTGTGCAGGACCTGGCCGCCAAACGGACCGTCACCCTGCCCGATGGCCGGGTGATCACTGTGGACGCGCCGCCGGAAAAGAAGCAAGAGGCGCATCGGGAATGGAATGCCGCCAGTCAACGGGCCTGGAAAGCCTGGAGCGAGGCCAAACAAGCCCAAAACGCGGTGCTTCAGGCCCAATCCGCGCTGGATGATCTGCTCAAGCAGCGTCAGGACCCGCAAGAGGCCCAGGCCCAGGTGGTGGCCGCGCAGAACGCGCGGGACCAGGCCGCGGTCGCGTTGGACCAGGCCCGGGCCGCGCTGGAGGCCGTCCAGGCCGGGCCCAGTGACGAGCAGATCGCGGCCGCGGAGGCTCGGGTGGCCCAGGCCCGGGCCGCACGGGAGGCCCAGGCCACGGCCCTGCGCAAAACCCGCATCCTGGCCCCCATGGACGGGGTGCTGCAGGAGCTCTTCTTCGTTCAGGGCGAAGTCATCGGCCCTGGTCAACAGCTCATGCGGCTGACCCGGCCCGATCATCTGACCCTCACCATCTACGCGCCTGCTGGCGAGATCGACCGCTTCTATCCGGACCAGGTCCTGCCTTTGTTGGTGGATAGCGCTCCGGGCAAAACCTACCACGCCCGGGTCCTCACCATCTCCGATGAGCCCGAATACACCATGCGCCAGTCCCAGGATGTGGCCGAACGGGCCGCGGTGGTCTATGCCATCACCCTGCAGGTGGAAGACCCGGATGATCACCTGCGCCCCGGCCTGCCCGCGGATGTGCTGCTCCGGAAAGAGGAGCAGGATTAGGATTGAGGATTGAGGATTGAGGATTGAGGATTGTCAGGCCGAGGGTAGGCGCGAGCAGGAGTAATCAGTGATCAGTTATCAGTAATCAGTGTTCAGTTCCTTGGCGCCCGAGGCTGAACTGAATCCTCGGGCTACGGGTACAAAGCCCCTTGGGCTCCCGTGGCCAGCCCGCAGGGCTTCGCAAGGGTAGCTCGGAGGTTTTAGCTCCGAGCGGAGGAAACAGCGCCCCTGCGGGGGCTAGCCGGAATTATCCGGCGCCGTTCTATAGCCCGGCGAATTCATGATACTGTTGGTTTACTGCGCGAGTACGCCGAATAAATTCAGGTCTGAGGGCGTTCCGCCGCATGTCCCCCTTCGGGGACATGTTTTCCGCCCGGTTGGACCTGTCTGCGCAGGCAGACAGGCGGCCAAAGGCCCCCAGCCCCGACTTCGAGTCGGCGGGGCCAAGGCGCCCAGCAGCCTGTATGGAGTTTGCCAACAGTATCAATTCATCGCCGGGCGGGCGTGGTGGCCCCAGACCTCGGAGGTCTGCGCAGACCCTCCGAGGTCTCATGCACACCTGCCCCTTGCCACGCATCTGCGTCATCCGCTTCCCCATTCGAGATACCGACCATGTTCAAACAGCTTGTTTCCATCCTTATTGTCATCCTTGTGGTGGGCGCCATCCTTTTTGTGGCCGCGCTCATTTTCATCCCCCAGGAGGTCCATCAGACCTGGTTGCAATGGGGGCTTCCTCCCCAGCCTTTAGAGCAATTACAGGCTCGTTTTCAACCCGCCGGCCCGGGGGAATCCGCCCAGGTACGGCTCTACGGTACCCTGGAGGCTCGGCCCATCCACGTCATGAGTGAAGTCCGTGGTCGGGCTGTAGCCGTGCTGGTGGAGGAAGGGGACTGGGTGGAGAAGGATCAGGTGGTGATCCGCCTGGACCCCACCGATGTGCAGGCGCAGATCGCGGCCGCGGAAGAAGGGTTGGCCGCGGCCCAGGCCGCGCGTGAGGCCGCGGCCGCGGGGCCCGGGCCCGAAACCCAACGGGTCGCACAAAGCCAGGTGGATGCGGCCCGGGCGGCCCTGGCCAATGCCCGGCGCAACCTGGATTATGCCCGCAATGTGTGGGAAAACCCCCTGACCCTGGATGCCCAAATCGATCAAACCGCGGCTTTGATCCCCGTGGCCCAGGCTCAGGTAGACGCGGCCCAGGCGGATATCCATCAGATCGACGCGCTTTTGGTGGATGCCCGCACCGATGGGTCCCGGGAGGGCAAGTATCGGGTCCGGATTCTAGAAGAGCAACGGGCCGCGGCCGAAGCCAATCTGGCGGCCGCGCAGGCGCGGCTCCAGGGCCTGCGCGAAACCCTGAAGCTGCTCAAGCAGACCCGGGAAAACCCCCTGGCTCTGCTGGCCCAGGTGCATCAGGCAGAGGGGGGTGTGAAGGTGGCCCAGGCCGGGCTTCAGGTGGCTCTGGCCCAGTACGCAGCCCAAACCGCGGCACCTCAGCCCGAGGCTGTGGCCGTGGCCGAAGCCCAGGTGCAGCAGGCCCAGGCCGCGTTGGACCTGGCCCGCTGGCAGCAACCCCGCCTGCGCATCCCCGCGCCCGCGTCCGGGCAGGTGCAATCCCGTCTGATAGAACCCGGCGAGATGGTAGAGCCTGGTCAGCCGCTCATCACCCTGGCCGACACCCGCACCATGGAGGTGTGGGTGTATGTCCCGGCCAGGGACCTCCATCGCGTCCATCTGGGGGAGACCCTGCCGGTGGAGGTGTTGGCCATCCCTGGACAGGCCTTCCAGGCCCAGGTTTTTTATATCGCCCCAGAAGCTCAGTTTCGGCCCACCAATGTGCTGGACCCCGAGGAGCGAGGGGATATGGTGTTTCTGGTCAAGCTCCGCCTGCCAAATGAGGAAGGGCGGTTGAAGCCCGGTATGCCCGCGGATGTGCTACTCCGTAAATAGGATTAGGATTGAGGATTAGGATTCTCAGGCCGAGGCCAGGCGCGAGCAGGAGTCATCAGTCATCAGTCATCAGTAATCAGTGTTCAGTGTTCAGTGTTCAGTAGCACTCCCGTGGCCAGCCCGTAGGGCTTCGCATCCGTAGCTCGGAGGTTTAGAGCGGACTAAAGATTATCTGCGTTCCCATTTTCCTCGGTATCGGCCCTTGGTGACTCGTGGTGCCCGAGCAGGGCTCCGGGGTTACACCACGGCCCGTTGGGCCAGATGGACATATTCGGCCCGGACGCTCTGGCTGGGGTCCAAACCCAGTTCTCGCAATAGTTTGGAGATCAAATCCGCTTTGTGCTCTGCATCACTGGCCGACCAGGTGCGGGCTTTGATCTCCACGAAATCCCCCAGACCCTGGGGGCGGGTGACATGATCGAAGTTAATGGCTAGTTCAGCATCCTCATAATGGACCCGATATCGAGTGCGCCATTTCACCACTTCCACTTCCTGTTCCGGTTGGAAGTATTCCCGATAAAAGCGTAAGGAGTAGGTGGCTTTGGCCGTATATCGAGACCGGGTCAGGATGATGGAATCCTGATATTCCCGCTCCACAATGCCTTCCATAAGGGTGATGGAGTAGGTGGGGTGCACGGTGAGTCCCGGGGGGTTGAGGCCGGGTTCGGATCCCACCAGTTCGTTGTCTTCGCGATAGCGCAAATAGCGGTTATCCCCTCCGTTGAAAAGGAAGTAGGTGTCGAATTGTTGACGAACGGAATGTTTGATGACCTCCAGGCCCAAGGCTTGCAGGCGTTTTTCCACCGAGGGCAGGTCTTCGACTCGTACTTTCACCTGGACTTCGAAGGTTTCGCTTTGTTCAAACCCGCCAATGGCGATGGTTTTGATCAATAAGCTGCCTTCGCGCTGAGACATGAAGACATTGATTCGTTCCGCGATGTCCCGGGCCCGGGCCTGGACTTGGGGCAGATCGATGGTAAGCAATTCTCGATCCTGGACCAGTTGGCGGCCATGCACCCACACATGCCGGACATCGCTGGCGTGGGCCGCGTAAATCAGATGGCTGTAGATGTTGTTGGCAGAAAGGTGGAATCGGGGGATGGCATGAGGCGCATTTTGGTCCACCACCACGATGTCCGCGTATTTGCCTGCTTCCAGGCTGCCGATGACATGGTCCAGATGCAGGGCCTTGGCCCCTTCGATGGTCAACATGGCGAACACATCGGCCGCGGGCAGGGCCGTGGGGTCGGAGCGGACCGCTTTGGGCAGGAAGGAGGTCAGCCGAGCTTCTTCGAACATATCCAGATCGTTGTTGCTGGCCGGGCCGTCGGTGCCGATGCCCACGGGGATCCCTGCTTCGCGCATCTCCACCACCGGCGCGAAGCCGGAAGCCAGTTTTAAGTTGGAGGAGGGGTTATGGGCCACCCCCGCGGAGGTGCGGGCCAGGAGTTTGATCTCGTGGGGTTCGATGTGAACGCAATGGGCCGCGATGAGCCGGGCTTCGGTGAGGCCTAGACGATCCAGATATTCGATGGGAGGCGCGCCAAAATCACGTTTGGCTTCGACGACTTCCAACGCGGTTTCGGAAAGATGAATGTGGATGGGCGCGTCCAGTTCCAGGGCCAGTTTCAGGACATCTTGCAGGATTTCGGCGGTGGTCGTATAGGGGGCGTGGGGGGCGATGGCAGGGGTAATCAGGGGATGATCCTGCCATTGTTGGATGAAGCGCCGGCAGCGTGCCAGCCCCTCTTCGTAAGAGCCTGCGTCAGGAGAGGGGAATTTGAGCACGGTTTGGCCCAGGACCGCGCGCATGCCCACCTCGGCCGTGGCCTGGGCCACGTCCTCTTCGTAGTAGTACATGTCGTTGAAGGTGGTGACGCCGCTGAGCAGCATCTCGGCACATCCCAACCGGGTGCCCACATCCACAAAATCTGGGCCCACAAATTCTCGTTCTACGGGCATCATATACCCCAGCAGCCACACATCCAATCGCAGATCATCCGCCAGGCCTCTGAGCAAGGTCATGGGCACATGGGTATGGGCGTTGATGAACCCGGGCACAACCAGTTTGCCCGTGACATCCACCAGATGATCGCTGGTCACCATCTGTCGTACCCGGTCTTCCGGGCCCACAGCGACGATTTGATGGCCTTGAATGGCCACCGCGCCGGGGGAGAAGACATCCCGCCGGGCATTCATGGTAACGACGGTGCCACCGGTGATGAGGGTGTCGACTTGGCGCATGAATTTCTCCTGTTCCGTAAATAGCGTTGCGTTCGTTTGCAAAAGCATCTCGAAGCCCACGTTGGGCGAGGCAGCAATGGGCGTGATGCGTGAAACGTGAAACGTGAGCATCTTACGCATCACGCATCACGCATCACGTTTCACGGTCCGCCAGCCTGGCTGCGAGGCGTTTTCACTCGTATCGGTGGACAGTCGTCCATGGTGACTGTTCCGAAAATAGAGCCTTGCGACGTCATTCCGAGGGAGCGAAGCGACCGAGGAATCTAGCGAAGCGCAAAAAACACGGCATGGCGCTCGCTTCGCTCGCTAGATGCTTCGCTCCCTTCGGTCGCTCAGCATGACGAACATCTGCGTCCCCATTTTCGTCGTTATGTGGTGAGCTCTTGCTCATGGCGACTGTTCCGTAAATAGAGCCACGAAGGCTCGAAGGCCCTCCTCCGGCTTCCCCGCACGCGGGGGAGGGGAAGGCACGAAGAAGAAAAGTGGCAGGTGGCAGGTGGCAGGTGGCAGGTGTGAGGATCACTTGCCACTTGCGACTTGCCACTTGCAAACCTGCATCCTATTTTCATCGTTATGCGGTGAGCTATCGCTCGTGGTGACTGTTCCGTAAATAGCGTTGCGTTCGTTTGCAAAAGCATCTCGAAGCCCACGTTGGGCGAGGCAGCAATGGGCATGATGCGTTGAGCATGCCTACTGATCACTGATTACTGATTACTGATTACTGATTACTGGTTACTTCCCCCCGCGGCTTCGATGGCCGCGCGGAAGGCTTCTGGTGTCCGGGGGCCGGTGTATTTCTGCCCGTTGATGAAAATGGTGGGGGTGCCATTCACACCACGAGCCGCGGCCAGTTGATCGATTTTTTGGATATCTTTCAGGTGGGTTTTGCTATCAAAACATTGATTGAAAGCCTGGGTATCCAGGCCCAAATCCGCGGCCAGTTGTTTGAGGCCCTGGGGATACACCGCGATCTTCCCCTGTTCCGAAATCCGCCGGAAGAGCTCCTCGTGATAAGGCCAGAACTTGCCCTGATCCGCCGCGCATTCCGCGGCCATATTGGCGTTGTAGGAGTCTGCACCTCCGATAACCCGATATTTGAATACCCACCGTACTTTGCCCTCTTTGACCAGATCTTTTAAGACCGGGCCCAGGTCTCGGGTAAATTCTGCGCAGTGCGGGCAAAGGAAATCCTCGTATGTCTCCACCACCACGGGCGCATCGGGATCGCCGATGGATGTGCGGTCAATGGGCTGCCCGATGGTTTCATCGATGAAGGCAGAGGTGGTCGAGGTTTTTGAGCGGGTGCTGGCATAGCCAATGCCTGCCAGGATGAGGATCAAAACCACCCCAAGACCAATCGCGGCCCAGAAAAGGGTGCGGTTCTGCTTGCGCGGGCTTTTTTTCCTGGAGGTTTTGCGCTGACGAGTCGTTTTTTTCGCCATAGGGGTCTTGCTCCTAAAATAAGAGATATTAGCCCCTGATTATAACGCATAAACAGAGGTTCCAAAAATACCGTTTGATAAGAGGCATCGCGAAGAAAACATCTCGCGGCCACGTTGGCGCGGGAAGCCGAGCCCGGGATGCGTAATGCGTGATGCGTAAGCCTCTCAGTTTCACGTTTCACGTTTCACGCATCACGCCCGTTGTCGCCTCGCTCAACGTTGTCCTGATGATCTCAATCCTAATCCTGATCCGAATCCTATTTACAAAGCAGAATTTGCAGAAACCTCGCCTGGGTATGCTAAACTATCATAAATCCCTTCCTTCCCTCCCCACTTCTTACGGAGTAATGCTATGTTTGAATCCCTGGAACAAGCCCTCGCTGTTTTACGTGATCCTCGGGAAGACTCTCTAAAACGTGTCGACGCCGTTCATTATCTGGCCGATTTAGGTACGGAGGAAGCCATTCAAGCCATGTTAGATGCTTTGGAGGATGATGATTACGGTGTGCGTTGGGCTGTTGCAGACGAACTGGCCAAGATGGGTAAGCGGGGTGCGACGATTATGGCCCGGAAAATGTTGGACCCCAACGCGAGTTCCCGTGTCTTTGAGATGGCCCTTCATGTCTTCAAAGATAACGGGGATCTGTTGGTACGCTCCAAGGCTGCAAATCTGGTCAAAGCCCTGGAATCCGATCACACCATCGCAGCCATGACCGAAGCAGGCAACCTTCTCAAGGAGCTTATGGATTGACCTTATGCGCGTGTTAATCACTGGGGGAGCCGGGTTCCTCGGCTCCCATCTCACAGATCGTTTCCTGGCCGAAGGGCATGAAGTGATCGTCCTGGATAATCTTATCACCGGCAGCCTCACCAACATTGCCCATCATTTCGGAAACGATCGCTTTCAATTTATCAAACATGATGTCACCAACTACATCCATGTGCCCGGGCCGTTGGATGTGGTCATGCATTTTGCATCCCCGGCCAGCCCGGTGGACTTTGAGCGCATCCCGATCCAAATCCTCAAAGTCAATTCCCTGGGGACGCATAATGCTTTGGGATTGGCATTGAACAAGGGCGCCCGCTTCTTTTTGGCCTCCACCTCCGAAGTTTACGGCGATCCTCTGGTCCACCCGCAGCCAGAAACCTACTGGGGCAATGTGAACCCCATTGGCATCCGCGGGGTTTACGACGAATCCAAACGCTTTGCCGAATCCCTCACCATGGCTTACCATCGCGTCCATGGATTGGAAACGCGCATCGTTCGCATCTTCAATACCTATGGCCCGCGCATGCGTGTGGATGATGGCCGCGTGATCCCCAACTTCATCAGCCAGGCTCTGCGGGGCGAACCTCTGACCATCTATGGGGATGGTACCCAGACTCGCTCCTTTACCTTTGTACGGGACGAGGTCGAAGGCTTTTTCCGGCTGCTCTTTTCCGACGAAATTTACCCCGTCAATATCGGCAATACCCGAGAAACCACCATGCTGGAATTGGCCGATATGGTGAACCGCCTTACCGGGAATCGGGCAGGCATCACCTTTTTGCCCCTGCCCCACAAAGATGATCCCAAAAAACGTCGGCCAGATATCACCAAAGCCCGCACCATCTTGGGCTGGGAACCTCATGTGTCGTTGGAAGAGGGATTGCTGGAAACCATCGCCTGGTTCCAAAAGCAAATGGCCGTTCCTGCGCATACGTGATGGACTGGCCCGAGTTCGTCCGCGCCACCGCCCGCTTGGGGGTGCCTCTTTCCTCCCACCAGGAAGCGCGCCTCCGTGAGTATACCCAACGCCTGCTGGCAGCCAATCGCCGGGTGAATCTCACGGCATTGCGGGATGAATCCGCGTTGCTCCAACGCTATCTTTTAGATTCCCTGGCCCTGCTGCCGGTCATGGCCCAGACCCTGGGATGTTCCGTGGAGGCCTTGCGTGCCCGATCCCTGCGTGGTATCGATGTGGGGTCGGGCGGGGGCGCGCCGGGCATCCCTCTGGCCATTGCCTGGCCTGCTTTGCGGATGACGCTGGTCGAAGCCACGGCCAAAAAAGCGCGTTTTCTGCAGGAGGTGACTCAATCCCTGGAGCTACCTGTGCCAGTGCTTTCCCAGCGGGCAGAGGAGGTGGCTCACCAACCCGCCCATCGGGAAAGGTACGACCTGGTGACCGCGCGGGCGGTGGCCGCGCTGCCGGCCCTGGTGGAACTCACATTGCCTTTTTTGCGGGTGGGGGGATG
Organism: Anaerolineae bacterium; assembly: GCA_027002405.1. Classification (GTDB taxonomy): domain Bacteria; phylum Chloroflexota; class Anaerolineae; order J102; family J102; genus M2005. The sequence goes on along the minus strand of JALWZT010000278.1, from coordinate 29,186 downwards.
GGCTTTCTTCCCCAAGGGGGAACGGGCCGGGGAGGAAACGCAGGCCGCGTTGGCCGCGATACAAATCCTGGGGGGCGAAGAAGTGCAAAAGGTGCCCTACCCCGGTTCAGACGCGGGGGCTATCGTGGTCATTCGCAAGGTGGCAACCACGCCCGAGAGATACCCCCGGCGCCCGGGCGTTCCCACCAGGCGCCCCCTGCTTCGTGGCACGCGAAAGGGGGAACCCGAGGGGTAACGGTGTGAGGCGCGGGCATGGGCGGTCGCTCATGGCGATTGGCTAGGGAAAGAACGCGTGTTGATAAAGCCCATGGCTGTAAATATATTCCCGCACGCATTCGGGGGTGAGGTAGCGGATGCTGCTGCCGTGGAGAATGCGACGCCGCAGGTTGTTGGAGGAAATATCTACCCCGGGCATGGGAAGCAAGGTGACCTCGTGGCTGATGCCGGGCAAGGCTTCCTCCAAGGGAGCCCAGTCGATATCATACCCGGGCCGGGTAGCCGCGGCCAGGCGGGCCAGTTGCCGGATCCGTTCCGGATCGTGCCAGTTGGGGAAATCGATGACCGAATCCAGGCCCATCAAAAACCACAGATCATCGCCCGGCTGCAGCAGGGTTTCGCGGGCGATGGTCAGCATATCCGCGGTGTAGTCCGGGCCCTCGCGATTCACGTCGATGAGGCTCAGGGCAAACGCGTCATTATCATCAATGGCCATTTGCAGCATGGCGATACGATCCCGGGCCGGGGCCACCACCTGACCATGTTTATGAGGAGGGTCCCCCGCGGGGACAAAATACACCCGGTCCAGCCGTAGCGTGTCCCGGGCAGTCTCCGCCAAGATCAAATGTCCAAAATGTACGGGGTCAAAGGTGCCCCCCAAAATACCAATGCGGGCCATGAAGGTCTCCTGCTATGTAAATAGGATTCGGATCAGGATTAGGATTAAGATCGCCAGGCCTACGTTGAGCGAGGCGGCAACGGGCGTGATGCGTGAAACGTGAAACGTGATAACCTTACGCATCACGCATCACGTTTCACGGCCCGCCAGCCTGGCCGCGAGGCGTTTTCATTCGTATCGGCGAACTGCCGTTCGTTGTGACTGCTTTGTAAATAGAGTAATCAGTGATCAGTTATCAGTAATCAGTAGCGCCTTGCGACGTCATTCCGAGGGAGTGCAGCGATCGAGGCATGTCCTGAGCGCAGCCGAAGGAAATCTAGCGAAGCGCAAAAAACCGCGGCATGGCGCTCGCTTCGCTCGCTAGATGCTTCGCTCCCTTCGGTCGCTCAGCATGACGAACATCTGCGGAAATCTGCGTTCCCATTTTCCTCGATATCGGCGATGGGTCAATAGGCATAATCCTGATGCCATTCCAGCTCTATGTTGCCGATAAACACGGTATCCCCTTCCTGGACCCCAGCCTCTTCCAGGGCCTGGGCGATGCCCATGGCTTCCATGATGCGATGGAAGCGCAAGGCCGCCTCGTAGTAATCCCAATTGGTCATGGCTGCGGCCCGCTCGATGCGTTTGCCTCGCACCACCCACCCTTCGGGGGTCTTTTCGATGGTGAAGGTGTCTTCATCGGCCGGGCGGATAATGGGCAGGGCTTTTTTGCGTTCGGGCGGGGGAAGCTGCTGCAAGATAGCCACGGCCCGCCGCAGAAGGGTATCCAGGTTTTCCCCGGTGGCCGCGGAGATGGGGATGGCTTCCACGCCCAGTTGCTGCAATTGCGCCTGGACTTGAGGCCAGCGTTCCCTGACTTCGGGCACATCCATCTTATTGAAGGCGACGACCTGGGGTTTTTCGGCCAGGGCCGGGTTGAAGAGGGCCAGTTCTTGCTGAATGGCCTGGTAATCCCCCACAGGGTCGGGGCTGAGACCGTTGAGCACGTGAATCAGGACGCGAGTGCGTTCGATGTGGCGCAGAAATTCATCACCCAGGCCCACACCCCGATGTGCGCCCTCCAGCAGCCCGGGAATATCGGCCAGCACCACATCCTGGTAGTCCACCACCGCGACCCCTAGATTCGGTGCCACCGTGGTGAAGGGGTAATCTGCGATCTTGGGTTTGGCCCGAGTGACATGGGAAAGCAAAGTGCTCTTCCCCGCGTTGGGCACGCCGATGATGCCGATATCCGCCACCAGTTTCAATTCCAGGCGCAGCCAACGCTCTTCACCGGGTTCGCCCTTTTCGGCCAGGCGGGGGGTCTGGCGGGTGGGGGAACGAAACGCGTAATTGCCCCGTCCCCCGCGCCCCCCGCGGGCTACCAGGAGCTTCTCGCCGGGTTCCAGCAATTCCCCCAGGAATTCCCCGGTGTCGGCATCATAGACTTCGGTGCCTGGGGGAACCGGGACCTCCAGGTCCTTGCCGCGAGCGCCCTGTTTGTTGGAGCCGCTGCCATGTTTGCCCCGTTCTGCCTTGAAGTGAACCTTGTATGCGAAGTGGTGCAAGGTGTTGTGGCGTGGGCTGGCAACCAGGTAAACGTCGCCTCCTTTGCCACCACTGCCTCCGGCCGGGCCTCCACGAGGGACATATTTTTCACGACGAAAAGCGACGACGCCATTGCCGCCGTCGCCTCCTTTAACATAAATCTTCGCGCGGTCTTTGAACATAGGTCATCCATGCATGGGGTTTCTATCCCCCTTCGCCGGTATTGGCCACCCGGGCGATGAAGTCCATGCTTAGTTGTTTGATTTCCTCCAGGACTTGGGTAATCTCGGGGTCCAGGAAAATGCTCAATTGTGCCACGCCCTCATCGGCCCAAAGGGCTTCCAGGCGGGCGTAAAGTTCTCGGGCTTCTCGGGCCAGATCGGTTGGGGATTGGGTATTCATGGTGATTTGGGAATAGGGGAGGGGATAGGAAAAAGCCAGGGTCGTGTGGTTGAGCAGGCCTCATTATACCATAAATGCTACGAGCAACGGCTCGCCGATACGGAGGAAAATGGGGCGCTACGAAGCCCTGCGGGCTGGCCACGGGAGTGCTACTGAACACTGATGACTGATCACTGATTACTGATAACTACCCTCTAGAGCCCTGCCTTATTCAACTCATCCTGCAACGCGGGGAGACGTTTGTACTGCTGGCGAAAAGATGCGATCAAATCGTCCCAAAGCTGGGCTTTCCCCTCTCGGATCAGGATATCGCGGATGCGCTTGAGGATCTGGGCCGCTTCGGCGTAGCTGGGGCGCTTGCGCTGGGCCACCAGTTGCTCAACGGCTTCCCCATACATTTCCATCGCGGCCTGCGGCCGCGCCTCGGCCAGCGCGTCGGCCACGCGTACCATGAGCATGAGATGATATCTACCCCAAGACGCCCGCTGTCGCCAGGAGCCGAAAGCCGCGATGGCGTCATCATAAGCCTTTTCATCCAGCAAGATCTCCACCAAAAGCTGCCACGCCCCCTTCTGCTCCAGGCTGCGCAGGATCTCCCCTCGCACGGTTTCCCAATCTTGGCGCCCGTGTGCGATGTCGCGCCATGCCCGATAGCTTTCCATATCGGGATGTATCTCGAAGCGGCGTCGGGCCAGGCGGAATAAAACATCGGTGTCGCCATCTTCCCGTGCCCATGCCAGCAACTGACTGAGAATGCGCGTATCGCTGGTTGAGTCCGCCCGCATGGAGAGCAGCTCGCGGGCCAGCTTCCGCTGACCTGTCGTCTCATCGATACGTCGTGCCACCATCAGGAGTTCGTAGTCGGAGAGGGAAGCGGCTTCGCGTCGGGCTTCATCCAGGCGTCCCAACGCCGCCAACTTTACAACCAACGCTTTCTGCTGGCCCGTCTCCCGACACAATTGCAGATACGCCTCATCATCCAGCGTATCCTTCAGCAAATCAATCAACAGCCCGCCCAAGGCTTCCATTCGCCATTGGGTCGAGAAGCCCTCCTTGCTCTTGAACTCCTCCAACGCCTCCCGCGCCCACTCAGCGACCATGGCCCGTTCCTCTGGCGTCGTTTCTTCCACCAACGCGAGATACGCCCCATCGCCCGCTCCATATCCGCCTTGGTCGATATCCCACGCCACCATCTCATACAAACGCCGTATGGCGGCCTGCCGCTGTCCAGGATCGTGCACCTCACTTCTCGGGCTCATGCAGCCAGGTGAGAAGCAGCGCGGCCACGTGCTTGCAATACCCGCCCGCGCCCACGGGACAGGAACAGTTGGTGCTGGCAATGCCCTTCTGGGAAAAGGTGACCTCCACCCGATAAGGGGAAGCGGCCGAACCCTGGCACAACGCTTTCAACGTCATGCCCTCGCGGCGGGCGTCGAAGATAGCGCTGCTATGTAAATAGGATTCGGATCAGGATTAGGATTGCGGATCGCCAGGCCGACGTTGGGCGAGGCGGCAAAGGTTCGTATTGCGTATTCCGTATTCCGTCCAGTCGTTACGCAATACGCAATACGGAATACGAGTCACGCCGCCCTGGCCGCGAGGCATTTTCGTCGGTATCGGCGAACTGCCGTTCGTGGTGACTGCTTTTGAAATATCGCTGACCCCGGGCAAAGGACTGACTCCCCACTCGATCGCGAATTATTTGCTCGGTGATTCTGGGTAAGGACTGGGACATGATCCCATTCTATCCCAATTCACCCGTAGCCGCAAGTCATCCCCCAATTGGCGCATGATTTTACGCCGAAAATTCGCCCACGTTCGCACGCGGCAAAGCCGCGTTCGTTGAACGCTCAGTTGGCCCTTTTTTCTCCGTAGTCAAATAGTCGGCTATCCGTAATTCATCATTGATTTCACACCGCTCCGGATCCCATATTAACATGGTCCGATCCCGACTAATCTCATACTTTTCCCGCTCTTCGGCCCGCGCGTTGTAGACCGTCGGGATCCACCATAAAGGAATGGAAAGAATCCGACCGTCCATCAATTCTACATGGATATACGCTTCATCAATGCGTGCTTTGTGAATCCGGGCGTCACTCGGAAAAGTGTATGCAGTAAGGGGATACTGGATTTTATACCGTTTCATCTTCTTTACCTCGCCGATGCGCACCTCGGCCTCGGTACGCGTACCACTGTCCCAAAAGGTACTCGTAATTCTCTTCGATAATTCGTAAGGCTCGCCTCAACTCATGTCGCCGAAGGGCTCTTCCTGGTCGTGCTATAGATATCTCGGGCTCAAGCCATATTTTGGCGTCATTGAAATCGTCTTGGGAACCCTTGCCCATGTGGACGCTGGCTCGCTCCTCGTGCAGCGCGTCGTGGCTATGAAACCAAAAGATCAGCGCACCGTCGGACAGCACTTTGGGGGTCATGGCTTTGTTAGACAAGAGTTTGGTATGAGCACAATCTTCGGCCTACCCTATGCTTAACGAAAAGCGTCCGGGGCGGGCGACATTTCCGGGCCGCCGGGGAAACAACGGTGGGGTTGGCACAATGTTCGCCTCAGACCTTCAAGGTCTTTGCCCGCCTGGCGCTGACAACCCGCTGTCACAGGCCAACGCCGGGCCAGCAATTCCCTGGCATTGTACCACGCTCGCAAATCGCCTGCAAATCAGGGGGCGCTGTTTCCAGCCGGGGAGCTTTATCCCTCGGCTTGGCTCATAGGATTAGGATTGAGGATTGCCAGGCCCGCGGTGAGCAGTAATCAGTATTCAAAGGTTTTCTATTTCTCTGCGCCTCCTCGCGTCTTTGCGTCTCTGCGTTCCTATTTTTCTTGATATGGGCCAGCGGTTGCTCATGGCGCCTCGATCCTCGCCCGCTGCCGCAGCCGATCCGAGGGCCGCAGGTTGAGGGGATAAAACCAGGGCGCGATGAGCCGCTCGAACCATAGCGGCGGGACGCCCTCCTGGCTGCGAATGAGCGCGGCCAGGGCCTCGTCGTAGCCGGGCAAATGCCCCAGGTCTTCGGTGATCCAGGGGCGCAGGAGCACCAGGTCGCTGTGGCCGTCCCAGTCGATGGTGGGGACCTGCTCCCGGGTGATCAGCCCGGCCGCGAGCATGCCTTCGTAGAGGGGCCGGTCCAGCAGGGCCTCGCAGGAGACCCAGCGGCCGTCGAGATAGCATTCGGCCCAGAAGTGGGAAACGACGGGGGGCAACTGTTTGTAGAGGAAGTCAAGGACGAGGCCGTGGAGCACGTCGCTGCGCGCCCGCACCCAACGGAAGCGGGCAGGGATGCCCGCGGCCCGCAGCAGGGCCACCTGCGCGTTGGTCTTGGTGCCGCACTCGCCATAGCCCCGCTGCAGGGTCTGCGAGGCTGTGGAGCGGGAGAAGGCCAGGCCGAAGCGGACGTGATCGCGCACCCAGGCGAAGATGCGCAAGGCCTTCTCCCGCGGCTCCTCGATGCCCGCGATGAGAGCGACGGCCCGCTCCCGGATGCGCGGGTGGTCGTGGTCGCACAGCCGCGTGACCGCAAGGTAGGGTTGAGTGGAAGCTGGGTGCGTCTTCATTGTCCGATCATCCCTCCTTTGGTCGATGCGACATGAATGATGGTAAAATAGATGTAGTTCAGGAGGTTGAACATGCCTATTACGATTGACAACCAGGATGTAGAGCGCCTTCTCGATGGCATCGTGCAGGCCACCGGTGAAACGAGGACCGAAGCCCTGCGCAAGGCTCTGGATGACCGTTACCGGCGGCTTGCGGCGCAAGTCGGGCAGAGCGAGCGGGCGAAGCGTTTGCGCGCTTTCCTCGAAGAGGAAGTCTGGCCGCTTATCCCCGCGGAGCAGCGAGGGAAACGACTTTCTCGCGAGGAAGAAGAGGCGATCCTGGGTCTCGGAGATCAGGGAGTATGATTCTCGACTCCTCTGCTATCGTCGCCATTTTTTTCCGAGAGCCCGGTTACGAAGCATTGTTGCAAAAGCTGGCCTCGGCTGATGAGGTAGGCATCGGCGCGCCGACCGTTGTGGAAACCGGCATTCTCTTATCAGCGCGATTGGGAGAGGATATGCGTGGGCCCCTGATGCGTTTTCTTGAGGAAGCCGATGTCACTATTATTCCTTTCAGCGCCACCCATGCGCATCTGGCCATTGGCGCCTGGATCGAGTATGGCAAAGGCCGACATCCGGCGCGTTTGAACTTTGGAGACTGCATGGCTTACGCCGTGGCGCGGGAAAGGGACATGCCGTTGCTGTGTGTTGGCAACGACTTTCCCCAGACCGACATCTTGATTGCCTAATGGTGTGAATACGAATTTCCGTTGAATAGACGCGGCCCGCTCCCGAATAAGGGGGTGGTCGTGGTCGCACAGGCGCGTGACCGCAAGGTAGGGTTGAGTGGAAGCTGGGTGCGTCTTCATTGTCCGATTATCCCTTCAGATAATCTTTAGTCTTTAATCTTTAATCTTCGCGCCTGGCGTTAGCGCATGATCACGGGCAAATAGGCCGGGTAGCTCGCGCCGGTGACCTGACGTTGCACCAGGTTCCCCACCGCGTCGTAGGTGTAGGCGATGCTCGCGGCGCCGCCGTAGTCGGCCCTCACCAGCCGTCCCGCCGCGTCGTAGGCGTAGGTGACGGTGCGGGGCTGGCCCCCCATCGCTCGAGGATTATCAGGCACTGGATTCAATGTCGTCCCTGCGGCGAGGCCCTGCGCGCCGCTTAGGGCCAGGCTCAGGATCAGCAGCAGGAGCAGCGCGGCCAGCGGCCACAGACGGAGCGTCCTGCGGGCCAATGATTTCTTGTTCGCCATCGTTCTCATGGTTTGTTTACCTCCTTTGCTCGGCAAAGCGCCGACGTGATCGTGTCTTCTAAGGACTCGTCTCATACGCATCACCTCCTTGCGTTTGCTTAAGTGTCACTGCTATGGCGGTGGTATTACATCTTCTGGGCCAACCGTAAACTGCGCTCCCGCCGCCCCAGCCTCCCAGGGCTGAATGACTCCACCGCCGCCTCCTGACAAGATCATTGATATTACATCTTCTGGGCCAACCGTAAACTGCGCTCCCGCCGCCCCAGCCTCCCAGGGCTGAATGACTCCACCGCCGCCTCCTGACAAGATCATTGATATTACATCTTCTGGGCCAACCGTAAACTGCGCTCCCGCCGCCCCAGCCTCCCAGGGCTGAATGACTCCACCGCCGCCTCCTGACAAGCTCACTGATGTTGCATCTCCTGGGCCAGCCGCAAACTGAAAAAGTTGATACAAAAGCCGGAACAGCTTCCAAGGGCTCCCTCGCCAATATAAGAAAATCCGCACCCGTATCCTCTGCAGTTTCATCCCCAGGGGATCAATGTAGTATAGCGGGCTCTGGGCCGCGTAGGCGTAGGGGTTCAGACTGCGCAGGTCGCGCAGCGCCGGCCAGACCGGGTCGCGGGTCAGGAAACGGGCCGTGGCCGGATCGTAGACGCGGGCGCGCATGTCGTAGAGCGCGCCCACCGGCTCGTAGCGTACGCCGTAGCGCCCCACGTAGGTGAAGGGCTGGTCGCTCGTGCCAGTGTGGCCCAGCAGGTTGCCGTAGGGGTCGTAGGCGTAGGCGTCGCTCACCGCGCCGGCCCCGTCGGTGAGGAAGAGGGTGGAGCCGAGACGGTCAAAGTGGTAGAAGCGCACCGCGCCGCTGCCCGGCTCTATCGAATACAGCAACGCGCCGCCGGGGGTGTAGACGTAGAAGCGATCGTAGGCCGCACCCGTTTTTTCCGCCACGATGGGGTTCAGGCCCAGGGCGTAGTTGTGGTAGTAGTGCGTCGTGATGCCGTCCACGGTGCGGGTGCGCAGGTCGCCCAGGCCGTTGTAGGTGAACGCGGCCGTGCTGCCGTCCGCGCTGACGGAGGTCAGGCGGGAGGCGCCGTCATAAGCGAAGGTTTTGCCCGGTGCGGCGGTCTGGCGGCCGCGGGCGTCGTAGGCGTAGCCGGAAGCGCTGATCTGGTTCGCATCGTCGTAGGTCAGGTTCAGCGAAGGCAGAGCGGGCGGCGGATTCAGGGGCAGGGTGCGGGCCACGTGGGTCGGCTCGCCCTCGGCGTTGAGGGTGTATCGCTGGTCGGCTTGTAAGGGCGAACCGCCGTTCGCCCCACCATCCTGGATGCGGGTCACGCGGCCGGCATCGTCGTAGGCGAGGGTGGTGCTCACGCCGTTGGAGCGGGCGATCTCGGTCAGCCGGCCGTCATCGTCGTAGGCGAAGGTCATCCAGGCCCCGCTGAGGTCGTCCTCCACGCGGGTCAGCAGGTTCCGCCCGTCGTAGGTGTAGGTGACGGTGGCCTGGCCGTCGTAGGTCACCGTTTTGACCCGTCGGCCCTTGTCGTAGGTGGCCCCGAACGAAGCGCTCCCGTCCCGGCTGTCGGTGATGTCCCCCCGGGCGTCACGGGTGAAAGCGATGCCGTCGGCCGTCAGCAAGCGTCCGGCGTCGTCGTAGGTGTAGTCCAACGTGGGCCCGCCGAAATAGGCGATCTGCGTCACCCGGCTTGCCGCGTCGTAGGTGTAGGCCGTGGTCGTGCTGTCGGGATAGGTGATCTGGGAGAGACGGCCGCGATTGTCGTAGGCGTAGGCCCATCGGCGGCCCAGGGGGTCGGTGTGGGAGGTCAGGCGGCCCATGGCCGAGTAGCCAAAGTCCCAATGCTTGCCCTGGGGGTCGGTGATGCGGCTCAGCAGGCCCAGGTCGTTCCGCGTGTAGGTCGCTGAACCTAGGCCGGCGCGGGTCACACCCACCAGCCGGCCGGCGTCGTCGTAGGCGTAGGTCGTGGCGCGGCCCATGCGGTCGGCGGTCGAAGTCAGGCGACCCATGGCGTCGTAGGTGAAGGCGGTCGCCGCGCCCAGCGGGTCGGTGATGACCGTGGTGCGGCCCAGGTTGTCGGTCTGGAAAGCGGTCGTGCGGCCCAGGGGGGTGGTGAAGGCTGTGGGCACGCCTTCGTCGTCGTAGCCCGTCGTCCAGGTATGGCCCGCCGGGTCGGTGATGCCGGTGCACCAGCCACGGGGGGCATAGGCGTAGGCCGTGGTGTTGCCGTTGCGGTCGGTGAAGGAAGCCAGCCGGCCCATCTCGTCGTAGGTGCGGTGGCTGCTCTGCCCCAGCGGGTCGGTGACGCCGCTCAGGCGGTCCATCAAATCCTGAGCGTAGGTGACGGTCTGCCCCAGGGGATTGGTCGCCGTGTCCCGGTTGCCGTTGGCGTCGTAGGTGAAAGTGGTGACATCGCCCAGTTCGTCGGTGCGGGTCAGCAGGCGGTCGTTCAGGTCGTAGGTGAAGTTCACGGTGGCGCCGCCGGGGCGGGTGATGACGCTGAGCCGTTTGTAGGCGTCGTAGTCGTAGGTGGTGACGCCGGTGTCTGAATCGGTGCGGGAGGCCAGGGTGCCGTCCGCGTTGTAGGTATAGGTGGTCACGCCGCCTTCGGGGTTGGTGGCGGTGAGCAACTGGCCGCGGCCGTTATACGTGTAATGCCATACGTTCCCCAGCCCGTCGGTGCGGGTGAGGACGTTGCCGTGAGCGTCGTAGGTGAAGGTCTCGCGGCTGCCGTCGGGATGGTCCACGCGGGTCAGATCGTAGAAGGTGAAGGCGACCGTCTCGGTGGTGGCGAGGGGGTTGGTGAAGGTCTGCGTCTGGGCCGTGTAGGTGTAGGTGGTGGTCTTGCCCTCGGCGTCGGTCCAACTGGCGATCTTGCCCGTCTGGGGATGATAGGTGATTTGCGAGGCGTCGCCGAGCCGGTCGGTGACCCCGGTGAGCCGGTCGGTGGTCGCGTCGTGACTGAAGTGCATGGTCTTGCCCGTGGGATCGGTGAGCGATTTGGGCGGGCTGTGGCGGCCGTAATGCTCGTAGACCTGGGTCGCGGCGTCGGGACGGGTCTCCGTCACCTTGACCGCAGTGGGGTCGTAAGTGAGGGTGGTGGTGTGGCTGTAAGCGTCGGTCTGGGAGATGACGCGGGACGCGTTGGAGCCAGCCAGGTTGCGCATCTCGTAGGCCTGGGTGTAGGGGGTGTTGCCGGCCGGCCGCTCCACCGCGGTGATCTGGTGATGCCACTTCACCAGGTGGTCATCCCGCTCCTTCCAGGTGTAGTGGAAGGTCGTGGTCTGGCCCATGGAGTCGGTTATCGAGCGCAATGTCCAGACGTTTTCGTTGTCCGCGCCATGCTCTTCGTAGGTGAAATCCACATGCCGTCCGGCGTGGTCGGTCACCCGCACCAGCCCGGTGAAGTTGCCGAACTTCTGGTAGGTGAAATCCAGGGAACGGCCCAGACCGTCCTCCACCCGGCTGGGGAAGAGAGTATCATCCGTGGCGTAGGCGTAGATGAGCTGGTTGCCGTTGCGGTCCACGATGCGCTCGATGCGGCCCACCTGGTTGATCTTCTTGAAGATGTGCACCTGCTCGCCGATGGGGTCCATCAGGTAGAAATAGTCGCCGGTTTCCTGGAGCGACCAGGGCACGGGATAGACGCCGGGCATAAATGGCGCGCCCGGTTCCCAGTGGTCGGTCACCCATTTGAAGCTGATGACATCGCCGTTGGCGATCTGGACGGTGACAAAGGTGAAACCGGGAGAGCGCTCCCATTCCAGGTCTTCCCAGGGGCTCCACCAGAAACGGATGGGCAGGGCTTCGGCCCAGAGCACCTGGTTGAAGTCGGAGCGGTAGCGCAGGGTGAAGCCCAGGTTCATGGGCCCGCCCAGGGCGAGGAGGGGCATGTCGAAGTGATAGGCGCCGTTGTTGGCGGACACCGGATCGCCGGCGTCCAGGCCGCTTCCGTTCGTTCTGTTGCTGCCACTGCTGTCATCGCCTCCCTCGGTGGTGATATGAAGGGGCGTCGGGCCTGGCGGCGCCGGCGGCGCAGCGCGCCCGACGTCGGGGTCATCGCGCAGGTGACGCTCGGCCGGCGGCAGGGGCCAGGCGTAGGCCGGCCGCGCCCATGCCAGGCCGCCCAGCACCAGGCTGAGCACGAGGAAGACTTGAAGCCAGGTATGCAAAGTTTTGGGTGACATGATTTTCCTCCGCGCACTCGCGGTGGGATCGGGAAGCAAGATAGTCGATATTCGGTATTGGGGTAACTATACACGTACCCTCTCATGGCAAGGCAAAAAACCACGAAGGACACGAAGGACACGAAGGCACAAAGGGAAAAATAAAAAATTTTCTTCGTGTCTTTGCCTCTCCCCCTGCGTGCGGGGGAGCCGGAGGGGGGCCTTTGTGCCTTCGTGGTAAGAAGGTCTTGCAGAAGGAGCTGTATAGTTACAATCAGGATTCCTCTCTGGAGGTCATCTCGGCGTCCTCCATCCCCATTTGCTTCTGCAAGAAGACCATCAGCGCCTCCAGGCTGGCGAAGACGCGGCGCTGACGGGTATGCGCGTCCTCCAGGCTGAAACGCCAGAGCGCGGGTTGGTCGCCCCGTGCCGGGCGTTCGCGCCACATGGTCAGGAGATGGACAAAACGAAGGGGAGAATGGTTGGCGTCCAATGTAGGATGTCCAATGTCCGATGTCCGAGGTCCAATGTCCGAGGTCGGGGGACGGAGGTCAGATCTCGGACGGCCTGCGCGGGCCTCCGAAGTCTCATGCTGGATAACGCCAAATTTCTGGGACCCCCTCCTCGCCGCAATTTCGCGCGAGAAGAATTCATGCTATACTTATCATGACACGTCCATTTTAGTGATGCATCGTCATCTCATCGTCATCTCACCGTCATTCTTCGCGGGTGGGCGAACTGCGTTTGTGAGGATCATCTCTCGAATCGACGCCGAAGCGCCATCTCGTCTTCCGCAGAAAGCAGACGCCACGAGCCTCCGCTCGTCGATACCGAGGAAAATGAGAACGCAGATTTGCGCCGATGCGACACAGATCGACGCAGATAATCCTTCACCACAAGACACCAAGAAACAGCCAACCTACTGAATACTGAACACTGAACACTGGTTACTCATGGCACCGGATGATGCGACCGCATGCCTCGAGGTGCGCACGTTGGGGTGCCTGGAAATCCGTGTGGGCGAGCAGCCCCTGGAGACCATCACCCTGCGCAAGGCCCAGGCGTTGCTCATTTACCTGCTTTTGCACCCCGGCCCACACCCTCGCGGCCGCGTGGCCGGCCTGCTGTGGGGCGGATGCAGCGAGAGGAAAGCGCGGCACAATCTGCGCCAGACCTTGTGGCATCTGCGCCGCAGACTGCCGCCCGATCTGCTGATGGAGGACAGGCTCACGGTGGGGGTGCGAGAAGGGGCCCGAGTGCAGGTGGACGCGCGGACATTTCAGGCCGAGATGGAAGAGGCGGCGCATTGTCAGCGCAAGGGGGATGTAACCGGGGCCATCGCGCATCTACAAAAGGCGGTTGCCCTCTATGAGGGCGACTTCCTCACCGATTTGATCCTGGATGATGCGCCTGAATTCGATGCCTGGCGCGCCGGGCACGCAGCAACCCTGCGGGAGCAGGCCCTGGTCGCCTTTTCCCGCCTGGCGACTCATCTCATGCGACGGGGAGACTACGACCAGGCGCTGGTGTACGCCCGCGCTCAGGTGCAGCTCGAGCCCTGGTGGGAGGAGGGGCATCGGCTGGTGATGACGCTGCTGGCCCTGACCGGCCAGCGCAGCGCGGCCCTGGCCCAGTATGACATCTGCCGCCGCCAACTGGAGGAAGAGGTGGGTGTGGCGCCCATGCCCGAAACCACGGCTCTGTACGAACGTCTGCGGGCCTGGCAGGACGCGGATTGGCATGCGCCGCCACCTGCATCCTTGCGCCTGCCCCTGCGCGGCCGGCAAGAGGAGCGGGCCACCCTGGCCTCGTGGTGGGAGAGGGCGCGCCGCGGCCAGGGCCGCCTGGGCCTCATCACAGGGGAAGCGGGCATCGGCAAGACCCGCCTGGCCGAGGAGATGATGGCCTACGTCAAGGCCCAGGGCGCGCGGGTGCTGCAGGGGCGCTGTTATGAATTCGGCGGCGACGTTCCCTATCAGGCCATTGCCGAGGCCCTGCGCGGTTTGTGGCGCCAGGTCGAATTCCCCAGCGATTGGGCTCTTTCACCCGTCTGGCTGGCCGAACTGGCCCGCCTGTTGCCCGAACTGCGCCAGCACCACCCAAACCTGCCCCAGCCACGCCAGGTGAGCGGCGAGGCCGCGCGGCAGCGGCTATTCGAGGCGGTCGCCCTCCTTTTACAAACCCTGGCCGCGCGTCACCCCGTGCTCCTCTTCCTCGATGATCTGCAATGGGCGGATATCGCCACCCTGGACCTCCTCCATTACCTCACGCGGCGGCTGAAATCCGTGCCGGTGTGGCTGCTTGGTGCCTATCGGCCCGAAGAGGTGGGGGTGAGCCACCACCTCACCCGCCTGCGACAGGGATTGAGCCGGGATCACCTGGTGGATGAACTGGAACTCGCGGCCCTGGCCCCTGCCGCTGTATCCGACATCGCCCGCTGGCTGGTTGGGTCCGAGGCGGCTTCCTCATTGGGGGAGCTGCTCTATCGGGAAAGCGAGGGCAATCCCTTTTTCCTGGTCGAAACCATCTATATGCTGCAAGAAGAGGGCGCACTCGCCCCTACCGAGGGGAGCTGGCAAGAAGGGCGTTCGGTGGATACCATCCCCCATCGCGTCCAGGATGTGATCTTGCAACGAGTGGGCCGATTGAGCGAGCCGGCCCGACGCCTGCTCACCCTGGCCGCGGTCATTGGACGCAGCTTCGATGATGGGCTCCTGCAGGCCGCGGCGCAAGAAACGCCCACCACAGTGACAGCCAGCGTGGAGGAATGGCTGGCCCGGCATCTGGTGCGACCCCAAGCCACGGCCGGTTGCTACGACTTCAGCCACGACAAAATCCGGGCCGTGGTGTACGAAACCACGGTGGCGGAGCGGCGACGAGCATTACACCGGCAGGTGGGGGAGGCCCTGGAACGGCAAGGGGAAGCTCAAGCGGGCCTGCTGGCCTATCATTGGGTGCAGGCCGACCTCCCCCAAAAAGCGATCCCCTACCTCTTGCAGGCAGGGGATGAAGCGCGGCTGCTCTACGCCCATGAGGAGGCTGTGAGCTATTATCGCCAGGCCCTGGATTATCTGCGGCAGGGGGACGATGAGGAAAAGACCGCCCGCGCCCTGATGAAGCTGGGCCTCACCTATCACAATGCCTTCGACTTTGCCCAGGCCCGCGCGGCTTACGACGAGGCGTTCCGCCACTGGCAGCGCGCGACGGCTCGCCCCCAACGCGCACCCCTGCCTCCTGCATCCAACCCCCTACGCGTCCGCTGGCAGGAGCCTCTCACGCTCGACCCCGCGTTCGCACCCGATGCACACACCGATTGCCTCATCGCCCAGCTTTTCAGCGGCCTGGTGGCCCTAAGCCCCGATATGAGCATTACCCCCGACCTGGCCCGCAGGTGGGAGGTGCACGACGCTGGCCGCGTCTTCATCTTTCACCTGCGGAGGGACGCGCGCTGGCGCGATGGCGTGCCGGTGACCGCCCACGATTTCGAATACGCGTGGAAGCGCGTCTTGGACCCTGCCACCGGTTCTCCGGCCGCATCCTTTCTATACGATCTGCGCGGGGGACGAGCCTTTCATCAGGGCCAGGGAAAAAGGGAGGATGTAGGCGTGCGCGCGCTGGATGATTTCACCCTGCGCGTGGAATTGGCCCATCCGGTGGGCTATTTCTCGCAATTGCTCACCCATGTCACCTGGTACCCCGTTCCTCGCCACATCGTGCAGGAAAAAGGCCCGGCATGGGCGCAGGATGCCCATCTGGTGAGCAACGGCGCTTTTGTGGTGCAGACCTGGCAGCAGGGCGAGCGCATCGAACTGGCCCGCAATCCCCGGTATCATGGCCGCTTCTCCGGCAACTTGCAGCGCGTGATCCTCCGACTGGTGCAGGACTGGGACACGCGACGGCGTCTGTACGAGGAGGATGAACTGGAGATCCTGGGCGTCACCTACATGCCCGCGGGGATGCGGGAAGAGGTGCGGCAACGGCATGGGAGCGAATACATCACCCGTCCCAGCCTGGAAACGCATTTCCTGGCCTTTGATGTCACCCGCCCGCCTTTCGATGATGCGCGGGTGCGTCGCGCCTTTGTCCTGGCCACCAACCGCAGCGCGTTGGCGGATGAGGTGTTGCAGGGCTATGGGACACCGGCCACAGGGGGCCTGACGCCGCCGGGGATGCCCGGACACGCTTCCAGCATCGCCCTCCCCTTCCAGCCGGAAGCCGCGCGGCGCCTGCTGGCCCAGGCGGGCTATCCCCAAGGCCGTGGCCTGCCCCCCCTCCATGTCCTGGTCTACGAGGCCGTGGCCCCGCGAAACCGCTTTTTGCAAGCCCAGTGGCGCCAGATCCTGGGGGTGACGTTGCGGCCGGAGATCGTGGACTGGCCCGCGTATCTGGCACGGTTGGGACGCGGGCGTTACCACATCATCAACCTGGGCTGGGTGGCGGACTATCCCGATCCCGATAGCTTTTTGCGGGTGAGCCGGGCCCGGGCCTGGCCTGCCTGGCGCCATGCGGGCTATGATGATCTGGTGCGGCAGGCGCGCGTCCTAACCGGTGCTGGACAACGCATGGCGTGCTACCGCCAGGCCGAGGAGATCCTGGTGCAGGAAGCGCCCATCCTGCCTCTCATCTACAAGCGGGATCACCTGTTGCTAAAACCGCGAGTGCGCCGCTATCCCATGTCGGCCATGGGCCAGACGTTTTGGCAGGATGTGGTGGTCTCGCAGTCTGTCGAGGCATTCTAACCCTGTGCTGGTGACCGCCAGCGCCCTCATCAGCTTCAAAGGAGGTGAGATCAGATCACCCCGTTTTATGCTTGATGAACCAAGATGGAGGATATGTCAGGATTACGTTCAGAGGGTAGCGTGCTGCAAGGCCCAGAGTCGGGCGTAGAGCCCGCCCGAGGCCAGCAGCTCGGCGTGGGTTCCCCGCGCCACAATGCGCCCGGCCCGCAGCACGAGGATGGCGTCCATCTGCTCCATCCCCACCAGGCGATGGGTGATGAGCAGCACGCTGCGGCCGGCCATGAGGCGTGATAAATCGCGCCACAAGGCCCGCTCGGTGGCCGCGTCCAGGTTGGCAGTGGGCTCATCCAGCAGGAGGATGGGCGCGTCTTTGAGGAGGGCGCGGGCGATGGCCAGCCGCTGGCGCTCGCCGCCGCTGAGCTGCACCCCCATCTCTCCCGCCCAGGTATCCAACCCCTGGGGCAGATCGCGCACGAAGTCGGCCAACTGGGCCTGGGCCAGCGCCTCCCACAGGTCGGATTCGGAGGCGTCGGGGCGGGCCAGGAGGAGGTTTTCTCGCAGCGTGGCGTTGAAGAGATGGGTGGTCTGGGAGACGACGCTGAACCGGGCCCGCACATCATCCCCCGCGCAGTCGCGGATGTCCCGGCCATCGAGCTCGATGCGGCCCTGGTCGAAATCCCAGAAGCGCATGAGCAGATGGACCAGGGTGCTCTTGCCCGCGCCGCTGGGCCCGACGATGGCCATGCGTCCGCCCGGCGGCAGGGTGAAGGTGATATTCTGGAGGGCCAGCGGTTCGTTGGGGCCGTAGCGGAAGCTGAGTTCCCGCACCGTCAGCACCGGCGCGTCGCCCGTTCGCTTTGCTACTTGCTCCCTTTGCTTCGAGCAGGGGAGAGGATGTGGGGGCTCCGTCACCGCTGGGGGCGCATCCACCACCTGAAAGATGCGTCGGGCCGCGGCCAGCGTGGCGGATAGGTGCTGCAAGGCCAGGGGCAGAGGTTGCACCGCCTCGAACGCGGCCATGACGCCCAGGGCGATGACCGCCAGATGCACGCCGCTGAGCGCGCCCGACGTCACCGCAGGGACGGCGAATGCCAGGGCGATGACCACGGCGATATTCATGATGAACTGGACGCCCGCGTCGTTGAGCGCGGCGATCGCGCCCAGCCGGTTCTGCACCCGCCCGGTTTCCTGGTTCAGGGCATCCACCTGGGCCAGGTAGCGCGCTTCCGCGCCGTAGGCCAGCAGGTCGGCCATGCCCTGGACGCCGTCCACCAGGTGGGCGTTGAGCCGGGATCGGAGCGCGATGTGCTGCTGCCCGGGGCGTCGGGCCAGAGTCTGCACCAGCAGGGGGAAGGCCGCGCCCGCGAGGATGAGCAGAACCACGACGGCCAGCGCGGCCGCGGGGCTGAACAGGCTGAGCAACGCCCAGGTGAGGGCGATGATGCCGATGGCGACCAGAGGCGGAGCCAGCACCCGGATGAAGAAGTTCTCCAGCTCGTCCACGTCCGCGACCAGACGGGTGAGGAGATCGCCGCTACGGTAGGCTTGCAGCCGGGCCGGGGCCAGGGGCTCGATGCGCTGATAGAGCCAGACGCGAATGCGGGCCAGCAGCCGGAAGTTGAGGTCGTGGGAGACGTAGCGTTCCAGGTAGCGGAACAGGCCCCGGCTGATACCAAAGAAACGCACGCCCACGATCGCGACTTGCAGATCTGCAATGGAGGGATGCAACGCGGCTTTGGCGATGATGAACGCGGAGGTCATCATCAGGCCGATGCTGCTGGCGACGGTGGCGAAGCCCAGGAACGCGGCCAGAAGGATGCGCAGCCAGAAGCCGGAGACGAGGCGGAGGAGGCGGAAAAAAACGTGCATGGCTGGGTGACCGTCACTGGCCGAGGAATTGATCGAGAAAGGCTCTTGGCGTGATGATGGGCGTGGATTCGTACATACCGATTTCCAGTAAATGCCTGTCGCCGCTCACGATGACGTCGGCGTTACCTGCAATGGCGCACTCGATGAACTTGTCATCATCGGGATCGCTGCAAACGGCAACTGAAACACCAGAAGTGCTCACCAGGATGCTGTGATCGCGGATGATCTGCAAAATGCGTTCCACATCAACATCTGACAGTTTCTCTGCAAGCTTCCAGGCGACGCGCTGATATTCATCCAGAACTTCGTTGGAAATCAGAAGCTCGATGCGTCCATCTTTCCATGCCCCCAATATCTCCAGGGGAGGCCCGCCGAAGAAAATCCCCGAGATGAGCACATTGGTGTCAAGAACGACCTTCATCGCGCTTTCGCACCTCCCGGATAGCCTCCTCAACGTCCTTTTGAGTCAGGCCGGCTTCCGCGGCGGCCAACCGGGCGCGAGCAAGCAGGGGCTCGAATTCGTCGATTGTAGGCGGGGTGATCCGTTTGAGGATGACGACATCGCTTTCCGCCATAACGACGAATTGCTCTCCCGGCTCCAAATTGAGCTGCTTGCGGATGGCTTCGGGGATGACGACCTGACCTTTGGATGACATTTTGGTTGTGGCGATCTTGGACATGAGCATGCCTCCGGAAGGGTTGTCTTACTGGTAAGATTGTATCACAAGAGGCGTCAAACCGCGCGGTAGGCGACAAGAAGTTGATGGTACATGCTGTTTGGACGGGCCAGCAGGTCTTCGTGGGTTCCCGCTTCGGCGATGCGCCCCGCCTGCATAACCAGAATGCGGTCGGCCCGGCGGATGGTGTGCAGGCGATGGGCGATGATCAGCGCGGTGCGCCCGGCCAGCAGCGTTTGCATGGCCTGTTGGATTTGCTCTTCGGTTTCGGGGTCCAGGTTGGCGGTGGGTTCATCCAGGATGACGATGGGCGCGTCCCGGAGGAAGGCCCGGGCCAGGGCGATGCGCTGGGCCTGGCCGCCGCTGAGCCGCGCACCCCGCTCGCCCACCATGGTGTCGTAGCCGTCGGGGAAGGCCCGGATGAAGTCGTGGGCGAAAGCCTGCTTTGCCGGCCGCACCACCGCGTCCATCCCCGCGTCGGGCTGTCCCAGACGGATGTTGTCCGCAATGCTCATGTTGAAGAGGTAGGGCCGCTGGGGCATCCAGGCGATGCACTGCCGCCAGGCCCGGGCGTCGATGCGGTCGAGAGGCGTGTCATCCAGGAGGATGCGGCCAGCGGTGGGTTCTAGAAAGCGCATAAGGAGATGGGCGATGGTGCTCTTGCCAGCGCCGCTGGGCCCCACCAGCGCGATGTGCTGGCCCTGACGCAGCTCGAAGCTGACCTCCTCCAACGCCCGGCGCTGTCCCTCCTGGTAGCTCACACTGACGTTTTGAAAGCGGATGCTGAAATCAGGAGGCAGGAAGCACAACTCAGCCCCCTGTCCCCTGCCCTCCGTCCTCTGACCTCCGCCCTCCGACCTCCGTTCTACCGTGGGCTGTTGATCCAGGATGGCGAAGATGCGTTCAGCCGCGGCCACGCCCTCCATGCCCGCGTGGAATCGGCTTCCCAGCAGGCGCAGGGGTTGGTAGAAGTCGGGCGCGAGGATGAGGATGAAGAACGCATTGAGGAAGTCCATGCCCCCCTTCATCACCCGGATGCCGATCTCCACGGCGATGACCGCGACGCTGATGGTGGCCAGCATCTCCAGCGCCAGCGCGGAGAGGAACGCCACCCGCAGCACGCCCATGGTGGCGGTCCGGTAGTCATCGCTGATGCGGGCGATAATGCGGAGTTGGTCTCGGGCCCGGCCAAAGAGCTTGAGGGTGGTCAGCCCCTGGATCACATCCAGGAAGTGGGCGGCAAGACGGCTGAGGGTGGTCCATTGCTTGCGAGTGAGGCTTTCGGCCGCACTGCCGATGAGGATCATGAAGAGGGGGATGAGGGGCGCGGTGACCAATAGCACGAAGCCGGAGAGGAGGTCCTGGGGAAAGACCGCGACCAGGATGGTGAGGGGCACGATCAGGGCCAGGGCTGCCTGGGGCAGGTACTGGCTGAACCACGCGTCCAGGGCCTCGACGCCCGCGGTGAGGGTGTTAGCCAGCTCGCCGCTGCGCTCCTCCGCGGCGTAGGCCGGGCCCAAGGCCAGCAGATGCCGGGCCAGCCGTTCCCGGATGTCGATCTTCACCCGCACAGCCAGCCGCTTCCCCGCGCTTTCGCTGCCCCAGGCGAAGAGGAATCGGGCCAGGGCCAGGGCGGCCAACCCAGCCAATAACGGCGTCACATCGGCCAGCGCGCGGCCTTGCAGGAACACGCCATCCACGATGCGGGCCAGAAACCAGGCCTGCGCCACGATGACGGCGCCCGCGAGGAAGCCCAGGCCGATGGTGAGTATCAGCCATAGTCGGGCCTGCATGGCCGCAGAAAGCAGGTTACGGTCAAACTTCATGACGGGCTCATCTCCTGCGCACGGGTGAAATTGCAAGGGTGCGTCCTAAATGAGTTGGCGCCAGCCTCCTATCCGAGTGAACTCGGACTCTTTAGGCGCTTCGCGCCGACGGTCGACCTCCGTCGACCGGACGACTGGACGGCGAAGGCCGTCATCTGATTCCCTTCCGATGTTCTCCCCCGCTTGCGGGGGAGATGAAGAGGGGGGCTGGCCGTAGGCCTTAAGTGTCCGACTTCAGTCGGTGAGTACAGCCTCAACCGAAATAGGACGCACCCAAATTGCAAAGGGGTAAGGCGTTGAGGTGAGTCGTGCGAGATGGGATTCGACCGGACAAAAGACGCCCCCAGCCAGGAAGCCGAGGGCGTCGATTCGCATGGCGCGATGTAGTGGTCTTCAATACTCCAGCTCGTGCTCCAGGGTCAGGCGCTGGCGGAAGGTATAGTAGGTCCAGCCCTGATAGAGAAGCACCAGGGGCGTGAAGATCAGGGCGACGATGGTCATGATCTTCAGGGTGTACTGGCTGGCCGAGGCGTTGTAGATGGTGAGGTTGTAGGCCGGGTCCAGGGTGGAAGGCAGCACGTTGGGATAAAGGCCCGCGAACGCGGTGAAGGTGACGAAGATGATGGTCACCGCGATCATGGCGAAGGCCCGGCCGGTGCGGCCTTTGTTCAGGAAAACGCCCGCAAGGATGAGGGCGACCGCGGCGATGAGGGTGGGCAGGTAGGCCGCGCCGCTGGCGTAGAGGCCCGTGGCCGCGAACGCGTACACCACGAAGAGCACCACCAGCACCAGGGCGATGAGCCACATCCTTTTGGCCGTGGCCTGGGCTCGGCTCATCACCGGGTCTCCTGTCTTCAGGGCCAGATAAATGGCGCCATGGAAGAGGAACACCGCCACGAACATGACGCCGCCCAGCAGGGCGAAGGGGTTGAGCAGGCCGAAGAAACTGCCCACGAAATTCATCTCTGCGTCGATGGGCACGCCGCGGATGATATTGGCCACGGCCACGCCCCACAGCAGCGCGGGCACAGAACTGCCGATGAAGATGGACCAATCCCAGGCGTTACGCCACCTGGGGTCTTCGTGTTTGCTGCGATACTCGAAAGAAACGCCCCGCAGGATCAGGGCCAGGAGCATCAGCAGGAGGGCGATGTAGAAGCCGCTGAACATGGTGGCGTACCACTGGGCGAATGCGGCGAACATGGCTCCGCCCGCGGTCAACATCCATACTTCATTGCCATCCCACACCGGGCCGATGGCGTTGATGATCAAACGACGCTCGTCGTCGGTCTTTCCCAGGAAGGGTAGCAACATGCCGACGCCGTAGTCGAAGCCTTCCAGCATGAAGAAACCGGCGAACAGCACGGCAATGAGAACGAACCAGATGGTGTTCAGGTCCATGATCGTGTCTCCTTATTCTCAGGCGGCCCCAACCAGGGTGGGGGCGGGGGTTTCAGGTTGTTCCGATTCCTCTTCGGGGTCTCGGCGGGCGTATTTCCGCAGCAGATAGACATTGGCCACGATGAGGGCGGCGTAGAGCAGGGTGTAGGTGATCAGCGAGAGCAGCACCCAACTCGCGGGCACGGTGTTGGAGACCCCTTGCTCCGTCTTCATCAGGCCGAAGACGACCCAGGGTTGACGGGCCAGTTCGGTGAACAGCCAGCCGGTGGCGTTGGCCAGATAGGGCAGGATCAGCGCCCACACGGCGACCAGCAGGAAGTTGGCGTGCTGGCGGAAATCCCTTTTCTTATACATCAGCCAGACGCCGTACAGCGCCAGGAGGAGCATCAGCATGCCCGCACCCACCATCAGCCGGAAATTCCAATAGGCCAGCATGGCATTGGGGATGTAGTTGCCCGGGCCATATTGTTGCTCATACATCGCCTGCAACTGGTTCATGCCCTGCACCTCGCAGGAGAAATTGTTGCAGGACAGGAAGCTCAGCAGGCCCGGTATCTTGATGGCGAAGATGTCCTCCCGTTTCACCATGTCGCCGATGGTGAAAAGGGAGAACGCGGCCGGTTGTTCGGTATCCCACAAGGCTTCGGCAGCGGCCATCTTCATGGGTTGGGTTTCCACCATATGCTGGCCCTGGAAATGCCCCGCGGTGATCACGAAGATCGTGCCGATGAGCGCATAAACCAGCCCCCAACGCAACGCTTTAGAGAAGAGTTCAACATGAGTTTGCTTTCGCAGCAGATGCCACGCGGCCACCGCCACCACAAAAAATCCCGCCGTGCTCATTCCGGAGAAGAAGACATGCGGGAATTGATAGCGAATGCTGGGGTTGGTGGCCACGGCCAGGAAATCGACCATGACTGCTCGGCCATTTTCCATTTTGAATCCCACCGGCTCCTGCATCCACGAATTGGCGATGAGAATCCACAGGGCCGAGAGGTTGCTGCCCAGGGCCACCAGCCAGATGGCGGCCAGATGAGCCTTCTTGGAGAGCTTATCCCAGCCAAATATCCAGACGCCCAGGAAGGTAGATTCCATAAAAAAGGCCAGCAGCGCCTCGATGGCCAGGGGCACGCCGAAGATGTCGCCCACGAAGCGGGAGTACTGGGACCAGTTCATCCCGAACTGGAACTCCTGCACGATGCCGGTGGCGACGCCGATGGCGAAGTTGATGAGGAATAGCGTTCCGAAGAACTTCACCATGCGCTTGTAGGTTTCATCCCCCGAGCGCACATACTGGGTCTCCATCAGCGCCAGCAGGATGGTCATCCCCAATGTGAGCGGCACGAAAAACCAGTGGTACACGGTGACAATCGCGAATTGCAACCGTGCGAGGAACAAGGCATCCATAAGACACGCTCCTACATGGAAAGGGGAGAAAGGATGTTATAAATCGATAAAATTGTAACATAATTTTACATCTAAATTCCTTGGGACGCAATGGTCGCATTCCAACAGTTTTGTAAGAGGTCACACAATCATCTGGCGTCTGCCACCCCCGCCCGGCAATAAAGTCGCTCAGGTCTCCGAGGTCTCATGATCCGGTTCGGGAAATACGGCTCTCGCACGGTTGGCTATCTCACAGCTTTTTACCCCTTTTGGAACTATACACGTACCCTCTCATAGCAAGGCAAAAACCACTAGAGGCTGTTATGCACTTTGCTTCCCTCAAAGCTCAGGATCGCCGCACCGGAGGTTGGAATTGGCCGCGGATAACGCGGATAAAGCAGATTTTCGCGGATTTTTCAAACAGATACCATGCTTCTTCCCAAAAAATCCGTGTCGATCCGTCGCATCTGCGTCATCCGTGGCTTATTGAAACGCCCGCCATCCACAAAATCGCGTGAAATTGGCGATAAGTTCATAACAGGTTCTAGATTCCTCGGTCGCTTCGCTCCCTCGGAATGACGTCGCAAGGCGCTACTGAACACCGATTACTGATAACTGATAACTGATTACTGCTAACTGATAACTATCCTCTAAAGCCCTGCCTTATTCAACTCATCCTGCAACGCGGGGAAACGTTTGTACCGCTGGCGAAACGATGCGATCAAATCATCCCAAAGCCTGGTTTCTCCTTCTCGGATCAGGATATCACGGATGCGCTTGAGGAACTGAGCGGCTTGGGCGTAGCTGGACCGATCGCGATGGGCCACAAATTGCTCAACCAATTCGGCATAGATCTCCATCGCAACCTGGGGTCGCGCCTCGGCCAGCGCGTCCGCCACGCGCGCCATGAAATAATCCCCACTCCAGGTCTCATGCTGTCGCCAGGAGCCGAAAGCCACGATGGCCTCGTCGTAAGCTTTTTCATCCAGCAAGATCTCCACCAAAAGCTGCCACATCCCTTCCTGCTCCAGGCTGCGCAGGATCTCCCCTCGCACAGCCTCCCAATCTCCACGCTTGCGTCCGATGTCACGGTAGGCTTGATAGTTCGCCAAATTAGTCTGTATCTCGAATCGGCGTCGGGCCAGGCGGAATAACTCATCGATGTCGCCATCTTCCCGCGCCCATGCCAGCAATAGATCGAGAATGCGCGTATCTCTGGTTGATTCCGCCCGCGCGGAGAGGAGCTCGCGGGCCAGATTGCGTTGCCCCAGCTCTTCATCGATATGCCGCGTCGCCTTCTTGAGTTCAGAATCAGAGAGGGAAGCGGCCTCGCGTCGGACCTCGTCCAGCCGTCCCAACGCGGCCAGCTTCACAACCAAATCAACCCGCCTGCCCGTCTCCCGACACAATTGCAGATACGCCTCGTCATCCAGCGTATCCTTCAGCAAATCAGCCAACAGCCCGCCCAAGGCCTTCATCCGCCACTGGGCGGAGGAACCCTGCTTGCCTTTGAGCTTTTCCAGCTCCTCCCGCACCCACTCGGCGACCATGGCCCGCTCCTCCGGCGTCGTCTCCTCCACCAGTGCGAGATGGGCCCCACCCCCCGAGCCATATCCTCCCTCATGGATGTCCCACACGACGATCCCGTACAATTGTTCCAGGAGCTCCTCTCGCTGTTCAGGATCGTGCACCTTTGCCAGACAGCGCCCTAACCCCGCCCCACACTCCTCCATTATATCGGCGAACTCTCCCTCCTCATCGTAAGCCTCATCATAGGCATCCATCAACTCCTCGGCGATGACTCCATAGACCTGCGCGGCTTCCCACCACTGGCCCGCGTTTTCCAGCATCTCTCCCTCTGTCACCACCTCGTACAATTCCGAGGCCGCTGCATGCGAAGCGCCCCATTCATAGGAAATGTGGTCCATGATGCGATACACTCGATCGCGCACCGCCTCCACATCGACGCTCCCCTGGCCCGTCATGGCCGGAATCCACATATCTATCGTGCTTTCCAGCTCGGGGTCATGATCGATCACGCGCTGGATGAGCTTGATCAGCGCGTCCTTGCTCAGGGCCTCCAGACGCTGAGGCAGGGGCTGGGTCTCGCGAAACGTTTCGGGCTCATGCAGCCAGGTGAGGAGCAGTGCGGCCACGTGCTTACAATGCCCGCCCGCGCCCACGGGACAGGAACAGCTGGCGCTGGCAATGCCCTTCTGGGAAAGGGTGACCTCCACCCGATAGGGGGAAGCAGCCGAACCCTGACACAATGCTTTCAACGTCATGCCCTCGCGGCGGGCGTTGAAGATGGCGCCGTCTTCGAAATATCGCTGACCCCGGGCAAAGGACCGACTCCCCACCCGGCCGCGGATCATCTGTTCGGTGATTTTGGGTAAGGATTGAGACATGAACTCATTCTATCTTAAACTCACCCGTAGCCGCAAATCATCCCAAATCAGGAGGGCGTTCCAGATATATGGAAAGCCGAAACCCATCATCATTTGGTTACCTCCGTTTGGTATGGGATGCATGGTTTGAATTTGTTTACTGTGTATGGGTGACGAACCGGGCTGTCATCCGATTCATCTTCAGTCTAAGGGGAGGGTATGTCGGGACCTTGAAGCAAATATGACAATTCCATGAAATCGAAAACAACCTTGCCTCGCCGCCCGCTTTGCTGTAAGATGAAAGGAACCATGCTTCCTACCCCTGCCAGGAGGTCTCCATGACCAAAAACGCCACGATTCTCGTTGTCGATGACGAAGCGCCCGTGCGCGAGACGGTGCGCGCGTATCTGGAAAAAGAAGGCTACACCGTGTACACCGCGGCCGATGGCGCAGCCGCGTTGCAATCCATCCGCGCCTTTAAGCCCGATCTCATTATCCTGGACATCATGTTGCCCCAAGTGGACGGCCTGGAGGTGCTGCGCCGATTGCGGCAGGAGTCGGACGCGTGGGTGCTGATGCTTTCCGCCCGGGCCGAAGAAATGGATAGAATCCTGGGATTGAAGATGGGTGCGGACGATTACCTGACCAAGCCCTTCAGCCCGCGCGAGCTGGTGGCCCGGGTCGAAGCCATGTTGCGACGGAGTAGCTCCCTGGCCGGTAGGGCCGAAGCGCCCCTGGTTTTCGGCAAGCTCCGCATCGATGGCGGGGCTCGTCAGGTGACCTGGGATGGTCGGCCTGTGGACCTCACCCCTATCGAATTCGATTTATTGTGGGCGCTGGCCCGGCATCATGGTCGGGTGCTCAGCCGTGAGCAGCTCATTGAACAGGTGTGGGGTTACGATTATTTCGGCGACGAACGGGTGGTGGATGTCCACATCGGGCGACTGCGTAAAAAACTCGATCAGGCGGGCGGTGCGAGCCAATATGTGGTGACTGTGCGAGGAGTCGGCTATCGCTTCGAGGATCCCCAGGTATGAGATTCATCCATTCTTTTCAGCGCAACCTCAGTGCCAGGCTCTTTCTTTCCTATGTGATTGTCATCCTCACCGGGGTGATCGTCCTGATCGGAGCTGTCCAGATTCAGACTCCCGCGGCCATGGAGCGCCACATCGCCCAGATGCAGCAGCACATCGGCAACGATCCCGCGTTGGAAGAAGACCTGCGGGTGAATTTCATCTCGGCCATCAACGAGATCACCCTCACCGCGACGTTGGTATCGCTGGTGGTGGCTATGGCGGTCAGTTTGTTCACCTCGCGGCGGATTGTGGAGCCCATCCGGGGGATGATGCGGGCCAGTCGCGAGATCGCCGCGGGGCATTTCCACCGCCGTGTGGCTGTGGTCAGCGAGGATGAACTGGGCGCGCTGGCCCAGAGCTTCAATCAGATGGCCGAAGCATTGGAGCTTACCGAACAACGACGCCTGAATCTCATCGGGGATGTGGCCCACGAACTGCGCACGCCCCTGACGAACCTCCGCACCATGCTCGAAGCCCTCACCGACGGCGTGCTCCCGCCCGACCCCGCCACCTTCCAGACCATGCACCACGAAGTCCTGCGCCTGCAACGGCTGGTGCAAGACCTGCAGGAACTGTCGCGGGCCGAAGCGGGCGAGATGGCCATGTTTCCCGAAAAAGTGGACCCGGCGCAACTGGTCTCCAGGGTGGTGGATCGCCTGGCCTTACAATATCACGACAAGGGCGTGGCCCTGCACGTGAACATTGCACCGGACCTGCCCGCGATTTTTGTGGACCCCGCCCGCATCACTCAGGTGCTGGTGAACATTCTGGGCAACGCCCTGCAATACACGCCCCAGGGGGGCCAGGTGTGGGTCTCGGTTCGCCGCGCGGGGGAGGCCATCCAGTTTGTGGTGCGCGACACCGGCCGGGGCATCCCGGCCGAAGACCTGCCCCACATCTTCGAGCGATTCTATCGGGTGGATAAATCCCGGGCCCGGGCCAGTGGCGGCAGCGGCATTGGCCTCACCATCTCCAAACATATTGTCGAGGCCCATGGCGGCCGCATCTGGGCCAAAAGCGAGGGGCTGGGCAAGGGCAGCGAATTCGGGTTTACGATTCCCATGCACCCATCTTCATAAAATTGTCGTAACTATACACCTACCCTTCCATAGCAAGGTAAAAACCACGAAGACACGAAGGCACCAAGGCACGAAGGAGAAAAATAAAAGGTTCTCTTCGTGTCTTCGCCTCTCCCCCCGTGTGCGGGGGGAGCCGGAGGGGGGCTTTCGAGCCTTCGTGGCAAAGCGTTTCGTCATGCTGAGCGACCGGAGGGAGCGAAAGCCTGCCCTGAGGAATTGCAGGGCATCTAGCGAGCGAAGCGAGCGCCAGGCCGTGGTTTTTGCGCTTCGCTAGGCGCTTAGATTCCTCGGTCGCTTCGCTCCCTCGGAATGACGTTTCGTTGTCGCCTTTTTCGTGGCCTTATTTTTTGGCGTTGTCTAGCCGACCGAAGTGGCGTCTGCCACGCCCGCCCGCCCGGCGATGAAGTCGCCGGGCTATAAAACAGCGCCGGATGATTCCGGCTAGGCACGCAGGCGCGCTGTTTCTTCTGCTTCTGCTCGGAGCACAACCTCCGAGCTACGGATACGAAGCCCTGCGGGCTGGCCACGGGAGCCCCGAAGGGGCGCTGTTTTTTAGCCGGGGGAATTATCCCCCGGTGTCGGGCGACGACGCGAGCCTTCGGCATATAAAATGCTGTCAGGGGGCGCGTCAACCGCCGCCCGCCCGGCGATGAAGTCGCCGGGCTATAAAACAGCGCCGGATGATTCCGGCTAGGCACGCAGGCGCGCTGTTTCTAGCCTCGGCGCTACTGAACACTGAACACTGAACACTGGATGCCTGATCCCCGACTCCCCGGCGGAAAGGGTACTTACCGCAGAGAACGCAGAGGACACAGAGTCAACTGAACACTGATTACTGATGCGACCACCTGATCCTCTACGGCGGCCGGGACAGCAACTGGACCCCACAAAACCGCACCTTCGTCTACTACCCTCACGGAGCAGCCGCACCCACC
>JALWZT010000277.1 GCA_027002405.1 Anaerolineae bacterium | reverse complement strand
CCCTATGCCCCTCCCCCCCATTGCCGAAAACCTCGAACGCGTACACGAACGCATCCTACGCGCGGCCCAGCGCGCAGGCCGTAGGCCCGAAACCATCACCCTGGTGGCTGTGACCAAAACCCATCCCTGGGCCTACGTGGCCGCGGCCCTGGCCGCGGGGCAACACGATTTTGGCGAAAACCGGCCCGAAGAAGCCTATGCCAAATTCATCGAAAACCCTCAGGCCGCAGGAAAGTCCTTCCGGCTCCACCTTATCGGGCCGATCCAAAGCCGAAAGGCCAAAATCGCCCTGGCCTGCCAACCCGTCCTCATCCATAGCATCGACCGCGCCAAAATCGCCCATAAGCTGAACCACCTGGCCCAGGCCCAGGGCGTCACCCTCGATGCGCTCCTGGAGGTCAACGTCTCGGGCGAGCCCACCAAACATGGGTGGTCCCCCCAGGCCCTGCGGGCCGAACTCCCCGAGCTGCTGACGCTCTCCCATCTCCGCTTTCACGGTCTCATGACCATCCCCCCTTACGACCCTGATCCCGAAGCCGCCCGCCCCTACTTCATCGCCCTGCGCCAACTGCGGGACGATCTGGCTCAAGCCTTCCCCCGGGCCGACTGGTCCCACCTGAGCATGGGGATGAGCCATGATTTCGAGGTCGCCATCGCCGAAGGCGCCACCCTGGTGCGGGTGGGCACGGCCATCTTCGGGCCGAGATCGAGATAATGGATATTTGATCCGCAGATGCGCCGCAGATTTCCACTGATTACTGATCACTGATAACTGATTACTCTATTTACGGAACAGTCACCATGAGCAATAGCTCACCGCATAACGACGAAAATAGGACGCAGATTTGCCCAGATGCTTCGCAGCGCTGATTTGCGCAGATGTTCGTCATGCTGAGCGACCGAAGGGAGCGAAAGCCTGCCCTGAGGAATCGAAGGGCATCTAGCGAGCAAAGCGAGCGCCATGCCGTGGTTTTTGCGCTTCGCTAGATTCCTCGGTCGCTTCGCTCCCTCGGAATGACGTCGCGAGGCTCTATTTACGGAACAGTCACCACGGACGACTGTCCACCGATAGGGGTGAAAACGCCTCGCAGTCAGGCTGGCAGACCGTGAAACGTGATGCGTGATGCGTAAGGTTCTCACGTTTCACGTTTCCCGCATCACGCCCATTGCTGCCTCGCCCAACGTGGGCTTCGAGTTGCTTTTGCAAACGAACACAACGCTATTTACGGAACAGTCACCATGAGCAATCGCTCACCATATAACGACGAAAATGGGGACGCAGATTGACACAGCCTTCAGACACAGATTTTTATTATCTGTGTCATCTGTGTTCATCTGTGTCCTATTTACGGAACAGGTTCTAATACCCAGCACCCAATACCCAATCGGAAAAGTACGATGTTTCAAGACACCACCATTGGCTTCATTGGCTCCGGCAACATGGCCGAGGCCATGATCAAAGGCATTCTCCACAAGGAGCTGGTGCCTCCCCCCAGCATCTTTGCGGCGGACCCCCGGGCCGACCGCCTGGCCTACCTGGCCGAAGGATACGGCATCCGCACCAGCACCAACAACCGTGAAGTGGCCCGGGCCGCGGACGTCCTGGTCCTCAGCATTAAGCCTCAGGTCCTGGCCAAGGTCATGAAAGGCATCAACCTGGATGTGCGGGCCGATGCCCTGGTGCTTTCCATCGTTGCTGGTGCGCGCATCAAGGTCATTGTCAAAGGCTTGCGCCACGCCGCGGTGGTGCGGGCCATGCCCAACACCCCGGGCCAGTTCGGCGAGGGCATGACCGTATGGACCAGTACCCCCCATGTGACCGACCGTCAATGGGATCAGGCCCAAACCATCTTACGGGCCCTGGGCAAGGAGATCTGGATGGATGATGAGGGATATCTGGACATGGCCACCGCGCTGAGTGGCACGGGCCCGGCTTATGTGTTTCTCTTCATCGAGGCCCTGATCGATGCTGGCGTTCACATGGGTTTTTCCCGTCACGTGGCCCAAGAGATGGTGATCCAAACCATCAAAGGGTCCATCAAGGTGGTCGAAGAACTAAATCGCCACCCAGCCACCCTGCGCAACATGGTCACATCGCCCGGTGGCACCTCGGCCGCGGCCCTCTACGAACTGGAAAAAGGCGGATTCCGCACCATCCTCTCCAAAGCCGTGTTTGCAGCCTACCGCCGTTCGGTAGAGCTGGGCGACGCGTCCGAAGCCGCCATCGAGGATTAAGATCATGCTCTTCCTGATCAACCTGATCAACGTCCTTTTTTCCGCGCTCAATCTGGCCATTCTGGCCCGGGTGATCCTCAGTTGGGTGCGGGCAGACCCTTACAACCCCCTGGTTCGCATCCTGTATCAGATCACCGAACCCATCCTCGCGCCCTTCCGACGGGTCATCCCCCCCACCGCGGGCCTGGATTTCTCTCCCATCGTCGCCTTCTTCGTTCTGGAAGTTCTGCGCCGTCTGCTCATTTCCATCCTTCTCTCCCTATGACTCCCTACCCTTCGGACCCCTCCCCGGAATTAGCCCAACATTTGATGGACCTGCTCCATCGCAGCTTACAGACCATCTGGGATGGGGATGCCGATGCTTACGCCGCGCTCACCGCGGAGGATGTCTCCTTCTTCGAATGGTACATCGCGCCGCATCGCATGGATGGTCTGGACTTTCATTTGCGGGAAATCCTGGTCCATCGCGGGGCCCTGGCGGGCCAGGGCCCGGTCCACGACCTGCACATGGAACACGAAATCCTGCAACCTCGCATCCAGGTCTATGGCCCCACGGCCATCCTCACCTATACCCTTTTGGTGCGCATCGTGCAAGGAGGCCGGGTGCACCATCTCTCCCACCACGAAACCCGGGTTTTTCATAACTTTGGCGACACCGCCCAATGGGATTGGAAACTGGTCCATTGCCACAAATCCCCCATCGCCACCCCCGATAGCATGGCTGTTTTGCGAACATAAATCCTACCACGGTTCCTCATCCAAAGTGACCTGGACTTGCATGGGCTTCCCATCTCGGAGGATATCCAACGTCACGGTTTGGCCGACTTCGGTATTTTCCTGGAGATACGCGTCCAGATCTTCCCAGGTTTGGAGTGGATGCCCATCGATGGCCAAAAGTATATCGCCCCCTATCAGATAGCGGGTATTGCCCAGAATAATCTCCTCGGTGGCGGGGCGGAGACCCGCGCGCAGCGCGGGAGAACCGTCATAAATCTGGGCGATCAACAGGCCGTGATCCACGGGTAATCCCAGGGATTGGGCCAGATAGGGGGTGATCTCATATCCCAGGTGCTCCACCCCCAGCCAGGGGTGGGCGTAATGTCCTTTTTCAATAAGCACAGGCACCACACGACGGGCCTTGTTGATGGGGATGGCGAACCCGACCCCTGCATTGGCGCCCGTGGGCGAATAAATGGCGGAGATCACGCCGATAACCCGACCCCGGGCATCGAGCAACGGCCCGCCCGAATTCCCCCGATTGATGTCCGCATCGGTTTGGATCACCTTGCGTAATACGCGTCCTTCCTTGACCCGAATGGTGCGGTCCAGCGCACTGATCACCCCCAGGGTCATGGTCCGCTGAAAACGCCCGAAGGGATTGCCGATGGCAATGGCCAATTGCCCGACCCGAAGGCTATCCGAATCCCCGATGGGCAGAGGCTGGACCTGTTCTGGCGGGTTTTCCACCTGTAAGACAGCCAGATCATTCGGTGGGTCCACCCCCACCACCTGAGCCGACATCACCAATCCCGGACCGAAGGAGACATCGATGGTATGGGCGCCTTCCACCACATGATAATTGGTGACGATATGCCCTTCTGCATCCCATACAAATCCTGACCCCGCCCCACTTTCCGGAATCACGCCCCAGAAGAAATCCCGGCGCAACACCTGCGTGGTGATATTCACCACCGCGGGCGCGGTCTGCTCGTACAGGGTGGTCAACTGCCCTTCCAGCGCGGCCAGCACGGCCTCGGCCTGAGTCGATGCCTGGACCGGAGCCGCGGTGGGGGTGGGCAGCAAAGGCGTGGGGGTTGCCGTGGGC
>JALWZT010000276.1:28638-43488 GCA_027002405.1 Anaerolineae bacterium | reverse complement strand
GTGGGAGGGACCGGAGTGTTCGTCGGCGTGGGGGTGGGCGTCGTCTGTCCGCCGCAGGGATTGACGTGATCGGCTTTGTTGGGCGATAGGCCCCATCCCAGGGGTCCATTGCTCCCGGTGATTTTGATCTTGCACCAGCCTGAGCCTGCGCTTTGCCATCGATACCCCCATATTTTGTCATAGACGATATCGTTGCACGCATATCCTGCGTTGCTGATCCACACCTCATAGGTGCACGCCTCCGGATCGGTTCCACTGAGATTGTCACACTTTGTGCTATGGGTATCGACATTTTGAATCGCGATTGCGCCGGAACCTGCGCCGCTCTTGTTTGCTGCTGCGTTATTGGGATCAAGCGGGATTATTTTCCAATTGAAATCACGCGCGGGAACGTCATCGCTGTCGAGATCCCAGGGCGGCTCGCCTGCCGTATTGGCATTGCAATATGAGCTCAGGAAGAAGTTCTGGGCGTCATCGGCCCGGGAACGCTGGGCCAGCATCGCCAGAGCCAGGATGATGGCGAAAAAAGGAAGGGCGTTGCGGAAAAAAGATTTCATTGCTGCTTACTCCTTGTGTAATCCCTGAAGGAAGGGAGGCGTCTCGAATTGCCTGCCCAGCGGGGAGCCTGAAAACTGAGCGAGGCGGCCGCGATGGGTGATGCGAGGGGAATGATAGAGGCGTTTCTGTTCTGTTCTGTCATGCGTGGTCTCCTTTTCAATTTTGTCCGCGGGTGCGGATGGTGGTGATGAGATCGCCGGGCTCTTGGGGTCCGGGCGGATGCAGGAACAGGCTTTGGGCCAGCAGGGAGAAATAGCCCAGGGGGATAATCAGCCACAGGCCCCAGGTGGCCAGGGTGTTGACGAAGGCCCGGCCCTGGGCCAGGGCTGCGGCCGCATTCCCTTCGCCGCCCAGGGTCTTGGCCCAGGTCATGGCGTCCACGCCATCCAGATAACGGGAGTAGGCCAGATAGCCCAGCG
The DNA here is from genome assembly GCA_027002405.1 of Anaerolineae bacterium. Classification (GTDB taxonomy): domain Bacteria; phylum Chloroflexota; class Anaerolineae; order J102; family J102; genus M2005. Next base: position 42,511 of record JALWZT010000276.1, on the reverse strand, counting down.
CGGCCAGCGCGTACAGGGCCAGCCCTCCGGTGATGCGCCAGCGCAGGTTTTCGGGATTGAACGTATCTCGCCACACGGCCAGCGCGCCGGCCAGGGCCATGACGGCCATGATCAGAGGCACGGGAGGCGGCGCAAACAGAGCCGCCAGGGTGGCCAGGATAGCGGTGATCGTGATCCAGGTGCGCTGAGCCATGGGAGCGCCCATGATGAGAGACCCCATGGCGCCGGCGGTGAGAATGGCCGTCAGGTGCTCCCACAGCACGTAAGTCATTGCCAGGAATCCGTTGACTTCGTAGATGAGCAGGTGAGACAGGCTTTCTTTGAGAACGTCCACGAATCAATTCCCGCCTTCGGTGGCGTCCCACAGATAGACGGGGACGGTGTAGGGGAACGAAACTTTTTGCGGCGGGTTCAGGGGCGTGCCTTTCGTGGTCACGAAGAGGCGACCGCCATGCACGCCGGGATCGTAGGGGTGATACTCGAAGTCGTCAGTCCAGGACATGACGCCCGAGCCTTTATACAGTTGCCAGACGTGGGGCAGGTCATCCTGCGTGGTGGCGCCGTAGTATCGGGAGCCCAGGTTGTTTTCGATCCACTCCTTCACGCCGTCGCCCAGGCGCATCCCTAGGTTTACCTCTACGATGGGGTCGTTGTGCTGCTCAATGACGCGGCGCACGCACACCCAGCGCCAGTCGTTAGGACAGTCATCGGGGTATGTATCGCCGCTGGTCCTGCACATCTGCTCGGGCTTTTGCTCGTATTTTTTGGCCCAACCGCCCATCACGTTGAAATGCAGCGTAAAGCCGGTGTTGGTCGTATCCTGGCGGGCGACCAGGGGATATGGGGGCTCATACTTGATGTCTGCACCCGGTTTCTGCACTTTCACCCAGGTGCGCACAGGGCATCCAGTGGGCGGCTTGGGCGTGGGGGTGACGGTGGGGATAGGCGTATTGGTTGCTTCGGGCGTGGCGTTGCAATCGCTGTCGCGGGCCCAGGCGATGTAGGCGCCGCAGCCGCCCACGCCTGGTGCGGCCATGCAGTGATCATGGGCAGCACAGGCTCCGACGCATCCGATGCAGGCGCTGGGCGCGCCATTGACAATGCAGACGTCAACGCCATCTCTGAGTTCATGCGTATCGCAGTAACAGGCCTGACAATGGCCCGCGCATTGCGCAGATTGCTGTTGTCCTGGCGAGAACAGCGCGCCTCCTATCACGAGAGGAAGGAGCGTCAACGCCATGAAAACAGGGATGCGGGCTATCGAACGAGATGCAGACAGTCGCTTTGCCATGAGCCATTCTCCTTGCTGATGAGGGGCTGGAAGGCTTCGAGGCCTCCCTGGTTCGGTTGCCGCCAGGCGGTTTTTGTTTTGGGACGATAGAAGTCTTCGACCAGCCAGGCTATCGCTACGGTGGCGGCGACATCGAGATTACGGCCCGGCCGCCCCTGGGCGACGGCGAGGGTGCAGATGACAGCCTTCTCTTTTGCGGCCTCGCACTTTCCTCTGACAATGGCGTCAGACGCGCCATCGTCGCCCGATTGCTGAACGGCCAGCGTCATGCCATCCCGCACCGTGTCCGTGATCGCCACCGTGAGTTTTTGCAGTGGATAGCGATTTCCCAGCCAGGCTTCGAGTTTGGGCAGGCACGCGTCCACGCCCGTTACCTGCCAGGCGCTCTGATTGACGAAGTCAATGTGGCTATTTCCCGCCGCCGCTTTCTGAGAGGAGGACGGGCGCGTTGGCGTCAGAGCGTGATGGCGCGTGGCTGGGGCGCTGTTGGGTCGCATCCGGATGAGCAAGAAAACGGTGGCCAGCAGCAGCGTTGTAATGGCGATGATCAGGATGAGCGTTCGCCGATTGAACTCGATTTCCAAGAGAGGGAGCCTTCGGTGGTCCGTTTTTGGGTATAAAAAAAACGGACTCCGCCCCACGTACGCGAATTCTCGCGCCCATGAAGCAAAGTCCGTTATGTTTTCCGCCCCCATTATATCGGGGGATTATGCGGTTGTCAATAGCCGGTTGTGCGGTGATTACCCATATCTTGAGAAGCTCCTACATCTCCCATCACCAGTTTGGCAACTCAAATTCTCGTAATTCGCATTTCGCTTTCGAATGACGTTGAAAAGACCCTGGGCGGGGTGATGCAGTTGCCAAATGCATGACAATCTGTTAAAATAGACCTAAAATCATTTTAATCTTAGGTTTGTTTTAACAGATAATGACTCAAACGCAACAAGTTCTCACCATTGCCGCTGAAAAAGGCCTGATCTCCGGCGCTGACCTGAAACCCTACGGCCTCCCCGGCTCTCTTCTCAATCGTCTCCATGCAGAAGGAAAGCTGATGAAGGTGGCCCGCGGGATGTACATGCTGCCCGATCACGATGTCGATCCCTGGCTGGACTTCGCTATCGCCGCCAAGCGCTATCCTCATGGCGTCATCGCCCTGCTCTCGGCCCTGGCTTTCCACGGACTGACCACCCAGTCTCCGCACCAGGTGTGGATGGCAGTGCGCTATGGCCAAATGCCGAGACTACGAGACAAGGGCATGCGTTTCGTCACCATGTCGGGAGAGACCTTCGAGGCGGGCGTGGAGACCCACATCATCGAGGGCGTGCCAGTGAAAATCACCGATCCCGCCAAGGCGGTGGCCGATTGCTTCAAGTTTCGCAATCGGGTGGGGCTGGATGTGGCCCTGGAAGCCTATCGGGACTTCGAACGCCAGGGCGGCGACATGGAAGCCCTGTGGCGCTACGCTAAAATCGATCGGGTGGACCGGGTGATACGGCCCTATCTGGTGGGCATGGGGGTGTGATGGCGCGCAACGTTCCGGCATCGGTCAAACAGCAACTGCTTAACCTCAGCCGCGCCCAGGGCTGGAATTTCAATCTGCTGCTGGTGCGCTACGCCAATGAACGGCTGTTGTACCGCATCAGTCAATCACCCTATGCCGATCATCTCGTGCTCAAGGGCGCGTTTCTGTTCATCTATTGGGGCGGGGAGTCGCATCGGCCCACGCGGGATATCGATCTGCTGGGCTATGGCCTGGAGGATGCGGCCACCATGGAGCAGGTGTTCTGTGATATCTGTCTGACGTCGGTCGTGGATGACGGGCTGCGCTTTGATGCAGACAGCATCCGGGTCAGGCCCATCCAGGAAGGGCAGGAGCAGCATGGTTATCGCGTGCAGCTCATCGCCTATCTGGGCAAGGGACGCATCCCGTTGCAGGTGGACGTAGGCGCAGGGGATGTGGTGACGCTCGGGCCTGAGACCATCGAGTTTCCCACGCTGCTGGACGCGTTCCCTGCGCCGCAACTGAAGGCGTATCCTCAGGAAGTGGCCATCGCCGAAAAGACCCACGCCATGATCGACAAGGGGCTGAAGAACAGCCGCATGAAGGATTTCTACGACCTGTGGGCGCTCTCGCAGCATTATGCGTACGATGGTCGCAGGTTGACTGCTGCGCTTCGCAACACATTTGCCGCCATAGGGCTGCCTGTGCCCGCACACATTCTGCCCCTGTCGCCAGCTTTTGCTGAAGATGAGGAGAAGCGGCGGCAATGGCGGGCGTTTGTCGGCAGGAATGAGCTCGATGCACTAGTCTGGCCAGAGATCATCGCACGACTGAGCGACTTTCTGGAACCGCCTCTCCAGGCGGTGCGGAAGGATGAATCCTTCGATACGAGTTGGGAACCGGGCGGGCCATGGCGGACTTGAAAGTCTGATCCTCCAACCCCGCCACTGTCCGCGGGCGGGGAGGATACCAGAATAACCACAGAGGCGCGAACTGCGCCCGAGCTAAGGACTCCGTGAATTATCGCGGGGCCCGTTTCTACTTCGAGCTGTCATCGTCCAAAGCGCTCCGTTGGCATTGGCAGCCCGTGATTTTGCGGCTGTAATGGTCCGTGACCAGCGCCAGGTAAGGTGGTGCGGGTCGGCTTCCGTTTGATTTGCATCAGTAAGCCATGCGTCCGCAGCGGCTCGAAGAGGCGGTTTCGGCCCATGGAGACGCCATGCTCTTGGTAGAAGTCTTACGGGAGATGATGCAATTTCCGCACGCCGATTTGGGGCAACACGTGCCGTGTCTCGAGCAAGTGGCCCAGGAGAAGCGCTTCCAGCAAAGCCCGTCGCAAGAAGCGCAATTTCATCTGATTGAGCGCCTGGTAAGAGATGTCGCACCAGCCGCAAATGGCTGTCTTGGCCAGGCTCGGATTCATCTCCGCCGTCCGTTCGATTACCGCTACCATTCTCTCGAGAATCGCCTTCTCCAAATGCAGGTCTGCCGCCAACGCTTTCAACCGGGCGTTCTCCGTCTTCAGCTCTTTCAACCGGTTCGGAAAGCGTCACTATACCGCTTGTAGACTTTCTTGACCATGTTTACGACCCCACCTGTCGTTGAAAGCGTAAACTTATACCAGGACAGCTCAGCCTTCTGCGTCCTGCGGGCGTTTTTTGTGGGAGTGAAGCGCGTATGGCAAGAGACATGTCAATCTTCGTGGAGTTTTTCGTTGCATAAAAAGAGCCGCCGACTGCTCTCGCCATCAGTCAGCGGCTCTATATTGCCTGGAACGTCTCCATCGTAAAGACATTCACCGGCTTTATCCATATATACGCAAAAATGGCAACGCTCCTTCTCCCAAAGCACATCAAAATGAGGGTTTTGTCAAAAGAATTGTCATGAACAAGAAAAGAATTGCTCGAAAAGGCCGTATAACAATATAGAGGCCATTGAACCGCTTTGGCTTTCTTCCCTTGTCTCGACATCCAGCAGGAGAAAATGATGACAACTCTTGGCAAAGCACTCGTTATTATTCTGATAACATTCAGCTTATTGTCTTGTTCGGATAATAATCATTCGGTCGCCAGCCCGCACAACAATCACCAGGCGGAAGCCGTGGTGAGAAAGATGTATATGGCATTGGCGACCGGGGATCAGGATGCCTATATGGATACCATTCTCCCTGCAAATCGTCGGGTGTTGAACCCAATGAATCTTGTGCCAGCACTTTCTGTAGGAGGCAATATTGGTGTTTTTGGAGCAGGAATTGATTTGGGGAAATTGATGAAGCTTTCATTCAGAGACTTGTCGGTTCGGGCCATCCGCACATCGCCGAATTATGCATTGGTGGAAGTGAGAGGCATTGTGCGTTATCCGGCATTGGGAATGGAATTCAATTTTTGTGACCAACATGATGTTCGAAAGGAGAATGGCCATTGGTATGTGGATATCTATGCACACGAACGCCAGGAACGCGTCAGTCGATTGTTAGAGAAACGACAGAAGGATATCTTATCAAACCCACCCACGCCTTCTGGGGACATGAACGACCCCATTGGGCTCATTTTCTCCGGAATCGGTCAGGGTATGGAACAGGCCTTAGATCTCTGTGGAGAATAATACAAAAACCATCTAATTCCTACTTTCACTTCTTCAAGGAGAAAGTTCATGAAACAGAAAATGTTGCTGAACAGTTCACGCAATCGATTATTCTTGCTGGCGGTTATTCTATCCATGGCAATGGCAATGCTGACGGCATGTGGCAATTCGGGATATCGCAAGTATTTTCCCGAGCCTGCTGTTGGACAGAGTGGGACATATCTTGCTTCTTTTCAAGCATCATCGGGTATTCAAACGGTGACGATGATCGAACGTGTTGAGGGCAAGGAGAAAATCAATGGCAGGACATATTATAAAACTGTCACTATTTTCCAAAATGCTCCTGGCGCAGAACCGATCCTGTCCTACGAGCGGTACGACAAAGACGGGATTTATGCAATCGATACCGACGATCCGCAACAGGCAGAGTATCTCGACACCCCATTTCCTCTTGAAGATGGATCGAGCTGGAGTGTCCAATACAGCGATGCGCAAGTGGATGTTCGTGTTGAGGGATTGGAGGACGTTTATCTCCCAGAGAAGACCTATGAGAATTGTCTCAAACTGTCTTTAACGGGATTCGATACCGGCGAGCCGGTTTCCCTGGAGCAGTATTATGCCGAAGGGGTTGGCATGGTGAGGCAAACGGGAACATATGGTGATATGACAGTGGAAATAAATTTGCTGTCCGACGATTAGTAAATTTGAGGCGGCGTTAGTGTTTGTGACTCGACTGCCATTTTGCACCAGGCATTCTCTGCGGTCTATAATTCAGGTATAGCTGTTTTCCTTTTTTGATGTTCCTCTGGAGGGTTTTATGAAATTACACCATCAAGATCGCACGAACGATGAATGGCTGGAAGAGTTGATGGGAATCCATGGTGGGCAAGCGCAGAGTGATGCGTTTGAAGACCTGGGGTGTTTTTTGATTCCATATGCCAGATCCTTCCTCTACAACCGACGAGCCAACAATCATCCAGGTTTAGCAGGCTATAATAATGCTGCTCTGGAGGAGCTCGCACAGGATTTCGTTCAAGATGCGCTCATCAAGTTATATCGCGATGACTTCCGAAAACTAAAAACATTCAATTTCAAGCATGAGCGTGCTAAATTTATAACATGGGCCCGAAAGGTACTAATAAATGGGATTAGAGATGAGCTGAGACGATCCTATTGGCAAAATCCAATTCAAAATGATGTAGCTGGTGAAGAAGACGAAGATAATTCAATCTCATCCAGCGAGAAGATTTCTGATGGATTGCCAGGGCCAGAGGAACGTGTTTTTTTGAAAGCTGCAATGGAGTCAATGATGGAATGTCTCGAATCATTGTCCGAGAACACTCGGATTGCCTTTCAGAAGTGTGTCATCGATGGTTTTTCGATTGCAGAATTAGCGGAACTTCTGGGAGAAACGAACAAAAATACAATTTATAGCCGTATATTCAGAGCGAGGGCCAAACTCCGCGAGTGCCTGGAAGGGCACGGCTGGACCCGAGACCTTTTGTTTCAATAGGAACGAGGATTCCCACTTAATTACTTTACCGAGGTGAATGATCATGAAATCCAACGAGCAAGAGATTTTGGCTACTATTTTTGATGTCGACCTGCACAAAGACCCCGCATGTGTTGCGTGTGAACGAGAGCTATCCTACTACATTGATAACGAGCTGGCTGGCGAGAATGTTGCGGCATTGTTTCCCGAAGTGCACGCCCATCTGCAAACATGCGCCTCATGCGCCGAACTCCATCAGGATATGCTGATGCTGATTGAAATGGAACGAACGGGAACTCTCCTGGAGCCGGAGGGGACGCCCGAGATCGATCTGTCATTCTTGAAGAAAACTACGACGAAACAGAAACTCTGGCAGAAAGTGGAGATGGCCGGGCAGGAGATCATGCAACTCGCTTCTCAGATACCCATCATCTTGCAGGGCGCTCAAGCTCGATTTGGCCAGCTTGCCCTGCCTTTACCGCCTCCCCAGATGGCTACCGTGCCAACTACCAGAGCTGAGGGTGATCAGGCGGTTCATCAATTACTTGACATCCCCTCAGAAGAAAGCGACCTTGCGTTTCAGTTGGAATTGGGATATGCGTCGGAAGATGGCGTGACCGTGGGCGTCAGCCTGCACGACCGTAATACACAGGATTCGTTGCGTGGCGTAAGAACCACATTGAGGGACGAGCGAAAACGCATTATCGCCAGTGAATTGTCTGACAACGAAGGACATGTCAACTTTGTCGAGTTGCCCGCCGGTGAGTATATCATCGAAGTCAAATACCAGGGCGTCATTCGGCGATTGCCCATTTCCATTGAATCCTGAGACGCAACGTCAAAACAGATTGACGCTTGGCTAATTCGGTTCATTGCTCATCAAGGGGCAAATCTCTTGTCTACTACTGCATTTCTTGTCATTGACTCCCTTTCTCCAACAGGAAAAAAACGAACCAGATTGCGTTTTCGTTTCTGGAAACCAGGATTTGATCATCGGAAGATGGGCCTAAGCGCTCTGCAGCCCGTGTTGGAATCTATGGGGGAGGTGGATCACGCTCTTGCTGAGAGCTTCGCCCGACTGGTCGAGGACCTTCAGGCCCGAAAGGGTATGAAACGCGTGACTCCCCATTCGACTTCGTCGGAAAGCGATCCTTTGACGAATTTGGGCAAAAGGCTCTTCACGATTCTTCCACTCGAAATCCAAAAAGCCATTGTTGCCTTGCCGCCCGATGCAGATTTGGTTTGCATCACCCAGGATGTTTCTTTACCATGGGAATTATTGCACAACGGGCAGGGATTTATCTCGCAACAGCGTTCTTTCAGCCGCCAGTTGACCGTCTCTTATTTGCCAAAAACGCAGCTTCAGCCGAGAAAAACCTCGAACGCTCTTTCTGTGTTGATCATCGCCAATCCGCGAGGGCATCTTTCTGAAGATGGTGACCTGCCTGAATCGAGTGTCGAGATGGAGAGGCTGATGGAACTGGCTGATGAAATGGGTCCGGAGCAAGTCCATGCCAGATTCATCGCTATGCACAAGGCGACGCGGCAAAATGTGCTGGAGGCGCTGGCCAGCGGGGAATACGACATGATTCATTATTCTGGCCACGCCCGACCGGATGCGCTGCTGCTGGCAGACGGCGAACTACTTGGCCGGGAAATCGAGCAGGCCATTCAAGGAGCGCCATTTCTTTTTTTGAACGCCTGCGAGTCCGGTAGTTTACAGGGTGAAACATTTCAGCCCGGAGACAATCAAAACAATCTCGTGGCATGTGCAATTCAAGGAGGCGCTCGCGGCGTCTTGGGGACTTTTTGGCCTATTTTCGACGCAAGTTCGCAGGTTTTCTCCGAACAGTTCTACACGGCGTTTTTTCAGGGCCTGATGATTGGCGAATCTGTGCGCCAGGCCCGCGTTCACGTGGCTAAGGCCTTTCCCGATGATCCGGTCTGGGCATCGTATGTGCTCTATGGAGACCCCAATTGGCAATGGACGCCTTTCATCCCCGAGCGCATCCTGCATGTCACTGTGTTGGCGATTGACCTTTCAACGGCGCTCGACCTGACGCCGAAACTCCAGATCGAACAACGGGCCGACCTCTTCTTTGCTGCTGTCAATCTCTTCGAGTCTGTTTTGACTCAACATGGCGGGCAGTTGAAAATGAGGGGGGATGCATCCCTGACGGGTGTTTGGGGCCTGGATAGGCTGCGCGCGGACCAGGATCGATTAGCGATTCATGCGGCGATGACTTTTCGGCAAGAACTCGATACTTTGCTTTCCGCAAGGACGCAGGGCGATTCATATCATTTGCCCGGCATGGCCATTGCTTCAGGGAAAGCAGCCTCACGACCATCCCGAGATGATGATGGCGTAAGAAATCTGTATACATACAATCCGGTTTTGGCATCCGCTTTTGAATTGAGCAAACTCGCAGGACCAGGGGCGATTCTGGTTGATGAGGCTACCCAGCAAAATACCCGACGTTTTTATCTTTTTGAAGCGCCAGGCAGTAAGGAATCGCGTCATTTCCGTCTCTCCGACTTGCAGCGATCGCAAGCTGTCCGATCGCTGGTGGGTCGGAAAAGAGAACTGCGGCGTTTGCAATCCTATTATGAGGATTTATTGGATGGCGATGGCGCCGTGATGAAAATTTCTGGCCCGGTTGGTATTGGCAAAAGTCGATTATTGAGGGATTTCTATTCTAAGGTGGGTGAAAAGGATGCTCGCTGGGTTACGATCCAATGTCAGTTTAGTGAACAGACGACTGCTTACGCCTCGCTATCACGGCTCATTTACCAATTGGCCGGCGTGGATAGGTCGGATGATCGGAACGTAATCGATGGCGCGCTGGTTGAGCTTTGCAGCCAGGTTGACCGAAAAAGCAGTCCGGCGACGCAAACCGGCGTCGATTGTCTTTCCCTGCTACGTGCAGTGACCGGGATCCGTGCAGAGTCCGGTGATATAGAAGAGGCCGAAGCCCGGCAATGGCAGTTGAAAGTGCTTATGGGGACGCTCGTCCAGCAAGCGGCATCCGTGAAGCCAATCATATTGGCTATCGATGACATGCAATGGATGGATGAAGCCAGTCTTGCTGTCGTGGATGCCCTTCTGAAACAAACACAACGAGCGCCGCTGTTGGTTTTGGCGTTGTTCCGCAACAATTGGGTTCATGACTGGCCCGAGGGGATTTCCTCAGCAGAGATTACGCTTCGTGAATTGGCTCATGCCGACAGCCAGGAGCTGGTGGACAACCTGCTGGCCGAGGGTTCCGCCTCAGAAAAGGTCGCGGACGCGATTCTTCGCTTCGCTGGCGGCGCGCCCCTTTATATCGAGGAAGTGGTGAACGCTTTGCTGGAGACGGGGCAATTGCAACTCGTCGATGGTGAGTGGGAGCTGGCGGAGGGATGGCAGGAGGTTGCCACGCCCGAATCCATCGAGAAAACCATCCAGACGCGGATTCAGCGTCTGGATGAGCCGCAGCGCCAGGTCATCGAGGATGCGTCGGTGGTGGGCCAGCAGTTCGAGGTGCAAATCCTTGAGGAGGTGAAAAAAGCTATTCCGCCTCTGCGGCTGAGAGCAATGCTTGGTGATCTGGAAAATCGCGGTCTGCTTCTCCCGCCCCGGAGTCAAAAGAATCTGTTGATCTACGCTTTCCAGCATGGTCTCATTCACCAGAGCATTTACGAATCGCTGCCTCACGATGTCCGGGCCCGGATGCATTATCTGGTGGGCATGGCTTTATTGCATCTTTATGGCAGTGAGCAGGGGCATGGAGGGCGGATCGCCGAGCATTTCTACCGCTCGCACGATCGCGTGCAGGCTATCATTTATTGTCTGAAGGCGGCGGCGGAAAACGAGGCGGCCTGGGCGAACCGCACCGCCCGCACCTGGTACGCCCGGGCATTGGAGAAGCTGGATGCCTTCGCAGCAAAACCTCCCACGCCTTCGGAGCAGTCCAAGGGTGTGGATGCGGACGCGTTGCGGCGATGGCGCATCCAGGCTCTCACCGGCTTCTCCAAGGCCAACGCGGCGCTGGACGAACATGACCAGGCCATTGCCGGATTCAATGAGGCGCTGGCGCTGCTGGAAGATGCAGGCCCGGAGGCGGTGAAACAGCAAATCGATCTCTATTTGAATATCGCCACAGCATTCGATCGCAAGGGCGACTATGAGGCGGCCCATGAGGCCCTCGACCGGGGACTGGCGCTGACGGCGGCGGATGATCGGGTCAATTTGGGACGGTTGATCATCTGGAAAGGGATGATTTATCACCGCCAGGGGAAATCGGATGAGGCCATCGCCGCAGCCGAACAGGGAATTGCCCATCTCCGGGCGGCGCAAGTGAGCAATGCCTTGCTGGCGCAGGCGTATAATCTGCGAGGCATTCTCTATCGCAATCGCTTGCAGATGGAAGAGGCGGAGGCTTCTTACCAGCAGGCCCGGGCCATCTATGAGTCCAGCCATCACCTTTATGGGCTCACCCGGGTTTACAACAACCTGGGCGTGCTGTGGCAGGATATGGGGAAATGGCCCGAGGCCCTGGAGGTTTACGACAAGAGCCTGCGCATCAGTCTTGACACAGGCGAGGTGTGGTGGCAGGCGGCCGTATTGTTGAACAAGGGTGAGATATACCGCAGGCAGGGGCAATTCGAGGAGGCCAGAGACGTTCTCGGGCGAGCCTTCGAGCTCAGTCATCAGTACGATCTTGGTGAACTCGAAGGGCTGTCGTTGATGAATATGGCCGCGACCTGTCTGCTGCAAGGCGATGTGGATGAAGCGGCGACTACGTTGTCCGCAGCAAAAACGTATTTCGCAACCATCGACGCCCAGGGGCATCTCGTCGAGATACAACGATTGCAAGCGGAACTCGCCATGGCCCGGGGACGCTGGGAGGATGCCAGACGCCTGGCGGAGGAGGCGCAACAGACCGCGCTGGAAACCGGGCGCGAGCTGGAATCGGTCCATACGCAACGCATCCTGGGGGCCGTATACCGATATCTGGGCGAAGGAGAAGTCGCGGAACAAGCGTTACAGGCTTCTTTGCAGCTTGCACAGGAACACAAATTGCCTTATGAGCAAGGCTTGGCGCTCTTGGAGCTTTCCCTACTCTACGCCGACAATCCCAAACGACAACCGGATGCCCTGGCCACCTTGAACCGGGCCATCGAACGATTTCAAAAGCTTGGAGCAACGCCTGCCCTGAAAGCGGCGCAGGCCCTGCGCGCCGATCTGCAATCCCATGAGGAGAGAGGAGCATGAACTGGAAACCCCTTCGCGCCATTGTCGTCAGCGCTTTCACCGTATCCCTGCTGCTGGCGGGCCTGATGCTCTTGGTAACGACGCCTGCCCGCGCCCTCCGATCGGCATCCCATGAGAAGAAGCCTGCTCCTGTTCACTCCGTCGAACGCGCTACCTCGCGCAGAGAAGTCCTGGCCGAGCCTGCTCGCCACGCTTTGGGGCATCCGGGGAAAAGGGCGAATCATACGGATATCAGCGCAACCTATCCTACTTCCACCCCCATATCCGGCACCATTACGGAAGATACGGTTTGGACGTTGGCGGAGAGTCCCTATATTGTGATAGGAGATGTATCGGTGTCGCCTGGAGTGACGTTAACGATAGAGCCGGAGGTGGAGGTTCGATTTGATGGATATTATGAGTTTTCTGTTCGTGGCAATTTGTCAGCAGTTGGAATGGATAACCAGCCTATCACCTTTACCCAAAATACAAATATGGATTGGCATCGGATTTATTGTGATGCTGACTGTGGAGGAATTACATTCGATCATGTCGTGGTTGAGTATGCAGATTATGGGTTGTATTTACGAGGGGGATCTATTGATGTCAAAAACAGCACATTTTCTAATAATGAAATGGGTATATATTCTTATTATGGTGGAACTGTTCCGATGAATATAGAGAACAATGAAATAACGCACAATGTTACAGGAATCGAGGTACATTGTATAACTTCACCAGCATGTATCTATGTGTACTCAAACACCATTTCTTTGAACGAAGCTGATGGTCTAAAGGCGCTTAGTAATATCTCTGTTAAGTACAACGAGGTGGCAGGCAATGGGGGGGTAGGAGTGGTGTTAGAGGCTCTAAGTGATGATATGGTGTTTAATACAATTGTTGCTAACAGAAGGGAAGGCATTGTGCTGAATCTAAATGGAGGATTCCCGCCGTTTCATCATAACAATATCTACGGTAATGGTGGCTATGCTGTTCATAATCAGAACTGGCAATCGTCTGGCTCGGCATCTGACAATTATTGGGGAACCACCGACCAAACCATTATCAATGCTCTGATCTATGATTTCTATGATGATCCAACCACCGGCATTGTCGATTACAAACCCTTCGCTCTCGATCCCATTCCTGAAGCCCCACCCGACCCGGGGATCGGAATACCAAGTTTGGCGGCCTCAACGATTGAAGTCGATAAAGACCGAGCATGGCCCGAGGATGTACTGACCTATACTGTGAACATCCGAAATATGGGAGGAGCGGCGGCGACCAGTGCTAGCACAATTATTACGATTCCAGCCGGGACGACTTATGTGAACAATAGCGTGACAGGAGGCGCTAGCTATAATTCGCAATCGAATCGAGTGGAATGGAGTGGCGAGGTTGGCAGCGGAATTACTAAAACAATTACATTTCAAGCTCAAGTGGATACTGACACGCCTTCAGAGACTACTATTAAAGCAGAGGCGGAAGTTAGCGATGGTGAAGGAAATATTTTCTACCCAAACATAACGACAACAATTGGCAATGGCGTATCCGGCACCATTACGGAAGATACGGTTTGGACGTTGGCGGAGAGTCCCTATATTGTGATAGGAGATGTATCGGTGTCGCCTGGAGTGACGTTAACAATAGAGCCGGAGGTGGAGGTTCGATTTGATGGATATTATGAGTTTTCTGTTCGTGGCAATTTGTCAGCAGTTGGAATGGATAACCAGCCTATCACCTTTACCCAAAATACAAATATGGATTGGCATC
>JALWZT010000276.1:0-28538 GCA_027002405.1 Anaerolineae bacterium | reverse complement strand
GCATTGTGCTGAATCTAAATGGAGGATTCCCGCCGTTTCATCATAACAATATCTACGGTAATGGTGGCTATGCTGTTCATAATCAGAACTGGCAATCGTCTGGCTCGGCATCTGACAATTATTGGGGCACCACCGATCAAACCATTATTAACGCCTTAATCTATGATTTCTATGATGACCCAACCACCGGCATCGTGGCTTACAAGCCCTTCGCTCTCGATCCCATCTCTGAAGCCCCACCCGACCCAGGGATCCAAGCCATCGTTCCCGGTTACGAGCTTTCCATGTCCACGGATGACGTAGCGCTGGCTGCAGGGGAAACGACGACATTCACCATCGATCTTACCTCACTGAAAGGGGAGGACACGGACACTGAACTTTATCTGGATGATCAGCCGGTGCATCTGGAGATGATGGGACTGCCGCAAGGGGTCACGGCCACGCTGTCGGAGGAGACGGTGACGCCCAGCGGCAGCAGCGAGGTCACCCTGGAAATGGGGCCCGAAGCCCGCGAGGGGACGTATCAGATCTGGGCCTGGGGCCAGGGCAAAGGGGGCACGGAGAGCGCCCCCGTCACTCTGACTGTGTCCTCTTCGGCGCCGTCGCCCGAGCCGGGCGTGTGCGGCTGGGACGACTACGAGGGCAACGACAGCAAGGAGACAGCCTGGACCATTTCCGCCGGGGAGCCCCTCACCGCCACCATCTGCGATTACGATGATGTGGACTGGTATCGGGTGGCGATCACCTCGCCCTATTCCTCCATCACCACCACCCTGGCCAATCCTCCCGCGGATTACGAACTGATCGTCTATGGTCCCAACCTGGAAGATGCCGGCAATGCCGAGGGCATTGGTAACGCCGAAGGCATCGGGGACGTGACCGATATCGGTAATGCCGAGGGGATTGGCAACGCCGAAGGCATCGGCAACGCGGAGGGGATTGGGAATGCCGAGGGCATTGGCAACGCCGAGGGCATCGGGAATGCGGAAGGCATCGGCAACGCCGAAGGCATCTCCACCCAAAGCGGATCAAAGGATGAGCGGGTCTTTACCAATGTGCACGACAAGACGGGCTGGTACTATATCAAAGTCAACGGCTACAATGGCGCCTCCAGCAGCCAGCCCTATACCCTGACCATCAATGCGCAGCTTCCGATCACCCTGCCGACGCCAGCCGAGGCCATCACGCTCAGTGAAGGCCCGTTACCCGAATACGATGAGAGCATCGAAACCCTGATCCTCGTCAATCCCACCCGCATCGAGCAGTATTACGACGCGAGCAGCAAGGATGAGCTGATGAATAAGCTCAATGAACTGGCGGCCCATCCCCTGGTTCATGGCCGCGTCGTGGAGCTGGATCAGGATGACGCGGTGGCCGAAGCCTACGCCGCCTGGGAGCCCGAGGATGTGGACAGCGCCAATCGCGTGGCCGAGGCGATTCGGGATTTGATCCTGCGTCATGTCCGGCAACTGCCCAATCTCAAATATGTCGTCTTGGTGGGGCATGACACGCTTATCCCTTATCGCCGGGTCAAGGACAGCGCCCAATACGCTCAGGAACGGGAGTATCGGGACCGCTCCTACGCCAGTGAAACCAGCGCCATCTATCATGCTCTGGATCAGGGCTATTTCTTCACCGACAACTATTATGGCACGCTGCGTTTTGTGCCCTGGTTCTCCCGCGAGCTTTACATTCCCGAACTGGCTGTGGGGCGTCTGGTGGAGACGCCGGATGAGATGATCTCGGTCATCGACGCTTTCCTGTCTCAAAGCAACCTCACCGCCTATCAGTCCTTGGTGACAGGGTATGATTTTCTCAAGGACGAGGGCAACGCCATTGGCGATCTGCTGTCGGATGACGGCAGCCAGACCGATAAGCTGATCGGCGACGATTGGACGGCCAATGATTTGGAACAATGGCTGCTGGATACCCATCACGATCTGAAGTCGGTCAATGCGCATTTCTCTCATAATACGATGACCGCCCCCGATGACTCCCAGCTCACCAGCATTGATGTCATTAACAGCACCAGCTCTTTCACCGATGTCGTGTTCTACACCCTGGGTTGCCGTTCGGGATTGAATATCCCCGATGTCGACAGCGGCGAGATCCTTACCCGCACACTGGACTTTCCCCAGGCCTTCGCCCGCAAAGGCGCGACCTATGTTTCCAACACTGGTGCGGGCTATGGCGATTCCGACGATATTTCTCTATCGGAACGGCTGATGTATTACTTCACGCAACGATTGGGCGTCAGCGGTGGAACCACTGTGGGCGAGGCCCACATGAAGGCCAAGCTGGACTACATTCGGCGAGCGGGCATTGCCGGATTCGGATTGTTCGATGAAAAAGTGCTGGACGCGTCCATTCTCTACGGCTTACCTATGTATCAAATCCACATGCCGAACAGCGCCCTCATGGCCCAAAGTCTGGCGGCCGAGCCTGTTTTGACGCCCGCCGGGTTACAAGGGGTGAGCCAATTCTGGCGAGCCACACCCGCACAGCCTCTGAGCAACACCCTTGATAAGCAAACGATAGTGTTGACCCCCACCCTGACGCTTTCCACTACGGCCAACGGTGATTTTTATCATGTGGACGGCGAGCGCCAGAACTCCCCCGGGCGTCCGGTGTTGCCTCGCACGGGGTTGGATCTGGATACGAATGGCCGGGCGCATGGCGCCCTCCTGCTTACGGCCACGTACACCGATGAGGTTTTTACGCCCCTGGTGACGGGCGTCATCACGGATGAAACGGGCGTGGATATCCCCTTCGAGAGCTACGGTTGGTATCCCGCCCGCATGGATGTGGTTAATCGGCTGGAATTGAACGATATCTACGAACGGCTGGTGGTGCTTCCCGCCCAATACCGTGAGGGTATATTGCGGAAATACGAAAGCCTGACTTACGAGCTATACTCTTCCGACTTCACCGACCGCACGCCTCCCCGCATTCTTCTCGTGGAAGGCGCGTATGCCGATGGCCGGGCGCATTTCAGCATCGACGTCACCTCCCCCACGACCGCCACCATCGAACGCGTGGTGACCACCTACACTGACGGCAAAGGCGTCTGGCAGAGCGTCGATCTGACCTACGATGCGGACGCGGGCCGGTGGCTGGGCGAATTGGACATCACCGACCCCATCAGTTACTACATCCAGGCCGTCGATTCCGATGGCGACGTGGGGTTCGTGTCCAATAAAGGCCATCTTTACAGCATCTCCATTCCCGACGTCCTCGAATCCGCGTCCATCGTCCAAACCGGCGACGCCCTCGAGCTGCAATGGACGCATAGCGACGCAGCCGTTGTGACGTACGAGGTGTGGCGCAGCACAAAGCCTTACTTTGCCCCGCTCACAGGTGAAGCCACTCGCATCAAAGTGATGGATGCGGGCGAGCTGAATTCCCAACTTTCCTTCACTGATGATGAAAGCCATCTCGGCGACGTCAATGCGAATAGCTACTACCATATCGTCGGGCTTGACGCCAACGGCCAGATTGTGATCATGTCTCCCTCTCAGGGCGAATTCGATTTCGGCCTCACGCCAGGTTCCGGCTAACGAAATGAATTTTTTCAGAAAAATCGCCAAGTGACAAAAGGATTGAGTAAGTTCTATCGTACTGTTAGATAGAGGGGATGAAGAAAACCCCAATCACTCAATCCAGATTGATTTCTCATCCGTCCAACTACAGCTCCCCTCTTTGGTCGGAATGGGATCAATCTACCTCCCATTCAAAGGAGTTTGTATCATGGCAGGCGATTCCTACGGTTACTACGAGGATGATCACGGCAAACGCACCTATGATGATGGCAAGCGCGAATGGCGCGAAAGGAGAAGTGGCGGATGGACTCGCTGGACGGATAGCGATGGGAATTCCGGCTGGGAACGCGACGACGGCAACGGCTGGACCAAACGTCAAACCGACGATGGTGACGTGAGCTGGGGCAAGGACGAAGGTGGCGGCCATACCTATTGGGATGATGGCACCTGGACCAAGAAACGCTAGCGCAACCATCAAACCTTTCCAATCAGCGAGGGGAAATCAGCCCCCTCGCTGATTTCATTAGCTCAGGGAGAATAAATAATGAGCCGCCAACATCGTTCTTCTACGATACAGTTGCCAGATGCTCCCTCGCTCCAAAGCGCGACCATCCAGTTACGTCCCCTGAATCCGGATGATTTTCGCCTGTTATTTCAGTGGCATTCCAGAGCGGATGAACTGGCCATGTGGTGGACAGACAGGAGGATGATGGCATTTCCTGATTTCGTAGAGGATCTGGAACATCGGTTGAGAGGAAGCATCTTCATTTTTTTGATGATTGACAGGCTGCACGAGGGCGAAGCGGAAACCGTTGGATTTACATATGCATATCAGGTCAATCTCATCGATCGATATGCGTATGTTTGCACATATTTGACCCGAGAGTTTACCAGGCAAGGAATCGGGCCGATTGCCGACCTTTTATTTGCTGAATACTTATTCGCTACTTACGGGTTTCGTAAGCTCTATGCAGAGATCTATGGGTACAACGAAGTTTCGTTGAAGACGGCCCAACAGCATGGCTTTGTTGAGGAAGGCTGCCTCAAAGCGTATCGCTGGTTTGGAGATCGATATTGGGATTTTCATATCCTTGCCATTACACGGGAAAGCTTTGATATTGTCAGGCAATCCTTTCGTTTTAGTCGCAATGCAAAAGGATCGTGATAAAAAATCGTATCATAGCATAGAGGAGGCGATTTCAATCGCTCCCATGATAGGAACGCCGTATCCAACGAAAATGATCTTGAGATAACCCATCCGTTCCCAACAGGAGGCCTTATCATGGAACAGACCGTTGTTTTAGGCATTCTCGTTCTGATGCTTATCGCCTTCATTTTGGGGATGATTGTGGGCGTCTCACTGACTCGTCCCCATATCCATTGAGGCGTCATTCAACACTATTCTGCGGTAAGCTGACCATGGCTGAACGGACAGCTATATGGCAGGACATTTTGCGAGGAAAACTCATGAGCACTAATTTCAGGTATCCGTTCATTTTCATCCCGACATTCATCTTCATCATCCTGATGGTTTCGGGCTGTGGCTCGAATCCGCCATCGCCAACCGCGCCCCAAGGCGCTGCAGCGGAGGCCACGCAGGCGGCCGCTTTGGCAACCCAGGCGGCTGCCCACGCCACCTTGGTTACAAACACAGAGAAGAAAAATAAGACGCCAATACCCACAGCAGAGTCAACAAAGCAGGCGACGTTGATCGCTCCCGCAACCTCGGCTCCGACGCCTTTGCCCACACCCACAGCAGAACCAACGGCAATTCCCACGCCCGCTTTGTTGGCCGTCATGGTCACCAACCCCAAACTCAATGTGCGCGAGGGGCCGGATACGGTCTACAAACGTATCGATCAGGTCAAACAGGGCGATGTGCTTCAGGCAATAGGGCGCAATGAGGAGGGAACATGGATAAAGGTAACGACGCCCGATGGGAAAGGCGGCTGGGTCGCGGTCAGATTTACGAATGCCGGGAAAAAGGTGGATGCACTGCCGATTGCCGAAGCTCCTCCGCGTCCAAAATGCCGTAATGGCGTGCGAGGTCTGATCGCATTCAAATCCAATCGCGGCGGCGTTTGGGTCATGAATCCCGATGGCAGCAACCAGATGCCCATGTGCAACCCCACTGCGTATTATTATGCGCTTAACAATAAGCGGAGTTACGAGTATTGTTCCGCCAACGGGCTCTATTGTGTGAAAGATGATTGGTCGCCAGATCGCAGAAGCATGGATATTTATGTTTTGGACAACGAATACGGCTCGGGATGGCACCGTATCGTCAGCAATGATCACACCGATTGGGGGGCGCGCATCGATCCAGGCGGATATTGGGTCGTTTTTGTGACCAACCGTAACGGTAACGATGAATTATGGATGATCAGTCGCGAGGTAACTGGTGAACGCAGATTGACCGTCAACGATTGGCAGTGGGACAAACATCCCACCTGGTCGCCGGATGGTAAACGCATTGCTTTCTTCTCCAATCGCGTCACGGGTCGCAAACAGATTTGGGTGCTTGATCCCAATGTTCCCCTGAAGGAAAAAGTCAACCCCAGGAATATCAGTCGCAATAGCTTTGTGGATTGGGACCCCGTCTGGCTGAAATAAGGCATCTCCGTAAACTCTTTTCCCCACGAGGTAATACAATGCGTTTTCTTGGTTTACAACAATTCAATTTTCGAAGGCAATACAAAGGATATGGATGGCTCGCCCTGATTATCATTGTGCTGAGCTTGGCTGCCTGCAATAATCCTCAACCTCCTCCCGCCACACAGCAACCTGTTTACGATGCGACCATGAAAGCTGCGCAAAGCACGATTCAGGCAGAGGGGACGAAACAATCTCCAACAGCTACGCCTCGACACACGAAAACATCTACGCCGAAGCCGGATACTCCAACATTCACGCCTCAGGCAACAGCCACCGCCACACCACAGGCAACAGCTACTGCCAGCGCAAGCCCAACGCCCGCCGGACCATCTCTCAGCGGAAAAATCGTGTTCCTCTCAGATCGGTTGCATCGGGATATGAAGATGGGTCCCGTAGATATCTTCGTTATGAACCCCGACGGAAGTGATGTGCAGCAAATCCCTACCGGCATGAGTTTTCCCTCTTCCAGCTCCGTCGTGGTCTCTCCCGACGGGAGAATGATCGCAGTCGGCGTTTACGCCTCCCCCGATCTGGGCGCCGGGATATACTTGTTTACTGCAGAGGGCAAACAGAAGGGAATGATTCCGATAGGAAAGGAAGGCGCTACTGTCTGGAGTTGGGCGAGAAATAATCGTATTCTGTTGAGCTTGCGGTCGAATGGATCAGAAAACCTATTCACGGTGAATCCAGACACCGACGAATTGACACAGCTCACTACGGATACCGGATCGGATCTACAATATGGGACTCAATCACCAGACGGCTCGCAGATCGCTTATTCCCATTATCCCGATCAAACGCTTTGGTTGATGGATGTTGCTGGGAATAACAAACGCCCTTGGGTGGATTTCCAGGGCTATCGCATGGCCTGGTCTCCCGATGGCCGGAAACTGGCTGTGGATAATTTCCACGATATCTTTCTCGTGGATGTTGCCAATGGCGATATGCGCAATGTGACCACCTCATTGAAAAAACCTAGTTCGGATGCCTCCTGGTCACCGGACGGGGGATCGCTGGCTTTTATGCAGTTTATAAGCCAGTTTGATTTACGCATCCTCGTTTTGGATTTGACAACGGGGAAGGTAACGGAACTGACAAGCGGCGCTTCAGATACGGATCCATTTTGGGCGCCTTGATTGACTAAATATCCAAGTCTGTAGAAGCAGCCAACCTCAACCTCTCGATAGTAAGCGAGATCAGGGGCAGGAAAGGGCGAGATGAACGCCCTTTCCTGCTCTTATTTTTTGCCATTCGTGTGAAAGGAAGGGATGGGAAATCTCGTATAAAAGAATGAGAGATTGTTTTTTCCCTTCTTTTCTTTTTCACCAATTTACATTCACAAGGAGTTACCCTCATGGGATGGTTCGACACAGCATTAGGAATCGCCAACTTTGGCGTACAGGTTGCCCAAGTGAATAAACTTGAGCAATTGCGTCAACAGGGCGGACAAGAAGCAGCAATTCAGACGGTGTTGAAACAATTGGAAAATATCATGTTCCAATATCACAACGCGGCGGAGGAAATCCTCGAGCATAAGCAGGATAACCCAGTTGCTGCGGCTCTGGGCATGCGTCTTCTCCATTTGGAGTTGGCGGCATTGGGCATCGCCCCCGAAATTTTTCCTGATATCAGCGATAAAGAGTATGCGTACAAAACCATCAAGCTGATCGAAACCAGTGATGATGAATTGAGCGAGGCGTTGACGCCCGAAGAACGCGATCAGGTTGATCAAGCTGCTGATGCCGCCCGTAAGCTTCCGGATTATGATTACTACCTTGACAACTACGAAAAGGTGCAAGAGTACCGCGCTGCCCTTCCTGTTTACAATGAGCTCAAAGGAGTGAATAGCGCAGGATTGACCCTGGGGTTCTTGGTTGCCCTGTTCTTCGTTCCGTTGTTTGGTTGTAGCGTCGCCGGCTTCTTTGGCGCAGTGCTTGGCACTCCTGACACATTTGTAACGTTTTCATTCCTCGGTGCGCTTGGCGGGGTCGCGGTCGTGGGATACCTCTGGTATCGGAACAATCAAAAGAAACGGGCGGATGAATTCAATGAGGCGAAGCGGATCGTTGAAGATGTTGAGAAAAACGTCGATCTTGGGCGCTACAATCGACTCGAACGCGAATTGGGCAAGAACAAGGCTGCGGTTCAAGCATTGCGGGATGAGGCGGATACGCTGGTGAAAGTTACTATGGGAGGGGGTACAGCCTGGGCGCTTCCTTCTTGAAGGCTCTGCGGGCAAAAAGGGACTGGAACGATCGTCTCCAGTCCCTTTTTATGTGAATAACCAGACAGAAGTCAGAGAAGACTTCGTAAGTGATTCAAACCAACAACAGGATACGTAAACTGTGCGAACTACGGTTAATTTAATGAGAAATGCAAAAGGATGCCGTGTGAAAGTTCGTATAAGAGGATAAGACAGTTGTTTTCCGCCAAATCACTCTTTTCTTTTTATGGAGGAACCAAATGAAATTGCAGAATGGCTTTCACAAATGCCTGGTGATCATTTTATTGATTGGTTTATTTTTTGTGACCATTGATAGAATGGTAGTAACAACTAACGTCCATGCGTCCTCTTCCAAATCGTGCAGGATCGATCCAAGTGACGTTTATGGTGCGATCGGGGCAATTTATCAGGCGTGGGGAGGAGTAAACGGCCCATTAGGCTGTCCTATCTCTGAAGAAAAAAGAGTCAATGATGATCAACCAGCTGGAAAGAATAAATCTGTTGATAAATATCGTGATTTTGAAGGAGGACGTGTTTATTGGGATAACTTGGGATCTCCAACGCAAGGTGTTGCGTATGTTATATTGAATGAATTGTTGGATCTATATAACTTTAACGGAGGAAATGGCGTTTATGAATACGGCCTTCCAATTACGTCACAGATTGGTTATGGAAACGATTGTAAAGGATATTTCCAAAAGGGTTATATTTTTTGCAATGGTGAAACTGGGAAATGGTCAAATATGTCATATTCCGAACGGCAACGAGTTCTTACGCTTCCAATAATGAAAATGCCCTTTGAAAACCAAGCCAGGTTAAACTCTGGCCCCCATATTTGGAGAGGATCTAATGCATCGCTATCGTATATTGAAAGTCAACAATACGGATCCGGCTTAGATTTCGGAAAGCCTGATGCTGGAGATATGCAAGTATTGACAATGGCTGATGGAACTGTAATCGAAGTCTGTGAGACCGGGAGTTGTCATGGATATGGTAGTTATGTGGCAGTGCGTAATGAACTGAGTGGGACAGTTATTCTTTATGCCCACCTTGGTGAAATCGCTTCGGATGTGCAAGTAGGACATTTTATTGCCCGAGGTTCTGTTATTGGAAAGATTACCGACAAAAAAGTAGGCGGATTTTCACCCCACTTGCATATAGAGTTAAGGGACGGTACAGGGGACGGATTTCAATGGGGCAATCCTGTCGATTGGAATGGGATCATCGTCGACAATTATCTCATCAGCTCCTTTTTTGTCCCTGATAGCACCGACGGCATGATCAGTTTTTCCGATAAAATATACAATTACGATGGTGTTGCTTTGCGGCTAGATCATGATGGTTTTGGATATCCCGGCGATCCCACCCAAAAACACCGTTTTTCTGAGATAATCGAATGGGATAGCTATTTCCGGGTAAAACAATTTCCATTCTATGATTATAATGGGACATCAAGAACTGCCATTGCAATCAGAACTAAAGATGGGAAAAACGAAGTTGTCTCAGGTTCTGGCGTTAAGTTCGCTTCTTCCCTGCAAACCGAGAAGCAAATGGACGGTACTTTAGAAACCTCTGAACGGAAGGGAGGCGTGATTGAGTCTTCAAATGAAGCAATTCCATACAATCCTCGAGGAATTCCATCAGAACCGCCACCTTCATCTGATGACTGGGTCACTCATATTTCTACATCAACATCACACGGTTCCTATTGGCAGCAGTGCAGCAAAGGAAGTAGAGTATACACTGATCGGAACTATGTTTTTACTGGATTCTCCGGATCAACCTATGATGATCATAAGTGCATCATTTTCCCCAATGATGACAAAAACAACAAGGAGCAGAAATATGTTACTTTTGAGCTTGTTCGTCCTGCCACCCTTTACGTATATTTTGACCGTAGAGCGGATCAACCACCCAATTGGAATGGTATTAATCTAAAGAAAAATAACGCAAAGGTTTATACCAGCGACGGGGGTATGGATTATTTTAACGTTTATTCCTGTCGGAGCGGGAAAGGAACCATTTCATTGAGTGGTCCTCATTATAAGGGCGGTAATGGGGCAAGATCCATGTATGTGGTTGCTTTCGGAGAAGAAGACCCAAATGTGCCTCCATGCAATTCATCAACGCCACCTCCACCTCCTGAACCCACAGCGACTTCGAGACCCACAGCGACTTCGAGACCCACAGCGACTCCGAGACCGACAGCGACTCCGACCCCCACTCCCACTCCAAGACCCAGTGCGCCTCTGGAAGTGATCCGTGGGTTGGAATTTCAGGTGAATAGCCCCATGGCCGGAGAGATGGTCAACGTGCGGTTCACGGTCAAGAACGTGAGTGGGCATACCCTGACCTTGCGTCGGTTGGGCGTGGCCGGGCGTGGTCCCAACTGCCAGGATTGGAATTGCTCCCGCATCGTGGATTGGCCCTGGGAGGAGCATCTCACGCTGGCTCCTAACGAAACCCACAACTTCGTGGCTTCACGCACCCTCCCCGATGCAGGCAATGGCTATTTCGTCCAGATGCTCTATTCCCTTTCCGAGAACGACTGGCATTTCATTGGTGACGTTCGCCATTTCTCTGTCCAGCAAGGCCTGTCGGTCATCGAGCCGCTGCGTTTGGATCCGCCCAATCCTCTTGTGGGTCAAATTGTCACTGCCAGCTATACCATCCAGAATACTGGCAGCCGTCCCTTGACGCTCAGTCACCTGGGAGTAATCTCGAAAGGCCCGAATTGTCAGGATTGGAGCTGCGACCGATGGGCGGATTTCCCGATGGTTGACAATATCACCCTGCAGCCGGGCGAGCGTTACCGTTACGAGAAGCGCCGCACATTCAATCGTCCTGGCAACGGATACTTTGCCGACCCCGCTTTTGGCGATGGCAATGGCTGGTGGTTCTTTGCGCCGGGCGGGAAACGAGTGAATTTCAGCGTCACCCCTGTATTCGAAGTCATCGAGGATCTGCATCTCTCTACAAGCAACCCCGCGGCCGGCGAATCAGTAACGGCGAGATTCATTGTCAAGAATGTCAGTGGTCGAACGCTTCAGCTCCGGCGTCTGGGCATAGCCGCAAAAGGTCCTGATTGCAGTGATTGGAATTGCACTCGAGTAGTAGATTGGCCATGGGTGGAGAACTTTACTTTACAACCTGGCGAGACATTCACGTACGATCATCAGAGAGCATTCCCGGAATCCGGCAATGGTTATTTCGGGAAAATCATGTTCTCTCTCTCGGACAATGACTGGAATCTGCTTGGTAGCAAACGTCAATTCACCGTATCTCCTGGGCTTCGTGTGGTCGAACCTCTGCAGTTGATTCCTTCCAATCCGCAAGCCGGGGAGCAAGTCGTTGCTCGATATGGCGTCCAAAATGAGAGCGATCACCCCATCACGCTTCGTTATCTCGGCGTTGTGGTCAGAGGTCCTGGCTGCCAAAACTGGGATTGTCGCCCCTTGCTGGATTATCCGGCAGATGAGTCTATTACCCTTCAACCCGGCGAGATTTACCGGTTTGAAAAACGGCGGTCTTTCCCCGAAGTCGGTAATGACTACTTTGCAGAACCTGCTTTCGGCGATTTCACAGGGTGGTGGTACTCTGCTCCCCAAGGACAACGAATCCATTTCAACGTCTCGGAACCCACGTCGAATCCGCCTGCACAATCGTGCCTTTTCATCCAGGCGGAAGATGGCGCTAACTATGGCATGGCTCTCCGCACGTCATCCAATACTTCCGGCGGTCGCTATCTCCAGACGATTCATCCCTGGAGTGATGATAAGTTGATCATTCCCTTTGATGTGTCAGAAACTCAGGATTACTATCTGTGGGTTCGAGCCAAAGGGACTGATTGGAATCATAATTCTTTTTGGGTGTCCTTGGACGGCGGCCATGACTACCATTTTGAAATCCTTCCTCGCAATGATGGGAGCTGGGGATGGGGCTGGCGCTCAGCGCCACCTCCTGATGAATATGAACAGCCCGTTTTGATCCAGGCGGGGAGCCATACACTTCAGTTCAAATCGCGAGAAGCCTCCTCCGCAATCGATGCTATCGTGTTAACAGCGAACTCTAACTTCGAGCCATCTGGCCTCAATCCCTGTCCTGCAGCTCCGCCTAACTCTGGGCGCTCTGTCCAGAATGGCGGTTTTGAAGCCGGATCTGATGCGGGGTGGTCCGAATCGTCGGCACGCGGTCGAGATATTGTCGTCCGCCAGGAGAATGTTACTGCCGCGGTCACTGCACATAGCGGTGATTGGCTAGCTTGGATGGGCGGCCGAAACAATGAAGTCTCGCTGCTTCAACAGAAGGTGACTGTGCCAATGGATGCTCCAATTCTGAGTTTTTGGTATTGGATGACTTCACGGGATCTTTGTGGTTACGATTTTGCAGGCGTTCGTGTCAACGGAACCGAGGTAATGCGATATGATCTTTGCAAAGATAACAAGACGTCCGGTTGGGTTCATGAAACCATTAATCTGTCAGCCTATCGTGGTCAGAGCGTCACATTGGAGTTACGAGTGGAAACGGATGGATCATTTCGCAGCCATTGGTTCGTGGATGATGTGGGCTTCGTAGCCAAAATGGGCAACACGGCAATAGAGCCCGATCATAAAGTGTCGCCATACCATGAACTCGATGAGAAAATCCTCCAGCAACTGGATGACATTGCAGAGCAAGATCAATTGCAACCTGGTCAGCCTATCGATCGCATCTGGCAGCCCAACGCTGCATCCAAGCCGCAGAAGTAGCAATGTGAAAGATCGTCTTTCATTTTGATACTCCTGCCAATTCTCAAGCTGGACAGGCCTCTCTTTTGGAGACTCGTCCAGCTTGAGTTTTGTTCCATTGTTGCTTCAAAACGCAGTGTGAGAGATTCCAGCTTCCTTTCCTTTTCGTTTGCTATTGAATTCCACAATCAAAACCCTCCTCTGAAAATACTTTCAAGTAACCCCCACATTCATGGCCGCGTTCTACTGACCTGTGGGCGGTGTGGGCACTGGAGATCGGGATTGAACAGGGTGATCTATGTGCACGGCCCCCTGTTGCGTCCGCAGGACTTGAGCCAGGGCTTGGTTCTGGGCGTACAGCATGGCATGTTGATGCATTTGGTTGAGGGAAAAATCACCACAAAGCCCTCGCGGGCATTGAAATGCATGGGTGTTAACCCAGCCAAACCCCCAAGGGTGCTGGAACGCGGCCGGCGCTAAGCGGCGCGGCGATAGGTTTCGGGCCGGTTTGCTTGTCATTCGGTCAGGCAAGTGTGATTTTCTCCGAACTGACGCAATCACACAGCAATGTTCCCCTCCCATGCTGTCTTTTGTCGTGCTCGCATGGCACGATTTCTCTGGACTCAGGCGCAACCGCATTGAAGTTGAGACAGTGTTACGGTTGTTGCGGGATAATCTGCAAAAAAGGACCTTGCCAGCGCCATTGCTGGAGGCGATCATCCCGTACGGCGACGCCCAGATAAGGGGTGAATGGCGGCTGGTCGAAACGGGGATTGTTGTGATCCCCATAGCCCATTCGGCCCGAATCCGCCATGATCATGGCGCCGATCGCCACATCCGTCAGGTAGCCGGCGTCGAGGGGCCCCAGCGCTATGAAACATTCTTGCGGATCATGGTAGTTGGTTGCGGGCGCAGCGCATCCGTATGCAGCGACGGAGCCGACGCCATCGCCGAAACTGAATGTCAGGCTGTGACTGTCGGCGAATAGGGGGATGGGCGTAGTCGTTCCCAGACAGGGGGATGCGTAGCCATCCGCAAAGGTTTTGGGGACGCAATCGAGGAACGTGATCCGCAGGCCGTGGGGATGGGGCCCGTACAGCGCATCGCCGTAGAATTCATGGAGCGCGTAGCCGAAAACATCCCGGTTCAGGATGATGTCCCAATGCTCGGAGGCGTCGACGATCTCATAACCCCAACCGATGAAGCGATGGGCGCGGACGGGAAATTGCGTGTCCTGCGTCAGATAGGCCGCGTCTTGCCTGGGCGGAAGGGTCGGGCTGGCGGGGGCGAGCGTTGTCGTGGACGGCGCCGGCGTGGATGTGGGCGTGGGCGGCGTGGGGATGGTTTCCGCCATAGCCAATTTCGCCACCGGCCCGAGGGTTTGCACCACCCCGGCATAGACCCAGCCGATTTTGCCGTCCAGGGTGATTTGCAGCCAGCCATTGGGACCGCGGGCGATGACCTGAGCGGCCTCGCCGTCCGGCAGGATGGCCGCGACGGGGAAGCCTGTGCCTGGCCCGCGGCGGATGTTGATGTTCTTGCCCTGGGCGCGCGCCTGGGGCTCGGGCGTGGGCGCGACTGTGGGCGTTGCGGCCGCTGTGGACGTTGCGGTCGGTTTGGGCGTTGCCGTCGCTGTGGGCGTCATAGTGGCGGTGGGAGTGCTTGTATCTGTGGCCGTTGCCGAAGCCGTTGGCGCGTTGACGGGCGCGGACGCGCGCGCTGTCGCCGACGCGTTGGTGGGACGTGGGGTCGCAGTCGGGACAGGCGGCGTGGCAGTTGGCGTGGTTTCGGCCGGCGGCGTTGCACATCCCGCGGTCAGGATGATGAGAATCAGAGTCAAGAAGGGCGTTTTGTGCATGGTGATAACCTCGGAAAAACTGGCATGATAATTTTTCTACAACTGGCCGGTCGCCATGCGCCACGGCCACTCCCTTTTTGAGATGGCTAATGGCCAACTCGGGGGCGAACAATTGGCCATCTCGTGAAGACGTCCAAGGCCCGAAAAACTGTCAAGATAACATGGGCATTTTCTGAGCGTGGCGGGCGGATTGTTGCTGGCGACGGGGCCCGCGTCCCGGCGTTGTTATTGCCATGGTCGGGCCGGTTGGGGTCAGATTTTGGGCTTCGCCCAGGGCTGGCAAAGGCCGGTCAGGGCTTGTGAGCGGGCGTGGGTGTTGCAGAGATGGCGGATGAGGAGCGGGGCGTTGCAGCGCCCATGAAAAGGCGGACGGGGGCGCGTTGTCGATGGTCGATATGGAAATCGGGGCGAGCGTAAACCCTTGCAGGGTGGCGAAAATCACGGGAGCGTTGAAGAGCGGAAAAAGATGTTTCCATCGGGAAGTTGCATCGTATATAATCTGGACAGTCCAGCCATTGATCCTGATTCAGGAGGCAAGCCAATGTCCCAAACATGGCAGTTGCAGGAAGCGAAAAATCAATTGAGCCGCGTGGTGGATGAGGCCCAGCGCTCCGGCCCGCAGATCATCACCCGCCGCGGTGAAAAAAACAGCGGTCATTCTCTCTTTTGATGACTACCGTCGTCTCGTCGCGTCTCGCAAGAATCTCTCCGAATTTTTCCAGGAGTCGCCGCTGGCCGGGGCGGAGCTGGACCTGGAACGGGAGGGAAGGGCGTGGAGGTGATCAATCTCCGGGCATAGCGCGGCAGGATTTCGGCAAGTCCAGTTCCAACTGACCGGCCTCGATGGCCCGCTGACGGCGCAGGGCGGCGCCATGCAACCGGTCGTGGTTGAGGTGGCAATACTGGCATAAGGCGCGCAGGTTGGCGTCATCATTGCGCTGGCGGTTGTGGTCCAGATGGGCGGTGGTGAGGATGATGCGCACGGGATAGAAGCCTTCCTCCGGCTCTCGTTGCCACAACCAGGGTTGCGGCCGATTGCGATACACGAGCAGGCCGTGCGGGGCGTTGCAGCGCCCGCCAGGATGCGCATGGCCGCACTCGCCGCGGCATTCGCATCGGCCTCCGGCCCGCTCGAAACGGATGTGACGACTGATTTCGGGCCAGTCGGGCGGATATTGATCCAGTGGGGTTTCCATTTGGCTCATCTCAATCGGATGGTCTTATGGCATGTCTGACAGGATGAAGATTTTGAGGTATAATTGAACGTGAAGTAAGGCATTTCTATCACGATGGAGCGACCCATGTATGCCATTAAGCTGGATGACAAAACAGCCAAAGCTTTGAATTGGCTGGCAAAGAGACGGCATGCAAATCCCGACGCCCTTGCAGTCGAGGCGATTGAGGAGAAGATACGCGCAGAAACGCAGCGTGCGCTTGCACAGGAAGCCGGGGCGTTCAGAAAGATGCACCCCCAATTATTGGCGGACATTTCCGGGGAGTATGCAGCGATTTATCAGGGCGCGTTGGTCGATCATGATCGCGATATCGTGGCGCTTCTGCAACGTATTGAGGAGCGCTTCCCTGGCGAGCCCGTGCTTGTCCGCCAGGTGCGGGAAGAGGTCGAACCTGTCATCCATGTTCAGCCAGTCCTCGGGTCTTTCTAAAGGTTATCGTTGACGCCGGAGCCGATGGGACGTTGTTGCCGGTGGACGCTTTACAGGAAATCGGCGCCCGCGTCATCGACCGGGCGAATTTGGTGGGGATCACAGGGCAACCACAGTCTGTCGATCTGTATGTGATTACGGTCCATGTGGGGACGATGCACTTACCTGGCATCAAGGTGGCGGCCTTGCCAAAGGGAGCAACGGGCATTTTGGGGCGGGATGTGCTCAATCAGCTGCTCGTCCATTTGAACGGGCCTGCTCTTGTTCTCGAATTGGTCGGATAACGGGGCATTTGAGGCTGGCAGGCCGCAGGTGTGGCCCGCAGGCCCGGCCTCTCCGCCCTGGCCGACAGGCTGAGGTTGTCAAACCGTGGCGGCGAGCGGGCGTGGCCTCAGGGCCTGGCGCCCTGGCCGACAGGCCCGCGGGGCAGCATGGCCGCCAGGCCTCGCCGCCGCCGGAATTCCTCGAACAGATCATCCACCCGCTTCCGCTGTTGTCCGTTCAGGTTCAGACAGGTGATGCGGAGGGCGAAAAGATCATTGAAATAGAGGACGCCATCTACGGCGGCCATGAGAAAATGGGCATCCAACTTTTCAAAGGGGATGGCTTCCAGATCGCCGTGGCGACTGGATGCAGCAGAGGCGGCAAAGACCGACAGGGCGATATACAAGCGGGTGGCGGCGTCACTCTTCACGTAGAGGGTGTGATGCCCGCCATATTTGATGCGATCGGAGCGGATGACGCAGGCCAGGGCCTGTTCGCTCAGCCGTTCATGCTTCACCCATTCAGAGGAGAGAATCCAGCCGGAGAGATAGAAGGCGTTCTGGCGCTTGGGCTTGATCATGGATTGGAAAACGGGACAAAAATCAGCGATGAGATCAGAAATGAGCAAAGGCCCTCAATCGTCCGGAGCGAGGCATTTCTGCGTCGGGGGTAAACTCCTACGCCATCCTTCTGTACAATCGCTCTGCGGGCGTTCTGTGAGGTCAATCGGTTGCAAAGACGGCAGCTTTTTATGCAACCGTCTATGCAACCTCTTTTGCAACCGTCAAGGCAACCGTCTTTGCAACCGTAGGCAAAAAACATGCTGGTTTTCCAGACCCCGGAAAATGGTGATGGCGTCATTGCCCCCATTTTCGAGGCTTTTTGGCTTCTGCAAGATAGGCCTCCAGCATCAGCATCCATTCGTCCGGGAGGGCCAAATCCCAGTAAAAACGCGGGGTGCGGGAACGCTTGCGCGTCTCCAGGGACATGGCTTGCTTCAATTCGGGATCGCCACGGAGATAGGCTCGCAGTCCAAAAGCCAACAGTATCTCCACAAACTGCGATGCGGAGGTGTCCTCCCGCTTGGCAAATGACTGCACAACGGCTTTGATGGTGGGATCGATATCGTACATGACCCGCTTACGCTGGCGATCCCGTTTTTGTTTGGCAGTAAGGGCGGCCTTGTTGGGCACGGCGTCCTGCAACATTTCCGCCACCTTGGGGTCCAGGCGCCCGCCAGCGGTGAGACCGCTGTAGCGCTGGCGATCGCGTCGTTTGCTGCTCATACGCGATCCTCCTCGTCATTTTCCGGGAGATAGGCCGCCATGGCTTCCAGCCAGTCTGCGGGCAGGAGCAGATCCCAATGGAACTTCATGGCCCGCGCGGGGGAGCGGCTCTCGCGCAGCGTTTGGGCCAGGGCGTTATCGTCGAGATAGGTCAACAGGCCGTAAGTGATAAGGAAATTGGCGAGTTGGGCGGCGGATGTGTCGATGATGTCGGCCAGGAGCGCCAGCAGTTGATCGGTCTGGCGATCGAGAGTGACGGGGCGGCGCTTTCGGGGCGGTTTGGTCGGGATGGGGTGATTCATATCAGGCCTCCAGATTGCTGAGAATGCGTTGCCCGATTGCGGTCAGAGCGTGCGTGACGGCATGGTCGGGCTCGAGGTCGAAGAGGGTGGCGCCGTAAGCGCTGGCTTCGGAGAGGCGAACGGTGAGGGCCACGGGCGGCCACACCAACTGACCGAAGGTCTGCACCAATTCGCGCAGATTTTCCTGGTGCTCCAACGTGTTTTTCCGCACCATGTTGGGGATGACGCCCAGCAGCGCCGGTGCGCGCCCGAACTCCGATGACAACAGCTTCACCGTATCCGCCATCAGGGAGACGCCTTGCAGGGAGAGGCGCTCCAGTTGCGTGGGGACGAGTAGGAAATCAGCGGCGAAGAGGGTTTCGTGAAAGCCAGCGGCCCGGCTGGGCGGCATATCGAGGAAGACGTAATCGGCCATGGCGTCCAGGGGTTTCAGCGCCGTGGCCACGCTGTCGAAGGGGCGGCGCAGGGTGGCGAGCACGATCATGGCCTCGCCGGTGGCGGCGTTGCCGGGCAGGATGTCAACGCCATCCCATTTTGAGGGCCGGACGATGGCGGAGAGGGGGTCGCGCCCGATGAGGAGGCGCCATAAGCCATCGGCGCTGACGTCGCCATCCAGGGCCCAGGCGGTGGCGTTGCCCTGGGGGTCAGCGTCCACGATGATGACGCTGCGTCCCTGTCGGCTCAGCCAGCAAGCCAGATGCACGGTCAGGGTGGTTTTGCCCACGCCCCCTTTCTGGTTGGCGATGGCAATAGTCGACATAAAAAAGTTCCTTTTTGTTGGTGATCTGGGGCAGGGGGGCGGTCAGAGAAGCGTCATCCGGCTGCGACGCTTTTTGCGTGGGCTGTGACGGTGCGATGCGCGCTCAGATTCGCGGCGCGCCCGCCAGGCCTGGAAGAGCCGTTCTCGTTCCTCCCACTCCAGATTGCGGCAATCCTGGCAGAGATAGAGGCTCTCCGGGGGGAGGGTGGGCGTGATCCAGAAGAGAAAATAACGTCCGGCCTTGAAGTCGTCTGCGGTGATCGGTTGGCCGCAGTTTTCGCAGTGCGCTCGCATCATCGTCCCGCCAGGAGATCTCTGGGCGCGGCGCTGAAATCCTCGTCCGGGCCATCCAGTCCGGTGACGATGACCCGGTCGCCCGCGTCATCGTCCCGCCACTCGATGGCGGCGTCCAGCAGACTGTTTGCATTGCGCACCAGAGCGATGATGGCGGCTGAAAATTTCGTAAGGTTCGTGATGTTCTGATCGATAAGGAGCTGAAGCAACGCCTCCTGCAGTGCGTCTTCGGGCGTGTTGGGATTGGCGTCGATGGCAGCCATCCATGCGGTGATGTCGGTGTTCTGCGCGTCGATGAGTCGTTGAAAATCTCGCCATGACATATTGCACCTCCTAGTCGGGGTGACGGGTGATGAAGTGGATGGGGCGTTCCGGGGCGTCGATCTCGGCCAGGATTTGCGGGCCGCGATGCCGCCAGATGCGGTTGAAATAGCGGTCGAAGCCGTCCGTAGCGAGGATGATGAGGGCGCCGTTCAGGTCAACGGCTTCGGCGTTCTGGGCGAAGGGCGGGGGCGGCCACAGGGTCAGCCCGGTGAGGATTTTGCGCCATAACTGCTGCGCCTTCTCCCGCCGTTGCCGCCAGGCCCGAAACTCGGGGCCGACCTCCTGCAAGGCGTCGGCCAGGTTCTGGGGCGGGGGAAGAGGCCTGTCCGCGTAGGTCAGATAGAGGCGCAGGTCGCTGACCGTTTCGGCATCGACGCCGCGTTCGGCCAGGTCGCGGGCGATGGCGGGCAGCCGGGCGCGCGCCGCATCCAGGGCGTCGAGTTCTGCGCGTGCAGACGCGGGGTGGAGGCTTTGCAGAGCCTGTTGCAGCTTCAGGATGGCCGCGTCCTCGGGCGGCGCTGTTTTGTCGAGCAAAAACACGCGGGCTTGGTCGTAGAAGGCCTCATCCGCGGGCTCGCCCGCCTCCAGGTAGCGGATGACGCCGCCCACGCCGAGCTGGCGCTGGGGCGGACGGCCCTGGTTTTCGGCCAGGCGCTGAAAATGCCAGGCCAGGACGTCCTCGGGCGTGAGCTCCCGGCCCGCGGCCTGCTTCCAGGCGTCGGGGAGCCGGTGAGCGGTGGGGGATTTGATGCCAGCCAGACGAAAAGCATTCTGCAAAGCGGACTCATCAGCAACAGCAGGAGCCTCACGCGTGCGCGTGCGATCTTGGATCTCATACCCTTGTTGTTGCTGGATATCTTTTTCTGATGGATCAATTGATGGATCTAATGATGGATCAGGGGGGCCGTACGGCCCCCTTTTAGGGGACTGAATGGCCCCCTTTTCTGGGGCTGAGCGGCCCCCTTTTTTCTTCTGGAAAGGGGGCGCATCGGCCCTCTTTTCGCGGCTAAAAGGGGGCTTCTCGGCTTCCTTTTTGGAAAAGGGGGCTGGTTGGCCCTCTTTTTTTGGAAAAGGGGGCTCAGTGGCCCCCTTTTTCTGTGAGGGGGGATTTAGGGTCTCTGTGGAGGCGGCGTTGAGCTGCTGCTGGAGTTGGCGGGAGACGATATCCGAGAGGAAAGCGGTGGCCTCTTCCTCGGACATCTGGAAGCGGCGCATGGCGATCTCCTTGATCTGCGGCGGCTCCAGGGCGATGGCGACGAGGTAGTAGGTGCGGCGCCCGCGTCCCCGTCCGGGGTCGTAGACGATCTCGCCGGCGTCTTCCAGGGCGCGGAGGATGCGACGGATGTTCTTGCCCGGCTGGACGCGGGCCTGGCGGGCGATCCACTCGCGACCGGGCCAGCAGACGCCATCTTCATCCGCGCGGTCGGCCAGAGCCAGGAGCGCCAACAGACGAGAGCCGGACTGGCGGGATTTTTTCCAGGATTTGCTCATAATCTCGATGCTCATCGTAGCCTCCACCGGATCGATGAGGAGCAGGCGGGGATTGCCTGCAAGGCGGCGTTATCGGTTTCTGGAATCGTCTGGCGGGCCAATCATCTGTGTCATTTGGGGTATGGCTCATTGCGGATGAAGTCATCCAGGTCTTCCCGGCGAACGCGGATGATGCGGGAGTCTTCGCCGCCGATCTTGATGGCGGGGAGCTTGCCTTCTTTGATCCAGCGCCGCACGGTTTGCATGCTGACCCGGAGGATGACCGCCACATCGGCCAGGGAATAGTAGGCGGGATGGGTATACGTAAACTTCTTTTTGCGTCTGTCGTCCGACATGTTTCTGGTCTCCTTGAGAGGAAAGATGGGAGAATAAAAAAAGAGACTGTTCCGAAGAACAGCCTCTGATTTGCATCTTGATACGAGGAGGTGTAGCATGAACCCAGGACGTGGAAGGTCCTGACGCTCATAGCGCATCGTCAGCAAAAGTCCCTATTATTTTCCTCAAAAGAGCCCGAAACCTGCGGTTTTTACATCCTGTCAAGAAAAGTTACTTGGCGTGATGTAAACGCCCGTCGCTCCCGCCTTGCATAAAAAGCACTGATCTTATTCAGGAAAAGCCGTCACATGACGGTGGTTTTTGAAAGAACTACGACAGTTGGTCAGTGCAAATTGCCGAAGCCGATCTTGTGGCCGCAAGGTCGGCTTTTTCTTTGCACATGCATCATTGTACCCTTCCTGGCCGCTTTGTCAAGTGCGGCCTTCATCTGTGGGGGATGGGGAAAGATGGACGCGATAGTCGCCATGCTCGTCTTCCTCCAGAAAGTCGTGATAACGAAACAGCATCCGGAAATCATCCTGGGGCCGCACGCGGGTGATGCGCTTCTCCGCCACATTGAGATAGACGTCCGTAAACATGAGGCGACAGAGCTGCTGCTTCTCCTCATCGCTGGCCTGGGGCCAGATGCCCGCCAGGGTCTCAATCTGCGCGCCCGCCTCCAGCACATTGACCGGCCGGGGCGGCGTCAACTGCTCCAACTGCTTCTGCAGCTTCTCCCGCTCCAGACGATAACGCTCCTGGTCGTAGATGCCGTCGGCATAGAGCTCGCCGACGCGGCGCAGCTTGCGGGTCAGCCGCTCCCGCTCCTGCATCACCTGGGTGTGCGCATCCGATGCCAGCAACTCGGCCATGATCTGCTCCCGCCAGGCGTCAGGCAACCGGAAGTGGGCCATGATCACGTCAATCTGGGCGTGGACGATGTCCATCCGCACGCTCTTGCGGGCGTGGGGGCAGGACAGGCCCCGGAGATGGGAGGTCTCCCGATAGTAGGCGTAGGAGCCGTGACGGTTGCCCTGCGCCCACAGCGTCTGGCCACAGAGCTCGCAGCGGATGACGCCCGCCAGCAGGAACACGCGTTTGGTGGCGCCCAGGGACCGGGCGTGGGTGGCTCGACGCCGCCGCTGCGCCTGCACCTGCTCGAACAGCTCCTGCGTGATGATGCCCTCATGCTTGCCAGGATAGAGGTCGCCGCGGTACTTGACCCAGCCGATGTAGAACTCGTTCTGGAGCAACTCCCGCACCGCATCCTTGGACCAGGCCCGGCCGGTGCGGGTGCGCAGCCCCTGGCCGTTGAGGAAGTCGGCGATGCGGCTGTCGGTGTACCCGCCGCTGGCATAGAGCTCGTAGGCCTTGCGAATGACCGCAGCCTCCTCAGGCACCGGCTGGGCCACGCCCTCCGGCCCGACGCGATACCCGATGGGCG
Source organism: Anaerolineae bacterium (assembly GCA_027002405.1). Lineage (GTDB taxonomy): Bacteria > Chloroflexota > Anaerolineae > J102 > J102 > M2005. Next base: position 5,391 of record JALWZT010000276.1, on the reverse strand, counting down.
GCTGGTTGTTGTGCAGACCCTTGAGCACTCGCGCCAGCTTGCCCTTTTTGGTCTCGCGCGAGAGATTGCGCAGGTACCAGTCAGCAAACACGGCCAGGATGTGGAATTGCAGGCGCCCCTCCTCGGTGGAGAAATCGAACTGGTCCTTGGCGAAAGCCATGACCACGCCCATGCTCTCCAGCTCCTTGAAGTAGGTCAGGATCTGGTGCAGGTTGCGGGAGAAGCGGTCCAGGTGATGGGCGACGATGGCGTCCACCTCGCCTGCATAGACCTTATTGAGCATGGCCTGGAAGCCCGGGCGTTTGTCGCTCTTGCCCGAGTGCTCATCGCGGTAGACGCCCACCAGGGTCCAGTGGGGCTTCTCCTTGGCCAGGAACTCCCGGCACTCTCGCTCCTGGGCCTCCAGAGAGTGGCCCTGGGCCTGCTCCTCGCTGGAGACCCGCAGGTAGATGACGGCCCGCCGCGGCTTCTCCTTGTCCTGGTAGGGATTCTTGGGCTTGGGCCTGGCTCTTCGAGATCGCCCCAAGGGCGCGGGCGGCGCCGCGCCGTTCTGCAAATGGTTCATGTGTTCACCTCCGCAGGGTAAGTGTTATGAAGTTGGAAAGGTGCGAAACGACAGGGAGAGTATAGCATGATGGTTGGCATCTGTTCCACCGATCAGCGCACGATGCGGCGCAGGATGCGGAGGATGATCTGGGCGAATTGCTGCTGACCGGGCGTGCGCAGGACTGCGTTATCAAAACGGCGCTGCTTGCGGTGAGAGGTGGCGTTTTTTGGGGACATGATGGGCTCTGGACTGGGGTGACAGGGTGGAGAAAACAAAAGGAAAAACAAAAAGGACGCGCCCCGGCAGGGGTGAGCGTCCTTCGCAGAGGATGGGAGGCGCAGGCGCCAGGCCATCCAGATAGTCCCATTATAAACAGGAACGCATGTTCTGTCAACGGTTTTACCCAACCAAGACCCTGCGTCCTGATGGCGTCTTTGAGTGATCTCTATGTCCTTGGCCTGAATCTGGTTGGAGGCAAAAACCGACGGGCCTTGGGCCTGGCGGCCCCGGCCTTGGGGACGGCCTGGCAGCCTCGTGGCCCGGCGGCCACGCCCCGGCGACTGGCATCGGCCTGACGGCCAGCGCCGTGCGGGGCGGGCCTGGCGGGCCTGCGGGCGGCTAAAACTGTTCGGGGATGACGGGCAGGCCCGGATCGTAGATGGGATAGTGCTCGGGGCAGACCCAGAGGATATCGCCCGTGTCCTTGGCGGTGACGCGGCGCAGATTGGCTGCGCCCGGCTGCCAGCCCACAGAAGCCAGTAGATCGTGGAATGCCCGCAGTGACTCGCCCTCGGCCCGGGAGAAGGGTGCGTAGGGCATGGTCAGGTGCTCCACCCGCTCTGATTCAGCGTCGATGTCCGACTCCAGCACTTCGAATGAGTCAGAGAGTTTTTCCATGAACTCGAAGTCGGCTTTGTAACGATCTTGCAGAGCCTCGTCGGCCAGACCGATGGCTCCCACCCCAAAAGGTGCGGCGATGCGGAGCACCTTCAGGGCGATGCTGGCCCAGGGAGCGATTTTAGTCACCCACTTGCGTGGGTTATGGATGGTGAATTGTCCCTCAGGCCCGAGGGGATGCTCGTGGCCCGGATGCTCACACCAAAGCGTCAGCAGCAGGTCTTCGTTGAGGATATTGCGGGGATCCCAGGCGCGGCGGGCGTCCACCGGCGAAAGGGTGAAAAGCCGCGGTCAGGCCATAGCCTCATCGGTCAACGCCCGCAGCACTCGCCTTGTCATGGCAGCGGCTTCGGCACGCAGGCTTTGCAGGTTCCTGAGCATGAGCGCTCGATCGCCGGCTGCGCGGGCATGTTCGGCCAAAAGGCGGGCTTCCATGTCCGCCAACTGCTGGCTGAATGACCCTGCAGGCAGCGCGTAACCCTCCAGCAGGCGTCCAATATCGATTTCTTTCATGCACTTATCGCATGGCCAAGTTCGACGCTTCGCGCGTCGCGCCCTATAAAGCGTCTCCAGGGAGAATCGCCCAGGACAGGGACCGTTTTGGGTGATGGTGGGACAGGGCACGGAAAGGCTGTAATCGAGATAAGGCCAGCGTTTCTGGATCAACGCCTCAAGACCGTCCTGCAACAGGTGCATGAAATGGGCGGGGTAGGCTCCCCGTACAGTGAAAGATAGGCGATTGTATGGCGGCCCAACGTAATCGATCAGGGCTTCATGACCGTCACGGTGGCGGAGAAAAACGCCTCGACGCCAGTGCAACCCCGTGGCCCAGCGATGATTGCGCACCGTTAACCAGGGGATGAGGCCGGGGGGATTCTGCTTCATTTCACACAAGAGTTGCATTTGTGTCTGCTCGTCTTTTAGCGGCGAGTCGGGCTGCCAGGGAAGCTCAGGGCGTTGATAAGGTGCAAGCTGAGCGATGAGACTGGCGTCCCCTTCGGAAATGCGATAGGAGACGTCGAATTCCTCCATGAGGCGCAAGAAATAGGGGAAATAGCGCTGTGGATAAACTTCTTTATTGGCATCGCCATGGTCCTGCCAGATGGCGCGGAGGCGGCGGTGATCCAGGTAACCACCTTGCTCTCGAGTGACTCGATCTTCCAGAACATAGCTGATGGCCTTGGTCAGCCATTCCGGTTTCAGCACCACGAAATCTCGCAAACCTTCCACTTCGTAGGCGATGATGCGGCCTTGGGTGTGCAGGATACTACGGAGGGCCGCGGAGGCATCCTTGTCCAGGCCATGCCGGGCGCAGATTATGTCGAATTCATCCCGAGTGACATGAGTGCGATCCATATGCTGGAGCTCGTCTCGCGTTTCCAACCAGCGTACATTGAAGGGCACGCCCACATGTTCCATAGCCGCCACCACTTGGGCGATGTGCGCTTTGAGTTCGGTGATGCCCCAACTATCCAGATTGTCTACGGTGAAATGCCCTGCCAGCAAATGGGGATAGCGGGCCTGGAGGGAGGGATAATCCAGTTCGGGATAGCGCTCATGGCCGTGGGTGGCCACGATGATCACCTTGGCCTCATCGCCCACCCGCAGATGAATGCGCTCCAGCCAGTCTTCCAATGCGTTCTCTTCCCGGCCCTCTCGCGGCTTCCACACCAGGAGATAGAGTGCTTGGCGACTAAAGAAGAACTGATGGGTAATGCGGTAGACTTCCTGGCCTCCGAAATCCCAGAAGTTCAGGGTCAGGGGCGTTTCGATAGGTTGAGGATTATCTGCATGAACTTGCTTGACCTCAATGCCATGAGTAGTTGGCAGATTCACTTGGAAAGGTTCGTTGTTGAAGGCGCGTAGGAGAGAACTTTTTCCCACTGCACCCTCGCCAATCAACAACACCTTGGCCTCGAATTGGGGGAGCTCTTCCAGCAAGCTGCATAGATAAGCCATCAGCTCGGACATTGGTCTTTGAACCAGAGTGGCAAAGGTTTCATTCCAAGGGTTGTTTCCAAGTGTCAACTCATTCAGGTTTTCAAGCTGGCTGATCTCCGGGGGGAGGGTACTGAGACGATTGTGTGAAATATCCAGTTTTCGTAGATTGATAAGCTGACCGATCTCTGATGGTAAAGTTTTTAGTCGATTGCCACTGAGAATTAGTTCTTTCAAGTTTACGAGTTGGCCAAATTCTGGTGGCAGGGCGCTAAATCGATTACCCCGCATATCCAGTTTTTGTAGATTGATGAGCTGACCAAACCCTGATGGCAAAGCGCTGAAGCGATTTTGAGAAATATCCAGTTTTCGTAGATTGGCAAGCTGGCCGATCTCTGGTGGCAAGACGGTGAGTTGATTTCCCCAAAGATCCAATTCTCTCAAGTTGGCGAGCTGGCCGATATCCGGCGGCAGGGTAGTGAGTTGACTGCTCCAAAGAACCAGTCTTTGCAGATTGGTGAGCTGGCCAATCTCAGGCGGCAGGGAACTGAGTTGATTATCCACGAGGATCAATTCATGCCAGTCACCAACAGCGGCCTGGTCGATAAGTCTCAATAGTTCTTCTTGAGTCATAGTTTTCCTACTTGGGAGATGATGACGGTCTCTCAATAATACTGCCGAATATACCCATACGCCTTGTCGAAGAGTTCGGCGTCCTGGTGGAGTTTGTATTTGAACAGGGTCTTGCGCAGGGCCTTGCGCACTTCACGCTCGCCCGCGGTGGTGGATTGCCAGCCCGGAAAGCGCACGTAGCGCACGATCTCGTCGATGTCGTTGACCACCCGCTCCACTACGATGGGCGTGTCCTGGTTGCGCACTTCCTCGAAGAGCTCGGTCAGCGCGGCCTTGCCCCGGTCCTCGTCCTCCTCGGGCGGGGTCTCCTTCTCCGCCTGCACCAGATCGGTGGCCAGGTCCAGCAGGGCCTTGAGGAATTCGAGACTGTGCAATTGTCCGCGCTCGTGCCGCTCTTTCAGGGCCTCCAGCCGCTCGGATAACGCCCGAAAGCGGGGATTGTGCATGTGCCGGCGCAGACGGGCTGCGATCTTGATCTCGATCTCCTTCGATTTGCGGTCCGGGTCGGGCGTGTTCAGCACCGCCTCCAGCAACTCGGCATCCAGCACGATCTCCTCCAGATCGTCGTGGATCGCCTCGACGCGCACGTTCTGGTGGATGAGCTCGATGGTCTTGGCGCCCAGCGCATGCCAGATCAGCTTGCCCTGGCCCGTGGTGGGCTGCACCGATACATACACCTGGCTCAGCCAGCGATAGTCGGTCTCGTACTCCGCCAGGATGGGGTCGGGCGAGAGGGCCTCCCACAGGCGGGAGAGCACGCTGTAATCCGCGGCGAACGCGTCCCGCACGTCGTTGTTGGGCAGGCATTCCTGCGCGGCGATGAGCCCCTCGTAGCCGCCTACGCTGCGATCCACGCCCGGGAAATAGGCCAGACACTTTTGCATGGCCTCGGGCAATTGCTGGCGCAGGTTCTCGATGCCCGACACCACCCGCTGGAAGCCCTCCTCGTCGAACTCCAGGGATTTGGCCACGTCATCGAACACGCCCAGATAATCGACGATGAGCCCGTGGGTCTTGCGGTCGCCAAAGGTGCGGTTGGTGCGGGTGATGGCCTGCAGCAGGGTGTGATCCCGCAGGGGCTTGTCCAGATACATGGCCTGCAGGATGGGCGCATCGAAGCCGGTGAGCAGCTTGGCGGTGACGATGAGCAGCTCCAGGGGATCGTTGGGGTCGCGGAAACGGTCCAGCAGCTTCTCCTCCTCATCCCGGCTGCGCTTGTAGGGGCGATAGCGGGCGTCCTCCCGCTCCTTGCCCGAGACCGAGATCACGATCTCGCTGGCCTCGGGCGGTAGATATTTGTCCAGCTCGGCCTTGTAGAGCAGACAGCTTTCCTGATCGAAGGTGACGACCATGCCCTTGAAGCCGTTGGGCGCGAC
>JALWZT010000275.1 GCA_027002405.1 Anaerolineae bacterium | reverse complement strand
GGTCAGGGGCTTGGGTTTGCCCCAGAGCTCCCGAGCCAATTGCACCGCGAAGTCGTAGAATTTGGGTTCGCGGCCTTCTTCCGGGGTGGGGAGGAAGTCCACGGTTTCCCCGGTGTACGCCACCTGGATAAGTTCGATGTCTTCGTTGCCGATCTGCAGGTAGCCGCGGCCGGGCATGCCGCTGGGCAGATGGGCCGCGTCGGAACGGCGCAGCAGTTCACGACTGGTGTCTTCCCCTTCCACGCGCAGGCAGATGCGGAATTTGATGTTGGCCCGCATCTGGTCGGTGACGCCGATAGGACGTTGCGAGGCGAGGATGAGAGAGACGCCCAAGGCCCGCCCCAGGCGGGTGATGCGGTCCAGTTCCTCTTTGAACTCGGGGTTGTCGGTGATCATCTCCGCGTATTCATCGATGATGATGAACAGGTGCGGATAGGGCTGATGGGTGAGGTGCAGGCCCCGGCGCCGATAGTCCACGATGTCTTTGGCCCCGGTGTCCGCGTTGAGCTTTTGCCGCCGTTCCAGTTCCGCGGTGATGGCCGTGAACATGCGGCGCACCGCGGCCTTGTTCAGGTTGGTGATGGTATCCACGGTATGGGGCAGGTCTTCGAAAGGCAAGAAGGCCCCCCCACCTTTATAGTCCACCAACACGAAGTTGAGAATGGAGGGGTCGTAGCGCAGGGCCAGGCTGACAATGAAGGTCATCAACAGTTCGGACTTGCCGGCCCCGGTCCCACCGGCAATGAGCCCATGGACGCCATCTTTTTTGGCCTCCAGATGCAGGGTCCGGATGCGGTTGCCTGTGGTCAGGGCAAAGGTGGCTTCCAGCCAGTCTGCGTTTTCGGGCTGGATGCTGGCTTCCCAGGCTTGCTGCACCAGGTCGCGCAGATGCTGGGGGAATTGGGCATCCAGGGGGAGGTGATATTGGCGGGCCAGAAGGTGTTTGTAGAGGACGGTCTTGGGGATGGGATCGATGCGGACGGGCTGGCTGTAGGGCCTGACATCTTTCTGGGCTTCGGCCTGCATGGCCTGGGCCAGGTGGCGGAGTTCGTCCGCTTCGGAGGATTGGGCCGGGACCGTGATGGGCTGGGCGATCTGGCAACTGAGGGCTTGCTGGCCCATGCGGATGTAGCCACGGCCCGGGATGCTGGGGGGTTCGCCCACGGAGCCACCCACGATGGCCCGATATTCCGCGGGATCGGCCAGATGCAGGGTGAGGCGTTCGGTAAAGATGTTGAAAAGGGGATTGGAAAGATCGTTGAAACGGTTGGCGGTGATGACAAAGTGGACGCCGTAGGGTTTGGATTGGCGGGCGAGGAGGATGAATTTATCCAGGACGCTTTCCACGTTGTCCCGGTTGTCCCCAAAGGTTTCGCGGAATTCGATGAAGTTGTCGATGAAGGTGACCACCGCGGGGAGGGGCTCGTGGGGATGAGCCGCGTTGTAAGTGGCCAGATCGGGCGCGTCGATCTCGCTGAAGAGGGTTTTGCGTTTTTCCACCAGCGCGTTCAGTTCCCGCAGCAGTTGTTCCACCCGTTCTTTGTAGCCCTCTTCATCAGGGATGATGACCGCGCCCACGTGGGGGAAGCGGCCCAGGACGCCCAAATTGCGGCCGCCCAGATCCAGGATGTACATGTGGAGGAGATGAGGGGGATGGGTGGCGGCCAGGCTGGTGACCAGGGAGCGGATAAAGGTGGTTTTGCCCCAGCCAGAGGCACCAAAGAGGACAACATGGCCCTGGGGCAAGGGGATGACCAGAGGCCGTTGTTTGGCCTGATAGGGGTCGTCGACCAGGCCAAACACGGGCCGCCACGCGTGTTGGTGCCAGTCCCAGGTGGTGCGCCAGCCCGATTCGCCATTGAGCCAACGGGTGAGCGCGGGGTTGAGGGTCAGGGTATCCTCCGCGGGGTCGCCCAGGGTGATGGCATCCAGGTCGTCCAGGTAGCGGCGATGGGTGATGGGTTTGGCGTCTTCGCCCCGGGGCAGGAAGAGGGGATCGGCCAGGGTGATGTGGGAGGGGAGGAAGTCGGGCCAGGGAGCCTGTTGTTCGGGGAAGCCTTCGGCCTGGGCCGTGGCCTCCAGCATGTCCACAATGGCCCGGTAGAGTTCCAGGGGTTCCTGTTCCAACGCATCGTCGTAACGCTGACCACGGTCGGGCCAGATGACGCTGGGGATCTCCCGGACGCCGGGGGGAAGGTATTTGCCGCCGGTGTAGGCCACCTGGATCAGTTCCAGTTCATCGTTGCCCACTTGCAGATAGCCGCGGCCCGGGATGTTGCCGGGCAGATAGGCGGCCTCGGTGCGTCGCAGCATCTCCCGGCTTTCGGCCGGGGTTTCCACCCGCAGGCAAATGCGGAATTTGATGTTGGCCCGCATTTGATCGGTGACCCCGGTGGGCCGTTGAGCCGCGAGGATGAGGGAAACGCCCAGGGCCCGCCCCAACCGCGTGATGCTTTCCAACTCGGCCTTGAATTCGGACCGCTGCGCGATCATCTCCGCGAATTCGTCGATGATGATGAAAAGGAAGGGGAAGGGGCGCTGGAGATGGAGGCCTTGTTTCCGGTATTCGACGATGGTCTTGACCCCGGATTGGGCCAGGATGGCCTGCCGCCGTTCCATCTCGGATTTGATGGAGGTGAACATGCGGACGACGGCTTCTTCGTTGAGGTTGGTGATGACGTCCACGGTGTGGGGCAGGTTTTCCAGCCCCTTGAACGCGCCGCCCCCTTTATAGTCCACCAGGACGAAGTTGACCACGGTGGGGGCATAGGTCACGGCCAGGCCTGTGACCAGGGAGATGAGGAGTTCGGATTTGCCGGAGCCGGTGCTGCCCGCGACCATGCCATGGACGCCGTCACGTTTGACCGAAAAGATGAGGGTGCGGGGTTTGTTGCCGGGCATGCGGCCGATGCGGACCTGCAGCCAGGAGGCGTTTTCGGGCGCTTCGCTATGACGCCAGATGGCGGGGATCCGGGCCTGGAGGGCTTCCACGCTGTCGTAGCCGTAGAGATCCAGGAAGGGGACGACGCTGGGCAGCCCCGCGCCGTGGGTTTCCCGGATGCGCAGGCTGGCCAGTTGGTAGGCCAGGTCCTGCATGGCTGTCGGTTCGAGGATGGCATCGGCTTCCCCGATGTAGCGATAGGAGTTGACGCCGACCTCCGCGTAGCGGAAGTGAAGGCGCTCATATTGGGGGGTACGGCGATTGCTGGCAGGGGAGGTGTGTTCGACTTCGATGACGCCCTGGCAACCGCTGGGGATTTTGCTGCGTTCGGGCAGGAGGAAGATGACCGAGGCGCCCAGGGCCGCGCCCTCTTCCAGGAGGATGGAGATGGCCGCGTCGGATTCCAGTTCGTGAAGGGGATTGGCTTCGTCGTAGGTCGCGTCCATAAGGTCCACGACCATGAGGAGGAAGGGATGGCGAGGGTCTTCGCGGCCGCTCTCTTCCCGTTCTTCCAGGCGGATGCGACGTTGGGACAGGATTTTGCGGAGGTTTTCCAAAAACTGTTCCAGCTCATCCCCTTCGTCGCCGGGGGTTTGGCCGTTCTGACGGGCGGGAGCAGGGGGGATCTGGTCGATGAAGAGGCGTTGGGGTTGGTGTTCGTCCCCCTGGGCGTGGGGCAGGGGGTCGGTCCAGGCCCAGGGCTCTTTGTGGCTGGCCAGGACGTAGAGTCGGGCATCGGAAGGGGCGTGGAAGGTGACAAAATGGGCTAACAGAGCCCGGGTGAAGGGATAGACCGCGTCGGGGATCCCCGCGATGCCCAGGGCATGGACCACGGGGGTGCGGCCCGCGTTGGGGTCCCCTTCTTCGTTGACGCTGGCATCCTGGGGTTGGCCCTCGGGCTGACGTAGGGAGAGGATGACAGGGATGTTGTCCACATAGAGGGAGTCCTCTTCCAGTTTCATGGCGTCCCGCAGGAGGGGGTCGTCGAAGTTTTCCACGTGCCCCAACACATACTGGACGGTGGAAGGCAGGGTGCCGATGCCCAGGCGGATGACGCCGAAGTCCTGGTCGCTGACGCGGCGTTCCCATAGCCGGGTTTCTGCCCGCAGGGTGCGGTGGGCTTTTTCCGCTTCGGCCCGGGCGTTGCGCACGATGCGGAAGAGGGTGTCTTTATCCGGATAGTTGTAATGGTAGAAGCGCCGTTGCTGGTCGTGGCTCTCTTCCATCTCTTTGTTCAGCTCCACCAGACGTTCCAGGTAGTCCCGCTCCAGTTGTTCTTGTTTGCGTTTTTCCTGGATGTAGGTGTAGACCGCGAAGCCGGTGGAGGCCAGGACGGAAAGAGCCATGGGGATCATGATCCAGGGGCTGCGGCCACTGCGGGCCAGGGCCATGACGCCCACGTAACCAATGATGGTGAGCATGGGCAGGGCCATCTGGATCAGGCGTTGCCAGCCGCCCGTGTCCCGATTGGGCGGTTTGGGGATCTCCACCTGCCCGAAGGGGAGTTCGGGCTGAATCCGGGGAGGGCGATCGATGGTGAGAAGCTCGAGTTGCGGTTCGGCCATGGGTCGTATGGGAAGAGCCTAGAATGTCGTCGCGGCCAGGGCCATGAGGATGAGAAAGGTGATGGTGAGCAGAGCGATGACGATGCCGATGAGGGTGCGGGTGGAGGGCCAACGACTTTTCTTGGGGGGTGGGGGAGGTCCAAAATAGCGAATGAGTTGTTCGGCCATGTCGGCCGCGGTGGGGAAGCGTCGATCCGGGTTGGGATGCACGGCCTGAAGGGTCAGGCTGGCGATGCTGCTGACATCCTCGCGGTTCATGCGCACGCGATCGTTTTTGAGGATCGCGTCTATCACCTCTTGATCGCTTTTCAGTTTGAAGGGGTACACCGGTTTCCCCACCAACATTTCATAAAGGATAAGCCCCAAGCCATAGACGTCGGTGCGATAGTCCCCGCGGATGTATCCATTGATGAGTTCTGGGGCCAGATAGGCAGGCAGGACGAAGTCGTCGTACCAGAGACGACGGAGGTTGTTTTTTTCACTGGCGATGCCCAGGTCGAAGAGGAGGATGCGAGGGACGCTGGGCTCATCGTCGATGCGCACGAGCATGGTTTCGGGGCTCAGGCCATAATGATAAAAGCCGTGGAGATGAAGGCAGTTCACCGCTTCGGCCAGGCTGATGAGAAGCCAGCCCACGTGGTTGATCCACAGTTGGGGGTTTTCCAGCAGGAGGTCGCGCAGGGGTTGCCCTTCGAAGTGTTGGAAGAGGTAGAAGTAAAGGAGATGGTCGCCCAGCATGGTTTTGCCATAAGGGTCCTGGGCGATGGTGGTGAAGGCATAAGGGGGGAGGAGGGTGGGCAGATGTTTGCAGGCGACTTTGTTACTCTGGAGGGCCTGAAGGAAGAGGGCTTCTCGTTTGAGGCGCTCTTTGTGTTCCGGGCCGGGATGGGCGATTTTAAGGTAGACGGTTTCTTTTTGATGAACCGCCTCATAGAGCACCGCGGATCGGGTCACGATGATGGGTTTGACGATCTCGATATCGCCGAACCATTCCCCATAACTGAGGACAAAGGGGGACATTTCCGCCGGGCAATAGGTTTCCTGGCAGAAGAGATCGCCACCCAAGGTGGTGCGTCCACATTGCAGGCAGACACGCTTCACGAAGCTACCTCACATAGTCGGTATTTGGTATTTGGTATTTGGTATTGGGTATTGGGTATTGGGTATGGAGACACGGAGGACACAGAATCCAATATCCAATATCCAGTATCCATGCTCTCACAGCCAAGGCATCAAGCTACAAAGCGTCCATGTAAACCACGCCGGTATTTATTTTAGGAAGAAGTAAATCGCCACCAACAGGAATAAATACAAGCCGAGAGCGGCAATGGTAAAGCCCTCTAAGGCTGCAGAAGCGGTGCACATATGGTTGTGAGAGAGAAAGGTAGTCCGACACAATGCTCGCATCTCGAGGATGGCGATGATAAACGCGAGCAGGCCGGTCATTCCCCCGTACATGAAATAAGGGCCAAAGGGTAGGATGTCACCCGAAGGGGACAAGGTGGAGAAAAACAGGCTTGCCGCCAGAGAGAAGATGACGGTGAAAAAAAGTCCCACCGAGGGGGTAATGAAATAAGACAAGGGCCACATCATGCCAATGACGATAGAGGCAAGAATCAGATGCTTCCATGAAATCCATGTGTTCATAGGCCTACAGACTTGAAGAGAAAATCGGTGACATCAGATATTCCTTCACCCATCTCGAGCCGAGAAAGGAACCGTCCTAATGGATGGGATGTGTCCCAACCAGGCTGATAGACTATCATACGGGATATCGACGTAAATCGCCAAGAAGGCGTCTTGGCGGTGAATCGGAATATGCGCTGATAAAGAATACGATCATAAAGCCCATGCCGAAATGCCCAAGGATGAAGCGCTTGGACTGATTTCGCGACACCATACGTCGTTGCCAAAGAGATACCCCCCAGAAGGCCATCATAGGCCATCCGCGAGGGAGAAAGAAACCCCAAGCCACGAGCCTTTCCAGGATCCAACCCGCCCTGGAGTAGATAGCCCACTTGCTCGCTGCTCATCCCCCCCAAAAAGCCAAGCCCCGCTGTCTTTCCTAAGCCGAGCCGCAAAATCCCACCTGCCTTGTCGAAGATATGACCAACCGAACCCAAAAAGACCATTCCTTTGACAAAGCTGACTCCCACGTCACCATAATCGACAGCCCGAAGCGCATGCCAGACAGTCGGCTGATTTTGCATAAAAATCTGATTGGCTAGCTGTCCGCTAAAATCAATGGCGCTGTTTATCACTCCTGAGATTAACGTTTTCTCCAGCCCTGCTGTGGCCAAAGCATTGCCTATCGATCCCACTCCAAAACCAATAACCGCGCCACCAATCGTATTTTGGAGAACGCCATCCATTAGCGGATATTGAGGCGAAGCCGCGTTGATGCCTAGTGTAAGCCCACCGGCTGTTGCCGCCCCAGCGATCACACCTGCGAGGATAGGAGCAGCCGTGCCCCCTGTCGCAACGGTGGCCACACCGGCTGCCACCACTGCACCCGCTAGCGCAACCTCATCTCGATGATCAACAATGAAATCCCATGCCTCACTGACGACACCCTCGATCACATCCCAAAATCCTCCATCCTCGTGCTCTTCAGCAGGTTCAGGACTTGGCCGAGTACCGTCATGGGGGGACTGCGTTTCTGGGATGGATTGCCCTCGGAAAGGGGCAGCCGCTTCTTTTTCCGCCTCCTGGAATATCTCAATGATCTGCAACGTGGTAAATTGGGCTTCCTGCAAAGCCTCTTGTAGTCGTTGCATTGCAGGAAAAACGTCTTGCGACATCTCGTTGAAAAAAGCCTGCGCGCCACGTCCTTCCCATCCCCCATTCTGGAGGGACTGAACGCCTGACAGAAGGCGCTGCCGCAGTTGGCCTGTGGCCTCAGCCTGAGCGCCAAATCGTTGGGCAACGGTTTGGAGTTTATCGTATTGCGCTTGAATGACAGGTGCAGGCATAATGGAGCTCAGATGATGCGTAAAGTGTGATTTGAACCAGGATCAACGTTGGGTCCGCCCCATGGCATTCAATTCCTGCATGGTCAAGACGGTCTGACCGGTTTGACCCTCGAATTGTTTGACTAGGTTCTGTAAAGTTGTGCCCAAGGTCTTGGCCATAGAAAGCGACATATTCATGACCAGGGTGGTCTGACCGTTCGTTTGAAAGACGATATAGGCATCTGTAGCCCCTAAGCCACTAACAAATCCATTCACATAGAGGCTTGGTGCCTTCTCGAAGGCTTCCTGAGCGACTTCTCGGAGATTCATATTGTTATTCGGCATGAGGCCCTCCAGTTTTTGAAAAAGAAGAGGAAGCAGCAATCAGTGAAAGGTAACTATCCAGCTCCTTCTGCAAGACGTTTTTACCACCAAGGCACAAAGCCACAAAGACACGAAGAAAATTTTTATCTTTCCCTTTGTGCCTTGGTGTCCTTAGTGTCCTTAGTGGTTTCTTGCCTTGCTATGAGAGGGTACGTGTATAGTTACAGTGAAAGGTCCAGAAACTCCAAAAACCCAGGCAGCCGGAGATCGACTCCAGCCACCTGGGAGCAGATGTTTTCTGTGCCATCTGGACATGAATGCCGGAAGGAAAGGATTAGTAGAAGCGGGTCGCTCCTTGGGCATCGCCTCGTTCGTATGCGTCCACCGATGCGTTGAGATCTCTGCTAAGTTCCTGGGTCTGTTGAATCCATTGTTCCACATAGGGCTTGATCATTTCGATGTATCCAGCAACGGCAGCACCGCCTACCAGGCCCACGAAAGCCGTGGTTTTCAGGATCATCAGCATGGCTTCCAGCACTTTATTCACAGTAGTCAGCACTTCGCTGATGGTTTGGAAGTTTTTAGCCATCTGCCGCACGGCCGGCACATTCATATAAACTTCGTTCATGGGTCGCCTCCAAAAGGGTTATTTCCGAAAGGGGGGCTGATTAGTAGATGTCGCCGAAGAGGTCGCCCAGGCCGTTGACCAGGCTGGTGACTTGCTGATCGGCCTGATCCAGGATATCCATGGCCCGATTGAGGTTGTTGTTGACCTGGCCGATGGTTTCCGCCACCCGGCCGATGCCGGGAATGAACATGCTCGAGACCTCTTCCACAAAGGCGTTGGCGCCTTCGCCGATCCAGATGCCGTTGGTCACTTCCTGGATCATCTGGCGCATGGGGTTCATGGCTTGTTCTTCGATCACATTGATCTGCTGGGTAAGCTGCGAGATGACATTCATCACCACCTGACGGGCGAATCGCAGCAGGGCACTCATGATAGACATGGTTTATGACCTCCTTGGGTGATCAATTGCCGAATTGGGCTTTGCTTTCGCGGTCGGCTTCCATCATGTATTCCTTGGCGGCCTTGACATCTTCGGCCAGCTCCTGGAATTTTTCGGTGAGACGGGAAAGGGCCGGTGCGAGTTTGTTACGGATGGCGTCGGTGAAAGCCTGGCCGCCCTGGCCCAGCAGGGCACCTTCTTCCAGCATGTTGGCGATGTTCTGCATCTCCTGCATGGTGTCTTGCAGTTGCTCCACGCTCTGCTGGAAGGTAGCGACCATCTCGTCAGCCAGTTCGTAATCTAGCTTAATGACATCGTAACTCATGCTAACCTCCGAGAAGGGGGATGATCGAATGAGGGGTCAGTGGATGGAGAGATCATACTGCTTGAAGAGCCCGCTGGCTTCTTCCTCCGCCTGCCGAATGGTCTGCGCAATCTGGTTGGTGACCCGAGAGGCCTCCTCCAGGGCCTTTTGCAGCCGCTCCGTGGCAGGAAGGACTTCGTCGTTCATTTCGCTGAAGAACGCATCGGAACCCCGACCAATCCAGCCGCCATCTTCCAGGGGCTGCATGTGACTGCGCACGTTTTGCAGCATTTCCTGGATAACCTGGGCCTGATTGGCAAAGCGGGAGGCGATGTCTTGGAGCTGGTCGTAATCAGCTCTGATTTCATCAGCCATGTCGGTTTACCTCCTGAACGTAAGATGTAAAATCGGAAGGGGCGAGGGATGAAGGTGTCGCCTTGTTTCGTCTCTACTATATCAAAGATGGACGGAAAAATCTTGAAAAAACGCGGAAGTTTTTTGGAAAAGGCGTTAAACGATCTTGCACCGAAAACCCCGCCCGCGGATGGTTTGGATGTAGTTCCCTGCGCCAGGGGAGATGGCGTCCAGTTTGCGACGGATGTTGCCAATGGTTTTGGCAATGGTGTTGTTTTGCACCCAGCCATTCCACACGTGGAAGGCCAACTCATCATAGGTACGGACCCGGCCCGGTTGCATGGCCAGATACCGCAGGGCCTTGTGCTCGATCTTGGAGAAGGTTTCAGGATCGACCCGTTGACCGTCGACAATGAATTGATCGGCCATGGCATCGTAATAGATGCCTCGGAGCATGCCTCCGGGTTTGGGTGGGGCTTGGGCCGTGGGTTGGGCCTGCCATGGCAGCAAGGGTTCGGTGGTATGGATATCGCCGCCCAGGATGACTTCGATGGTGAAGTCGGGATGGTTGGCCAGGATGATGCGGTCGCCGTCGCGCAGGAAGACGGGCACCCGGGGTTGGAGTTGCACATCATTCAGCCAGGTGCCATTGAGGCTACGCAGGTCTTCGATGGTGTAGCCTTCGTCCTGATGGTAGAGGATCTGAAAATGCCGGCGGGAAATGATACGGGTGTTGCCTTTGAAATAGCGCGACAGGGTGAGGGTACAGGTTTCGGACGTACCCGCGACCAGGGGGCGACGGGGATTCACGTCGTAGCTCTTTCCCGTCTGAGGAAAATAGAGGGTGAGTTCTTGGGCAGGGCGAGGGGAATGGGTGGTCATTCGCATAACGACTAAGTAACCGTCTAAAAATTAGTTTCCGTTTTTGTGCTCATCGACTGAAGTCGAACACTTAAGGCCTACGGCCAGCCCCCCTCTTCATCTCCCCCGCTTGCGGGGGAGAACAGCGGAAGGGAATCAGATGACGGCCTCCGCCGTCCAAAACGGCGACAAAAGGGGTCGCCGAAGGGCGACCATTGGCGCGAAGCGCCTTCATAGGCACGAGTTTACTCGGCAAGGGTTGCGGCAAAAAAGGGACGTTATTTCTGGACGCTCACCAAGTGGCTCGGGAAGATATGTCAGTAAGGGGGTTCGGCCGGGCCGTTGTACCCGCACAGGCCCATCCGGGGAGAATTGACCACTGCCATTAAGTACTCCTGATGCTCATGTTCATCCAGGTGTTCTTCACAGAAGAAGGCATTTTTCCCTTCCGGTACACACAGGGAGCACAACCATTCGGCCGGCTCACCACATACAGCACAACGGAGGTCCGGCGGGTTGTTTCGGGCCATAAGGGTGATAGGCTTCCCCCCAATGGGTTTGCCTCGCCGTTCATCAAGGACATGCAGGGTCAGATACGAGGTGGTGCCGAAGTCATACTCATAGGGGATCTTCATACCCGGCTGGAAAAGCTTGCCCACGGGCACAGCCATGTCCCGTTCCTCTCTCCAGCCAAAGCTGTCCTCGAACAATTGGGTATAAAAAACCTCTCCAATGGTAAAACCACTAAGATGCCCGCAGCACTCCAGCCAAATCTCCCGCAGATAGTCGTCCAGGGTCTCCAACGTGGCATTGCCATCGATCTCCAGATGGAGCCAGAAATAGGAAGGGTCTATCACGGCCCAAGGGGTGTGGTCGGTGACCCGAAGATGATACAGGGATGACGTGGGGCCGGGCCTCTTGTTGGCCTCCTCAATGGCCTGTTTGCGGGCCTTACAGGTTTTGAGATGTCGGGTCATGCCTCCTTTGCTGTATTCTTTGTCGCAAAAAGTGCAAACGCCCCGAGATTGCGGTCGACGTGCCATGATATACGCTCCTTTCAAGGGAATGGGGTTTTATACACATTTTATCGCAATGATGGGGAATGCACAAGGGGGCAAATTTTGCGAAAAACCAGCCAATAGCAGCTCCTGGGCTTCAGCACGGTTTTCCCAACCCCCTTTGGATGGGGTAAAATGTGGGCATGAGACCTCGGAGGCTGCGCAGACCTCCGGGGTCTGGAGCCACCACGCCCGCCCGGCGATGAAGTGAACCTGTTGGCAAACCTCAAGTCGATTGCCTGGCAATCCGGCAGGGGCGGTGATCCGGCCGTTCGGCCCCCACCCCTTGCCCCTCCCCCGCAAGCAGGGGAGGGGTGATCGTCCGGATCGGAGGGGCTACGTAAGACTCATCCCCTCCTGCAGAAACGGTCGAGGGGGGCATCCCCAGCGTACCGATAGTAAACCAACAGTATCATGAAGTCGCCGGGCTACAGAACAGCGCCGGATGAATCCGGCTAGCCCCGCCGGGGCGCTGTTTTTTCTGCTCGGAGCGAAACCTCCGAGCTACGGATACGAAGCCCTGCGGGCTAGCCACGGGAGCGCCACTGAACACTGATGACTGATGACTGATAACTGATGACTGATGACTCCACACTCGCGCCTAACCTCGGCCTGACAATCCTCAATCCTAATCCTGATCCTATTTACGGAAGAGCTCTATGACCGAACCCTACGACCTTGACCTCCGTTCCATGCAAGAAGCCCGGCGCCTGGCCCTCGCGGCCAAAGAGGCGCAACGGGCCTTCTTCCACGCCACCCAAGCCGAAGTGGACCGCATCGTCGAAGCCATGGCCCAGGCTGCCTACGACCACGCGGCCGAATTGGGGCGTTTGGCCCACGAAGAAACTGGCTTTGGCGTCCCGGTGCATAAAAAGATCAAGAATGAATTCGCCGCGCGCAAGGTGTGGGAATCCATCAAGGATGTGAAAACCGTGGGTCTCATTCGCGAAGACCGGGCCAACCGGATCCTGGAATTCGCCTGGCCCGTGGGCGTCATCGCGGGGCTCACCCCTTCCACCAACCCCACCTCCACCGTCATCTTCAAAGTTCTCATCGCGGTCAAAGCCCGGAACGGCATTGTCATCGCGCCGCATCCCGCGGCCAAAAAATCCTCGCTGGAAACCCTGCGCATCATGGCCCGGGCCGGGGAAGCCGCGGGCATGCCTCCGGGGCTCATCAGTTGCATGACCCAGGTCACCCTGCCCGGCACCCAGGAACTCATGCGCCATGAAGCCGTGGACATGATCCTGGCCACCGGGGGCGCGGGCATGGTCAAAGCCGCGCACAGCGTGGGCAAACCTGCCATCGGGGTGGGGCCGGGCAACGCGCCCGTATGGGTGGACCGCAGCGCGGACGTGGCCAAAGCCGCGTGGGATATCGTCAACAGCAAAGCCTTCGACTCCTCGGTCATTTGCGCCACCGAACAATCGGTCATCGCCGACAAACCCATTGCCGCGGCTTTGCGGGCCGCCATGGAACAAAACGGTGCCTATTGGGTGGATGAGGCTCAGAAAAAAGCCCTGGAACAGCTTCTTTTCAAGCCCAATGGCGCGATCAATGCCCGCACCGTGGGCAAGACCCCGCAACAACTGGCCCAGATGGCGGGGATTCAGGTGCCCCCCTGGGCCCGCATCCTGGTGGCCGACCTGCACCAAGTCGGGCCCGAAGAACCCCTCAGCCGAGAAAAACTGACCACCGTCCTGGGCTTCTACATCGAAGATGGCTGGCATGCCGGCTGCGAGCGGGCCATCCAACTCATCAAATTCGGCGGCCAGGGACATTCCATGGTGGTCCATGCTCGGGATGAGGAAGTCATCCGAGCGTTCGGTCGCGAAAAGCCGGTTTTCCGGCTTTCCATCAACACCTGGGGCACCCTGGGCGCCATCGGCGGTACCACCAGCCTGACTCCTTCCATGACCCTGGCCCCCGGCGGTCTGGGCGGTGCAGTCCTGGCTGACAACATCAGCGTCCAACATCTGATGAACATCAAACGGGTGGCATACGAAACCACCCCGCCCCCGCCCGAAGCCACCACCCTGGCCCCGGGCGTGCAG
>JALWZT010000274.1 GCA_027002405.1 Anaerolineae bacterium | reverse complement strand
CGCCCACACCCACCCCCACTTACACGCCCACCTGCACCCCTACACCCGCTCGCGTCTACCTGCCTCTTTTCCTCGTCTACCCATGATCTGGACTCGATATGGCTCCACTGCAAAAGGGATTTTCAACACGGAGACACGGAGGACACAGAGAAAAATAAAGGGGCTTCACGGAGAAAATTCTCTCCAAACCTTATCTTTTTTCCTTCTCCGTGCTCTCTGTGTCTCCGTGGTTAAGGTTTTTTCAGGACATCCATCAATGATGATATCATCTCGACTACAACACCTACCGGATCCCTTCCATAGGAGCAAACATGTCAAAGCAATCCCCCATCTACCAACTCAAAATCACCCTGCAACAAATCCAGCCTCCGATTTGGCGTCGCGTGCTGGTTCCGAGCGACATCTCCCTGGAGTTCCTGCATCAAATTATTCAGGCCGTGATGCCCTGGCAAGACTACCACCTGCATCATTTCCAAAAAGGCGAGACCTTTTACGCCCCTCCCTTCCCCGAGCTATATGACTCCGATATCGATTATGTAAAAAGTCATCTGACGTCGCTGGATAGCGTACTTACCCAGGTGGGGGACAGCATCTTCTACGAATATGACTTTGGCGATAGCTGGTGGCACGAGATCACCCTGGAAGGCATTCGGAACCCCGAACAGGACGGCCTCTATCCTGTTTGCATCGGTGGCGCACGGGCCTGCCCGCCCGAAGACTGCGGCGGCGTCCCCGGCTATTATCTCATGCTGGAAGCCCTCTCGGATCCAAACCACGAGGAGTACGAAAGTTATGAAATCTGGTCCAATCATTTCCAGCCCGAGATATTTGATCTGGACCAGGCCAATGCCCGCTTGCGTCTGTTGATTGCGGAATCCCAGGGGCTCATGCGCCTGGTCAATCGAAATGTGGTGGTTATCAAGCCCAAACAGCCCATGTTGGATTGGATCAATCAACAAGATACTGGGGGCGACGTCCTGACACTGGAGGAGATTCGACAAGACTGCACTGTGCTCTTGCTGCCCAAAATGGACAGCCCCCAGGATGTGGATGCCTATCTCCATGACTTGAAGCCCATCCTCTTCGAGGAAGAATTGATGAGTTGGTATCTCGATAGGGAAGCCTGGCCCAAACCCCGCACGGCGGAACTGTTCGACGAGTGGTTCGATTTGGAATTCCATTCCATGGTTTGGGATACGGCCTGGGATGAGACCATCGAATACGAATGATCGTCGATGGCCTGCTCTCGCTATAAGGGTTCGTTCATCTCATGTTCGCAACGGGCCGCGATCCTGCCACGATCTGGTTTTCGATGACCGAGGGGGAGATGCCCTCACATGGCGGTAATAGCTCACGGATTTCACGGATGACACGGATGGGGGAAAGAGAAAAGATCAGGAAAGCTCTTCTTCTTCGATGCGCCCGCCGATCTGGCGGATGGTTTCCTTGATCTGGTTTTCGATGACCGAGGGGGAGATGCCCTCATCGGTGCTCACGTCGATGGTGAGGGTGAAGGTGAAGTCGCCCGCGGCGGCCACGATGGGGCGCAGAATGCCCCGATTGACGTCCGCGATTTTGCTGGCGGGGATGTCGGAAATGACAAAGCGGATGCGTCGGTAGCGGGACGGTTGGGTGACGCTGTCAGGCTGGCCCACGGATGGCGTCGGGGTAACCACTTCACCGAGAGTGACGGGGGTGGGAGTTGTCGTATCGAAGGTCGTCCCGGTTTTCGATGCCGACTCGGCCTGTTGGGCGCGGATGCGTTCGCACAGGGGCTTGGACAGCAGCGCGAAGCCCGGCTGGAAGGGGATGGCGTGGAGCGGGATGTCTTCCTGGTATTTGAGGGTGTCGGGCAGGATCTCGCCATTTTCCGTCTGCACCAGGCCCAACGCGCCATCTTTGATGCCCAACTGGATGGCCCGGGCCACGACCGTTTCTTCAGAGGGGAGAGGCAGCTCCAGGTTTTTGTAGAATTGTTCCAGCAACGCATGCAAAGGAACGCGATCCTGGTTCGTGAGAAAACGTCGCACCAGGAAGCGGTAGTGCATGGTGGTGACAATGGCCCCTATGTCGCTGCTGGTGAGCTCCCGCCAGTACCAATGGCCCAGGCTTTCCGCACCTGTTACCGGCTGACCCAGGTCCACAATGCGGTTGCCAATATGCACCCGGTGATACATTTGACGGATGTTGTAGGAGAAGTCTCGTTTCAACGCGTTCTTGCGATCGCGAATCTCACCTTTGCGCGCGGCCAGGGGGGAGTTGGGATCCGCGTTCACCTCACTTTCGATGGCTTTCAGGGCCAGGTAGGTTTTGATATGCTCCCGAAAACGCCCGAAGGCCGAGGCGTCGGGCAAGGCAAAGAAAAGGGTGTTCTGGTACTGCCGGAAAGAGGCCCCCTTACGTTCCAACCAACCAGGGACAACGTGCTCATCATCCTCGGGATGCAGGACAACGAGCTTGATCTCCCGGTCATCGGGGATGTCGTCACTTCGTTCTGGCCAGAGATAAGCACGGAAGTCCCGCCCCAATTCTTTCGCTATCTCCTCGCGCATGGTTTCCCAGAAGGATTCGTTGAAAATCTCCTTTTTGTCCAGGATCATGCGATTGAGGTTAGGGATGCGGGAGAAGAAATAGGCGTCCCCCCGGCTGTTGAGATACCAGAGGGTGTTGGTCAGGCGCTGCAAGACCTCGGTGATGAGCGCGGGGAGGGTCTCGGCCCGCATGGTTCCCAGTTTGATGTGGGGCAGGGGGATGCCCTTGCGGGATTCGTCCGCGCTGAAGGAATGGAAGAAAATGGTGGTGGCGATGCGCTCGGCCAGGTGCTTCCAGGTCCGATTGGCGTGGTCCAGCATCTGCGCCTTGGCGTTGGGGCCGGCGATATCCGAAGCGATGATGCCCTCGTATTCGTTGCCGATGTGCTTGATGAATTCCTGGCGGATGGAGGGCTTGTCCAGATTGATGTCGCCCGGTAGGATGAAATCGATGTTCGCTTCGCGGTTGTAGAGGTCTTCCACCACGTTGGCCAACAGACGCAGCACCCCGCGAGTGCGCTGAAAGCTAGGATAGGTGCTCCATTTTTCGTACAGCACGTCGATGACTTCGGGATGGAAGGGGTAGGCCTTCTCCATTTTGTCCCGATAACTGAGCTCTCGGGCCTTGGCAGGCACGTCATCGGGATGATGCTGATAATGCTGGAAGTACTGGTGCACCACCTCCCGCATGTCCGTCTGTTTCAGTCGTTCCACATCGAAAAGACGGCGGCGAATGATCGCGTAGATCTCCTCGCCCTGCACCGGCGTTTCGATGCTCTCCACCCGCCCGAAGATCTTGCCCATGCGGGCCAGGGCCTCCTGCTCCTGCGGCCCGAAGTCCTCCAGGATGCTGGAGGGCAGGGTCACCACCAGCATCCCTTTGGGCAGGATGGCGACCGCCTCGGTGAGTTCCTGGAAGAAGGAGTAGGTTTGGGTGCCCAGGGACGCGCCCGCCGCATCCCGATCCACGTCCATGGCCCGGTTGACGTAGTGCAGGATTTCATCGAAGAGGATGATGAAGGGCTGCTGGTCACGCAGGAACGCGACCAGTTTCTCCTTGCCGGGAGAGATGCGGGCCCGGTCATTCTCCCGAAATTGTTCATAGCCCTCAGGCCCGCCGAGCTGGTACGCGATCTCGCCCCAGAAGGTGTAGCGGGTGAGGCCGTCGGTGGTGCGGCCATGCAGCGGGTCCCAATGATTCCCGGCGATGACCGCAACCTTAGCCTGGATGGGCTTCACGCCCGCGGGCAGCATGGTCTTCACCCGCTCGCCATGCTTGACGTAGTGGTAGAGGGTGACCAGGGCATGGGTCTTGCCGCCGCCAAAGGGGGTTTGAATCTGGATGACCGCGGGGCCTTTGCCCGCGGTGAGTTTGGCGTGGGTCTTGTTCAGCAGTCCCCTCAGGCCGGCGGTGGGATAGGTCTTCTTGAAGAAGATGAAGGGGTCGCGGTAATCGGGCGGGGCACTCCCCGCGGCTACGTCGCCCAGGTCCGCGGCGAAGATGGCTTCATCGAAATCGCCTTTGCGGATGTCTTCGTGGGGTGGGATGATGTCGAACCAGTTGCGCATGGGTGTGATGCT
>JALWZT010000273.1 GCA_027002405.1 Anaerolineae bacterium | reverse complement strand
AAGCGGGGGAGAACAGCGGAAGGGAATCAGATGACGGCCTCCGCCGTCCAAAACGGCGACAAAAGGGGTCGCCGAAGGGCGACCATTGGCGCGAAGCGCCTCCATAGGCACGAGTTTACTCGGCAAGGGTTGCGGCAAAAAAGGGACGTTATTTCTGGACGCTCACTTTGTGTCAACGGGCAGGAAGCGGTGAGTTGTTTTCAGAGAAACCCGTTGTGGGGCCCCGCGTCCCTGCAGAGAAGCCGTTGCCCAACCTGCCGTGCTGTGTTAAAATGCCCTTACATCCCTTTGCTCTTCTGACGGCTTATGCAGTATGACATCGCGCTCAAAGAACTTCTCCG
Source organism: Anaerolineae bacterium (assembly GCA_027002405.1). Taxonomy (GTDB): domain Bacteria; phylum Chloroflexota; class Anaerolineae; order J102; family J102; genus M2005. The sequence goes on along the minus strand of JALWZT010000273.1, from coordinate 13,268 downwards.
CCACTGCCACACTGCCATCCTGCGCGACATGCTGGACATCCCTGTGACCAGCAGCACCCTCATGGAGGAACGGCCACGAGAAACCACCAGCGTGCGCAGCAGCGATTTCCTGTTGCGCGTCGTGCAAGAGGATGGCGAAGAATTCCTCGTCCTCATCGAGTTCCAGACCCACTGGCAGCGGAACATGCCCCAACGCCTGCTAGAGTATCGGGCCCGGCATGTGCTGCGAGAGGACCTGGACGCCATCACCGTGGTCATGCTCCTTCTGCCTTCCCCTTCGGCCACGGACCACTACCACGACCGGGAGGTGGACTACCGTTTCCGCCTGATCAAACTGTATGAGTTGGATGCGACCGAGATCCTCCGCCAGAACAGGGTGTGTCTCATGCCCCTGACGCCGCTGATGCAAGGGGGCGTGGATGTGGTCGTGGAGGCGGAGCGGGCCATCGTGGACAGCGATCTGGCGGAGGAGATCAAGGCAGACATGCTGACGAATATGACCTTGATGGCAGGGCTGGTGTCCAAGGACCTGGCCCTGCACCTCTTGAATCGACGGAGGGACCTGATGATACAATCCTTTGGCTATGAACTGATCAAGCAGGAAGGCCTGGAAGAGGGCCTGGAGAAGGGCCTGGAGAAGGGCCTGAAGGAAGGCTTCAAGCAAGGTTTCCATGAGGGCCTGGAACGCGGGCGCGAGGAGGGCCGCGAAGAAGGGCTTCTACAAGGCATCGAGCGTGGCCGCGAGGAAGGCCGTGAAGAAGGTCGTCGCGAGGGATTATTGCGAGGCCTGGCTGTGGCCCTGGACGTCAAATTCGGCCTAGAGGGCCTGAAGCTGATGCCGGAGATCCGAGAGATCGAGGATCTTGGCATCCTGGAGATTATTGAGCAGGCCATCCGCACGGTGCAGGCGCCCGAGGAGTTGCGCCAGTTGTATCAGCGGAGATGAAGCTGTTCCGTAAATAGGATTAGGATTAGGATTGAGGATTATCAGATTGAGGCCAGGCGCGAGCAGGAGTAATCAGTATTCAGTGTTCAGTGTTCAGTATTCAGTGTTCAGTAGTTGAAATAAGACCATCTGCGCAAATCTGCGTTCCTGCCACCTGCCACCTGCCACTTGCCACTTGCCACCTGCCACCTGCCACCTGCCACTTGCAAACCGCTTAGCGGTCTTTGCCTCTTTGCGTGAGCTTTTCATCCGTATGGGTGAGCCATCGCTCATGGTGACCAGGAAGACATTATGAACCTCCCCCACCATCTCACCCCTCGGCGCCATCCCGACACCGCTTTTCGCATCTTCGAAGGCGAAGCCGTGCTCATCTCCCCCACCCAGAATATGGTGCGCCTGTTGAACGTCACCGGGTCTCGCATCTGGGAATTGCTGGATGGCGAGCACAGCATCGCCGACATCGCGGCCATCCTCAGCCAGGAATTCGAAGTGTCCCCCGCCCACGCCCTCTCCAGCGTACGGGCTTTTGTGCAGACATTGGCAGAGCGTCAGCTCATTCTCCTTGAGCCCTGACCGTGGACCCCTACCAATCCCTGCTCGCCCGTCTCAAACAGCAGCACACCCCCTACGCGGTGACGTGGGAACTGACCCACCGCTGCAACCTGGCTTGCTTCATGTGCTACAACGTGCCTCGCACCCACCCGGAGCTCTCTACGGAAGAGGCTCTGGACGTGCTGGAGCAACTGGCCCGGGCCGGGGTGCTGCGCCTCACCTTCACCGGCGGCGAAGTCCTGACCCGCTCCGACTTCCTCACCATCGCCCGTCGCGCGCGTGAATTGGATTTCGCCATCGATATAAAAACCAACGCCACCCTGATCACCCCCCATCTGGCGGATGCCCTGGCCGCGTTGCATCCTGTGAGCGTGGAAGTCAGTCTGTTGGGAGCTACACCCGAGACGGTGCAGCAAATCATGGGCGGGCAGGACACCTTCGAGCGTATCCTGACCGGTGTGCGCCTGTTGCTGGATCGGGGCGTGCGCGTCACCCTGAACTCCCTGATGATGCGCATCAATCTGCGCGAACGCCAGGCCATGATGGCCCTGGCCCACGAACTGGGCATCCCTCATCGCGTGGTCTTCAAGATGTCGCCCGACGACGACGGCAACGACAAATCCAGGGGCCAACAGCTCTCCTTCGAGGAAATGGCGATGCTGTATGGGGAGATGTGCGAACCTTTCCACCCGCGGCCCGACCATTCTCAGGCCCGCACTTGCTCCGTGGGGCTTCACACCTGCCTCATCGATCCCTACGGGGTCATCTTTCCCTGTGTCGAGCTACGCATTCCCGCCGGCAGCCTGCGCCAGCAGCCCTTCGAGACCATTTGGCGAGAAGCCCCCATCTTCCGTGAACTACGTGAACGGCACACCCTGGCCCACATGCCCGCGTGCCGCGCCTGTCCGTTGCAGACATATTGTGAGGGGCGTTGCTCAGGCGCGGCGTGGAAAGAACGGGGCGACCTGTACGCTCCCCACACCCTGGCCTGCCGTCAGGCCCAGGCCCGATATCACAGCCTGCATCCCACTGAACCCACCCCATCTCCCCCTCTCTTCCTGGAACCCGCACCATGAAAGCGAATGAAAAGACGCAGGATGCAACGCAGGATGCCACACCACCATCCCGCAAGCCCTGGGTCGAACCCGCGATTACCGTCGAACGCGCCCTGGAGGTGCACGCGGACGGTCCCCTGGGCCAGAACCCATACGGTACGAGCTTCCTGGGGCCCCTTTACGCCTCCCAAAACAGCGGCTTCTGCTATTAACTAAAGGATGATACACCCCCATCGCTGGGAAACCAGCATCGCCGCAGCAGTTCTGCTCCTGGCGTGGTGGGGTTGGTCCCTGGCCTCCTTTCCTGCCGCGCCTGCCACCGCGGCGACGCCCCAGGCGTTTCGCATTGCCACCCGGCAGGCAGGGCTCTATCACATCACCTACGAGGATTTGCAGCAGGCTGGCGCCGACCTGGCCGGGATCACCCCAGATGGCATCGCCATGACCTACCTGGGACAACCGGTCGATATCCTTATCATCGGGGGAGAAGATGGGCGTTTCGAGCCAGGAGACGCGGTGCTCTTCTACGCAGAGCCCTATCGCGGGCGCTACATGAGGGATAATGTGACCTGGCTCATCCTGGGAGGGGGCCCGCGCGGGCGCATGGCGACGCGAGCCCGGCAGCCCGATGGCTCCGAGACCCGGGTGGACGTCATCACCCACACCCTGCACCTGGAATACGACCGAGATTATCGCAGCCATTATCATCGACCGCGGGATGAAGACCACTGGTTCGATACACCCCTGAGCGTCGTTGCCTCCTCGCCCGTGGTCACCCGCACCTACACCTTCACCGTGACGCATCTTGCCCTGTCAGGCCCGCTAACCATCCGGGCATTGCTCCACGGCGGACGAAATCAGCCTGCCTCGCCCGATCAGTCCTTGGCCCTCACCCTCAACGCCCACGCCCTGGGCCTCTTCCAATGGGATGGCAGCAAGGATTACCTCGCCACAGTCATCACCGAGCCCACCCTTTTACGGGAAGGCGCCAACACCCTGGACCTGGTGGTGGGGTTGGACCAGTTCCCCACGGATGCGGGCATTGAGAGCTATTGGATTTCGCCCGACTGGGTGGAGATCGACTACCCTGCCCGAGCGTGGGCCCAGGATGGATGGCTGCTGGCCCAGGGAGTGCCCGCCGGGCCTGTCGATATCGCCATCGAGGGCTTCTCTTCTCCCCAGGCATGGGCCTTCGACGTTACCGATCCCCGTCATCCCGTGCGTGTGCTCAGCGTTCGGGCGCAAGAAGGCCGCGTCCATGTGTGGGATGACGCGCCTGTTCATGCCCGTTACCTCGTCAGCGAGCCCAACGCCTTTCTCGAGCCCACAGCCATCGCAAAGGACCGCCCCTCCCATCTGCGAGGGCCTCGTGGCCATGTGGATTACATCGCCATTGTCCACCCCTCCCTGGGAGATGCCATCGATCCTCTGCTGGCTCACCGTCGGGCCGAAGGCATGATCGTGGCCAAAGTGGACGTCCAGGACATCTACGACGAATTCAACTTCGGCCGGCTGGACCCCGAAGCCATCCGCGATTTTCTGGCCTACGCGTACGAACACTGGCGCGGGGCGCAGGGGCCGCCTCGCTTCGTCCTTCTGGTGGGAGATGGTCATTACGATTTCCGCGAGAACTCGGGCACTTCCCTGCCCAACCTCATCCCCCCTTACCTCATCGACGTCGATCCCTGGATCGGCGAGACCGCCGCAGACAATCGCTATGTGAGCGTGGACGGGTCCGACAACCTGCCCGACATGAGCATTGGCCGCATCCCCGCCCGCACCCCCGCGGAAGTCACCGCGGTGGTGGACAAAATCCTGACCTACGAGGCGGCCCCCGCGGGTGATTGGCAGAAGCGCATCCTGTTCGCGGCGGACCGTGCCACCGGTTTCGACGCGGATTTCCCGCGCATTAGCGACGCCATTCGCCAGCACTGGCTGCCCCAGGCCTATCAGGATCGCCACCTCTATTATCTGGTGGATGAGCCCGACGCCGCGGCCATGCGTGCCGCGTTCAGGCGGGCGTTCGACGATCCACCGTTGATCTTGCAATGGTTCGGCCACGCGTCCCGCTTTCGCTGGGGCTCGGTGAGCATGTTCAACATCTTTGATCCACCCACGCTGGCCGAGAACTCGGTCTGGCCCGTGACCTTCACCTACGCCTGTTGGAGTGGTTACTTCATCAATCTCCATCGGGATTGGCAGAGCCTGGGCGAAACCCTGGTGCTTACCCCTGGCCGCGGCTCGGTGGCCGATCTCTCACCCGCGGGCCTGCATGTGGGCGATAGCCTCACCGCGTTGAATCAGGGCATCATCAAAGCCATCTATCAGGATAAGATCGAACGTCTGGGCCCGGCCATCGATGCGGGCAAGGGCTATTTTGCGGACCACAGCGACGCCTGGCACGACATCATCGATACCTCCATCCTCTTCGGCGATCCCGCCTTGCGGCTGCGGCGCCCCGACCATTGGGATTTGGACCGTTCCAGCCTGACGGTGAACCCCACGTCTCCCATCGCCGGGCAGACCCTGACCGCTACCCTGACTGTGCGCAACGACGCAGCAACGCCCCTGGCGGGCGTCCAGGCCGTCGTCACCTTCGATCCTGCTTTCCTGAGCGTGGAAAATGCGCCAGACGCGGAGGTAGAACCCGGTCGTCTGACCTGGACCCTGACCCTATTGCCCGGCGAAAGCCGCGGCCTGCCCTTCACCCTGCGCGTCGATTCTGGATTGGCGGGCGAGGTAAGCGTCCAGGTGCGGGCCGTGATACGCGCGCCGGGCCAGGATGCCGTCATCCTGCACCAGACTCTGCATCTCCGCGCCGCGGCCTGGCGCGTGTTTTTGCCTTTCGCTTTGCAGACGCCATGAGCCATGCAGAAAGGGTACTTACCGCAGAGAGCGCAGAGGACACAGAGTCAACTGAACACTGATTACTGATAACTGATAACTGATTACTTTCTCCGCGCCTTCGTGGCTCTATTTACAAAGCATTACACCATGTCTTCTCACCGCTTTCTCCTGTTTTTACTCATAGCTATCACGGGCCTGATTGTGGTGGCGGGAATCCTGCCCTCATCTGTGCACGCAGCCGATTGCGCCACCGTCCAAAATGGCATCTGGAACGCCCCAATTATCTGGACTGGCTGTGGCGGGGGGACGCCCGGGGCAACCGACAATGTTAGCATCAATCATACGGTGACCCTCACGCAAAACGAAAGCGCCGCGAACGTCACCATCAACGCCAGCGGCACGCTGAACCTGGCGGGATACACCCTGGACGTCAAGGGCAATTGGGATAACAGCCATGGCGGAACCTTCAATCATGAAAATGGCACAGTCCAATTCAGCGCCTCTAGCGGCTCCCAGAGTCTGAGTGGCGACACGACCTTTTGCGATGTCATCATAGATTTGTCCTCCAATGTGACCTTCGATTGGGGAAACAATACGACCACCGTCATTGCCGGGAATTTGAGCAAGTCCACCTCGGGCACATTGAATGCGGGAACAAACACCACAGTTCGCTTCACTGGCGCCTGTAAATCCAATAACACAGCCACCATCGATGGCAGCGGGGCCAAACGTTTCGTTCATCTCGAAATCGCCTCAGGGGCAGCAGTTCAACATACCGACGGCAGCATCTATGTATTCGGCGATTTCAGCAATGATGGCTCTTTTACGCAATCCAGCGGGCGAACGATGATTTTTGATGACGATGCTTCCCATACCACGCATGCCCTGTCAGGAAACGGGGACACCATCCTGGACAACCTGGAGGTGAGAGCGTCCAATACCCTCACTGCTCAGACGGATATGACCATTCAGGGGAGCAATTTTAATGTGGCCAGTGGTGGCACGTTCGATGGGGGAAGCCAAACTGTTACCTTTGATGGTGACACCTCTCTGGGGGGCGCAGGCACTTATAATTTTCACAGTATCCTCATTGATTCTGGAAAGACACTGAACGGCAAAACGTATGGGGATCATAATATCAACCTCTCGGGGGACTGGACGAACAACGGGACGTTCACGCACAACAACGGCCGGGTCACCTTCAATGGAACGAACGTACAAACCATTGGCGGCGCCGCGACCACGACCTTTTATGATCTGGTGGTGAACACCGGAGCCATTGTAACGGTGCCAGCCTCTCATCAGCCCCAGGCTGACAATGACGTTGCCAATAACGGCGAAATGCGCCAGACGCGCAGCGTGGGCGGCGCCACATCATTCCTGCACATCACCAGCAGCAGCGCCGCGGACAGGTATTGGGGCATGGATTTGAATGGTAGTGTGGGGAATACGGAGGTGGCCATTCGCGGCAATCAGAATACCTGCCCCAACGTGCCCGCGGGCAGTTACCCTGTGAAGCGCTGTTACGCCATCACCCCCGGCAGCGCCGGCGCGGTCACGGCCAAATTCTACTACGAATATGGCGAATTGCGCTCGGGCCAGGACCCGACCACCTTGTTCGTGTGGAAGGACAATGGCAACGGCACGTGGACCAAGATCACGCCCGACAGCCGCAGTGCCTGCAACGCGGGCAATATCGGCTGCTGGGTCACGGTGAACAGCCTGCCCCTGGGATCGGGCGTCAACCGCTTCGTGTTGGCCCACACCAACCCCCAGGCTGTGAGCATGGCCCGCTTCGAGGGGCAATGGCTGCCCACGGGCGGCGCACTGCTCACCTGGGAGACGGTCAGCGAGTTCGATTTGCTGGGCTTCAATCTCTACCGGCGGGCGTCGGCTGCCCAGCCCTGGCAGAAACTCAACGACACACTCATTCTCAGCCCTTCGCCCGGCTCTTCCCTGGGACGCACCTATGCCTGGCGGGATATGGCTCTGCCGCAGGAGGCGAGGATCACCTATCGCCTGGAGTGGGTGGACATAAACGGTCTCCCCTCGCCCGCAGGGGAAACCCAGGTCGCCAATCTGTCTCGCGTTCTCCCTTTCCGTAGCTGGCTGCCCATCCTGCATTGAACCCAAACCATGCTCATTGCCTCAACGGACGATCCCATCGCACACTTCCTGATCCTCTGCTTGCGCAGCCGATTTGATGCCGGCGCCTTGAACGAGGCCCAGGATTGGATGGTGTGCCAGGATCTGAATTGGGAGACTATCGAACATCGGGCCGCCAGCGAGTTGCTTATTCCCATTCTCTATTCCTTGCTACGAAAACAAAGCTGGCCGCCGTCAAAGGTCCTGACGCGTTGGCATCGACGCTATATCCGCACCGGGCTGGACAATATGCTTCTGATGGCAGAATTGGCGCACATCGGGCGAGCTTTTGATCAGTCGGGTATCCCTTTCATTGCGCTCAAAGGCGCGGCCCTGCTAGGGAGCGTATACCCCAATATCGCACTGCGCAGGATGACCGATGCCGATTTGCTGATTCACCAGGGGGACATGCTGCGGGCTATCAAGATCATCCAGGCTCTGGGCTATGCACCGCGGCATCAGGAAGAGTATCCGGGTATCTTCCTGGCTTATGAAAACGAGATCGCCCTGCAACGGCTCGAAGGGATGCCTCCGATGATCGTGGAGCTCCATTGGAGCTTAATCGATTCGCCCTACTATCAAGAACGACTGCCCATGGCCTGGTTCTGGGAGACAGCCATCCCTGCACAAGTGGGCGAACTCTCCACGCTCATGTTGAGACCAGAGGCACTCCTGCTCCATCTCATCGTCCATCTTGTATTGCATCACCAGGGCCAGGGGCTGCGCTGGTGGCATGATGTGGCCGAGGTGATATCTCATTTTGGCCCATCGATGGACTGGGACTTATTATTGGATCGAGGGAGACATTTTCGACTGCTGCTACCTTTGCAGCAAGTATTACCCATTGTGGTAGAATACTGGCGCGTGTCTGTCCCGCCTACAATCTTAGATGCCTTAGCCCGTTTGGAGGCTTCGCCCGAAGAGCATCGTGTCTTTGCCCGATTGATCCGAGCCAACGTCTCGCCAGGCCATCGACTGCTGAGGGATCTGTTAGGCATGTCCGGACATCGCAGGCGGATGCAGTTTTTGTGGTCGAAGCTGTTTCCATCACCTACCTATATGCAGCAACGGTATGACATCTCTCATTCTGTTTTGACATTCTTGTATTACCCTTATCGGTGGCTGCTAGGATTCACCAACCCATTCCGTAAATAGGATCAGGATTAGGATTGAGGATTGAGGATTGAGGATTGTCAGGCCGAGGTTAGGCGCGAGCAGGAGTAATCAGTGATCAGTCATCAGTAATCAGCTGCGGGGCTAGCCGGATTCATCCGGCGCCGTTTTATAGCCCGGCGACTTCATCGCCGGGCGGGCGTGGTGGACGCCACTTCGCTCGGCTAAACCACGCCAAATGTCTGAGACGCACACCGTGACCACTTGCCACCTGCCACCTGCTACCTGCCACCTGCGCCCCATTTTCATCGTTATGCGCTGAGCCATTGCTTATGGCGACTGTTCAGAGGAGGAAGGAAGCATGGATGAGCTGAACGCGTTGCAGAAGATCGTGTTGACGAAAGACACGTTGTTTCAACCGCTTGCGGAGGATTCCATCCTGCTCAATCTCGAAACAGAACAATACTTCGGCCTTGATGAAGTGGGCACGCGTATGTTGCAGGTGATGTTGGAATCCCCCAATCTGGGCGCGGCCTCTGAGGCGCTGCTGGCGGAGTATGAGGTGACGCCGGAGCGGTTGCAAGCGGATATGGCTCGTTTCCTCGATGAATTGCTGGAAAATGGGCTGGTGAAGGTGTTGCCCGATGGTGCCGACGCGGGATGATCGGGCCTTCGATATCCGGGGCGTCCCTCCGCAAACATGGGGAGAGCGCTGGCTGGTTTTGCAAACCTTGTTTTGGCTGAGCGCCATCGATTGGGCCGCGCGGCGGTTTGGGTTTCGGCGCACGGTGCGGGCCCTGGCCCGACATTCGCATGATGCCGACGAGGACGCTCAGGGCCCGCCTCTGGACCAGGTGTGGCGGTGGGCGAGCGTGATGATTTTTGCCAACCGTCGCGTCAAACTGCATCCCGTCGCCTGTTTGGCGGAATCGATGACCCTTTGGTTTCTGCTGCGACGGCGGGGCGCGCCCGTTCGATTGCAGGTGGGAGTGCGCACCCTGACGCGGTTTGAGTCCCACGCCTGGGTGACGTATCTGGGCGTCACGCTCAACGATTTCGAGGATGCCGTGGCGGTCTACACGCCTCTGGACCTGGATTCCCTTCAATCCGGGAGGGAGGCCTTATGAGCGGCATCCTGGCTGTCCTCCGGCGGGATGGCGCCCCCATGACTCCCGCGCTTTGGCAGTCGATGATGAAGGCGCTGGGCCGTCGCGGGCCCGATGGCCAGACCACCTGGTGCGATGGCTCCGTTTGCCTGGGCAATGCGCTTTTTCGCACGATGGAGGATACGACTCCTCTGGGGCTAGCATCGCTGACGGAAGCGGGGCTGTGGATCACCGCGGACGTTCGCATCGACGCCCGGGAGGAGCTTCACCGCGCGCTGGCGGCCCGGGGCGAGCAAGTTCCCGCCAACGCGTCGGACGAGGCGCTGATCCTTCACGCCTATCGGGCCTGGGGCGAGGATTGCGTCACCCATCTGCTGGGGGATTTCGCGTTCATCCTCTGGGATCAGCGACGCCGCGCGCTCTTCGCCGCTCGCGACCATTTTGGCGTCAAACCGCTGTACTACGCCCAAACCGCTGACGCCTTTCTGGCGAGCAACAGCGTGGGCGCGTTGCGTCGTTATCCGGGGATATCGGACGCGCTGGATGAGGACGCGGTGGCCGATTTCCTGCTGTTCGGCAGCTATCAGGATGTCAGTCTCACCATCTACGCGGCCATTCGGGCTTTGCCCCCGGCGCATACCCTTATCTGGCGAGCGGGCGAAACGAGGCCGCGGGTGCGTCGCTATTGGACGCTGCCCACGGATGGGGAAATCCGATACAAAAACCCGGACGACTATGTGCGGCACTTTCGCGAGGCGCTGGGCCGGGCAGTGCAGGATCGATTGCGCGCCCAACGGGTGAGCATCCTCATGAGCGGCGGACTGGATTCCACCGCGGTGGCGGCCCTGGCCCACGGAACGAATCTGGCTTCTCTCAGGGCCTTCACCCTGGATTCCCGACATTACGCTCGCAAAGAGCGGGAGATATTCCCCGCTCGCGAGGTGGCCGACCATCTGGGATTGCCGCTCACCGTCATCGGCGCCGATGGATACACCCTGTTTCAAGGTTGGGAGCGACCGGTCTGGGCCGTGGATCAGCCGCTGGCTGACCCCTTGTGGCAGCTTTCGGTCGATCTGTATCGGCGGATGGCCGAACATGGGCGGGTGGCGCTGACCGGTCAGGGCGGCGATCCCGCGCTTTATCCCTCGCGCAACTATCTGTGGGATCAGGTCAAAGGATTGCATTGGCGGGGGCTGGCCTCGGCGCTGCGCGACTATCGTCGGGCCACGGGGCGATGGCCGCCCCTTTATCTGCGCACCCGTCTCACGCGCGGACACAGCAACTCGCGCGATAGGCTCCGCCCCCCTGCCTTCCACTTCTGGTTCCAGCCCGATTTTGTGCAGCGAGGGCGTCTGCCAGAGCGATGGGAGGCGTGGCGGGCGAGCATCGAGCAGATGGCGGATGCGCCTCATCCCCTCCGCCCTGAGGCCTACGCCAATCTCAGTGCGCCCCTCTGGCCCTCGCTGTTCACCCGAACCTACGACATCGAGACGGGCGCCGCACCCCTGGAATTCCGTCATCCCTATTTCGATGTGCGCGTCGTTGAATACCTCCTCGCACTGCCGCCACTTCCCTGGTTCGAGGCGAAATTCATCGTACGCCAGGCGCTACAAGGCCGCATCCCCGAAGCCGTGCGCACGCGCCCCAAAAGCGCTCTAGACAAGAGTCTGACAGAAGTTTTGGCAAAACGAGGGGGTTTTGATACACTTGCTATCGAAAGATATCTTCGGCGCTCTCAAATTATCTTTGGGCGATACGTGAATATCGCCAATTTGAGCAAGGCCGCGAAAGCTGTTCAGCAACTCAACCAAGATGAACTCGAACAGTTCTTCACAGCGTTGACGTTGCTTTTCTGGAATCAAAATCGCTATCGGGATATGGAGGCATGATGACGCTTAATCGCTCCCAAGATCATGATACGCATCAACGCAAGCCGTATTCTCCTCCTAAACTCACGCTCTATGGAAATATCTATCAGAAAACTCAAAATAGTTTCTTAGTGTCTGGATTGGATTTCGGTTTTCAACAAAAGACTGGCTAAGTAAGCGTCCAGAAATAACTTCCCTTTTTCGTTGCACCACTGGCCGAGTAAACTCGGACTCTTTAGGCACAGTCCCCCTCCTTTTGTTCCTCCTCTGCTTCGAGACGGGCGTATGAGGAATCTGATGAATGATGCTCTCCAATTCTTATGGATTACTGATCTTTTCTAAATCGCAACTTCCTGACATCTACGCCCCTTCTCAAACGCCCGACATCTTCGATCTCATCATCGAACTTGATGAAATCGAGGATGTCGGTTTTTTTATGAGCAAGGATCATCGGCTTGTCTACGAGAGCGCATATCGGAATGCCGAGGGAACCCCGATTCTCAGGGTGTGGCGAAATGTAAGAGAAGAGTACGTTTTTCACTACCCCGGTGAAGCGGCTTTTATCCTTGAGCCGGCCAAACGCCTGATTCGGGGCGGCTGGTTTCCGCAGTCCTCGCCCGAGGCTGCCGCCCTCTATCTGCAGGGGCCGGTGATAGGGCAATGGCTGCGATTGCATGGAAGGCTGGTATTGCACGCCAGCGCCGTGGCCGTGGATGACCATGCCATCTTGCTGGTGGGGCCCGCCCATGCCGGCAAATCCACTCTGGCCGCGGCCTTTGCCAGCCTGGGACATCCTGTCCTCAGCGATGACCTGGGCGTGCTGGATGAGCGGGCGGACAGGTTTTGGGTGCTGCCAGGCTATCCCAAGCTCAAGTTGTGGAATGACGCCCTGACTTTTTTGCAGGGCGATCCTCAACGCTTCCCCCGCATCATCCCTAAAGACCCGGTTTGGGACAAGCGTTATCTTCCCCTGGATGCGGACGCGTTCCAGGCGTCGCCCTTGCCCCTGGCGGCAATCTATCTCATCAGCGGCCGAGAGGAGGCAGCTTCCATCGCTCCCGTGCAAGGAGCCGAGGCGATGATCGACCTGCTCTCCAACATCTACGTGAAATACCTGGCGACCAGGGAGATGAAACGGCGGGATTTCGAGGTAATCGGGCGTCTGCTGCGGCGCGTTCCCGTGCGTCGGATGATTGCGCCCGCGGACCTGGAGGGGCTGCCGGCGCTGTGCCGCCTCATTGTGGACGATATGGAACGCATGGAGACCAATCGACTCACTCCCGCCCACTGGATGCCCTAACCCAAAATGAATCGAGGGCATCCTGTTTTGAAGGGCCAAAATCATTTTCGCCAGACTCCAGTGACTGACTACTCCTGCACTTCTCCCGGAGCTTTCTGATAGCGGTCTGCCAGATTCTGGGAAAGTTGAATGGTGATTTCGACGGACATAATCGGGCGTTACTCATACTGGGGATGGGATGAAATCGTGGTACAAAATGAAGGCAGTCGCCACGAGCGGCGGCTCGCCGATACCGAGGAAAACGCCTCGCGGCCAGGGCGGCGTGACTCGTATTCCGTATTGCGTATTGCGTAACGACTGGACGGAATACGGAATACGCAATACGAACCTTTGCCG
>JALWZT010000272.1 GCA_027002405.1 Anaerolineae bacterium | reverse complement strand
ACCGAACTCGCACCCCTCATCCTACAAGAACCCCCCATCCCACCCGCACGCCCCGGGCCCCTGTGGCTTTCATGGGGGTGATCGAAAGCCAGCAGGACCATGTATGGACCATCTCCGGCGTCGAGGTCCTCGTTGATGAAAACACTGTCATCGATGAATCCCATGGGCCTGCCACCGTGGGCGCGGTGGTCTCTGTGTGGGGCGAACGCCAATCGGATGGCACGCTGCTGGCCAAACGGATCAAAGTCATCCATTCCGAAGGCGAAGGCGCTTACGATATCCAGTTCGTGGGCACCATCGAGGCCATGAACGATGGCACCTGGATCATCAGCGGCCGCGAAGTACAGGTGGATGAGCACACCGTCATTGATGAGGAACATGGTCAGGCCCAGGTGGGGGCCCTGGTGAAAGTCCAGGCCCGGGTCCTGGAAGACCGCTCCCTCTATGCCGTGCGCATCGAGGTCAAACGTCGCCCCTCCGAAAACCCCATCCCGGTCGTCTTCCAAGGCACCATCGAAGCCCAAAACGACACCACCTGGACCATCAGCGGCCGAGATGTGGTGGTGGACGAACGCACCCGCATCGTGGAAACCTTTGGCCCCGCGGAAGTGGGCGCCCGTGTGGGGGTCAAGGCCCTCCCCCAAGAAGATGGCACCCTGTGGGCTGAACACATCGTCACCTTGCCCGCGGACCCCACTCAAGTGATGGTCCAGTTCCAGGGCATCATCGAATCCATCTCGGACACCCAGTGGATCATCGATGGGCAGACCGTGCTCGTCGATGCCAACACCCGCATCGATGAACGGGAAGGCGCGGCCGAGGTGGGCGCCTTCGCCCAGGTGCAGGCCGTGCGCCGGGATGACGGCAGCCTCTATGCCTACCGCATTCACATCGAAAACCACGTGCCCGATGGTTCGAAGATCGAATTCCGCGGCCCCATCCAGGCCATGAGCTCCAACTTGTGGACCGTGGCCGGGTTCGATGTGGTGGTGGACGATGACACGCAGTTTTACAACCTGGAACAAGCCGCGTTGGGCGTGGCCGCGGAGGTGAAAGCCCGTCGCATGGAGGATAACTCCTTGCTGGCCATTGCCATCACCGTGGAAGGGGATGAAGTCCAACAACAAAATCGCGTCGAATGGACCGGCATGCTGGAAGCCTTCGATGCCACCCAATGGACTGTGGCTGGTCGGGCGGTCCAGCTTACCGACACAACCCGCATCATAGGTCTGCCCCAACTGGGTGCTTTGGTGGAAGTCAAAGCCATGCTACAATCGGAGGGCGCGCCGTTGGCTATAGAACTGCGGGTACGTCGCACCGATGCCCGCACCCAGTTCCGAGGGATTGTGGAAGCCATCCAGGATGACGTCTGGACCATCTCGGGACGCACGGTCTACGTCGATGGCCGGACTGTGTTCGATGAACGCCACGGCCCCTTGGGCGTGGGCGTGCCGGTGGCTGTCTATGCCCAGGTCCAACTCGATGGTTCCTTCCTGGCCCTTCGCATCAAAAGTCTGAATCCGTGACGCTCGCCATACGGCTGACCCGACGCAACATCATGATCCCCGCTCGCATCGCTTCCTTCCTCCTTTCCTCCCTCCTCCTGGGTTGGGTGGGCGCCCTGGTGGCGTTCATCCAACCCGCTTTGGCACAACCCCAGGTGGGATATCCCATCTCTCCCCCAGGCACAGAAGCTTCCGCGCCCACCGTGGCCATCGACCGCCAGGGCCGGGTCCATGGGGTATGGAAACAACCCGATGGCCTCTGGCACCGCTATCAGCAACAAGGCCAATGGTCTGCTCCCCAACGCGTCGCAGATGAGGGAGAAGACCCCACGCTGGTGGCCGATCCCTATGGCGACGCAGTGTATCTGGCCTGGAGCCAAGAATTCAACGGCAACTACGACATCTTCACGCGCATGTGGGATCCGCAACAAGGATGGGCCCTTCCTCAAAACGTTTCCGATAACGATGGTGGGTCTTACGCTCCCACCTGGGTTATGGGCCCGGATGGCCGATTCCATCTCTTTTGGGCCGATACCACCCCAGGCGACGATACCATCTATCATGCAGTATCCGCGGACGGCAAAAGCTGGCCCGTGGCTCTGCCTGTTCCCCAGGCTCAAGGTGCGCATCCTGCAGCAGGATTCGATGCCTCCGGCACCCTCCACCTGGTCTGGCAATACCGGGCCGACTTCACTCAAAATCTGCGCCTGTGGACAGCCCAATACCAGGACGACGCCTGGAGCTCGCCCCAGGCGCTTACGGATGGTTCCCAGCAAGCTTATGGAGCCCGGATGGCCCAAGACCATGGCGCGTTGGCTTTGGTTTGGCAGGAAGGCGACCAGGCACGGCTGGCTCAATGGAACCAGGACACCTGGCACATGCAAGCCCGGCAGACGGGCCGGGAACCGGTCGTGGCGCTGACCTTTTCTCAGGGGTTGTGGTGGGCATGGCAGACCTCCTCGGGCCTGGCCCGCCAGTTCCGTTTGCGCACATGGTCCGATCCCCAATTTTGGGCAGGTGCAACGAGCGGTCAGCCCGATGCCGCGGCACAAGGCGCACGCATCGGGATGGTATGGGTGGAAGACCAGGGCGCAGGCCCTCAAGTTTTTTATCTGGAAGATCATTTAACGGCCACCCATCTTCCTCTTTTTGCAACTCCTTAATTCCCCCATTTATCTCCCGCGCGGTGACCTGGCCCTTTCCCCTCATTCTTCTGGCTCTGGGAGCTCACGCGTCTTCGCCCTTCCCCATGGATGAAGGCACGTTGGTCCAGCGCGCCCGGGAATTGGATGATGAAGCCTGGCAGATCATCTTTAATCAGCATTACCCACGCCTCTATCGTTACCTTTACTATCAGGTAGGCGACGCCCAGACCGCGGAAGATTTATGTGCCGAGGTCTTCGAGCGGGCTGTTAAAAACATCCGTCGTTTTCATCCTCATGATGGGGGGCTGGGGGGATGGCTTACTCGCATCGCTCGGAATCTGGCCTACGACTACCATCGTCGGCGGAAGGCTCGACCTCCCGACCCTTTGGAACTGCAAGAAAGTTGGATTCATGATCGAGACGACCCTGCCCGAGACCTTCTCACCCAGGAAGCCCTGGCCTACCTTTCTCAGGCTCTACAAAGGCTCACCCCTGACCAGCGCGAAGTCATTCTGTTGCGCTTCGTCGCCCAGATGCGCACCCCAGAAGTGGCTCGTTTGATGGGCAAGAATCTGGGCGCGGTCAAAACCCTGCAGCGCCGGGCCCTGGCTGCCTTGCGCAGAGAACTCACCAATCTGGGCTATCATGACTGATTTGAACGATCGACTGGACGCGGCGATTGACGCCCTGCTTGCGGGCCAGGAACTGCCCCGAGATGAAGACCTGGGCCCGCTTTTGGCCGCGGGCCGGCTTTTGATGGAAGCCCCTGTGCCATCGCCCCCGCACCGCCGCGCGCGACTGCAAATGAACGCGGTCTTAAACACCCAACGGCAGCGAAGGAAGTCCCTATGGCATGAAATCCAGAGCCTGTGGCAGTCCATTTACTGGGTCCCGGTGGTGAGCCTGGCGCTGATCCTTTTCATTTTCTTTACCCAACGCTCGCTCCCTGGCCAGCCCCTCTATCGGCTCAAGCGGCTTTCCGAAACCTGGACTCTGGCCCTAACCCCGAATCCCAGCATTCGTTCCTATTATTATCTGAAGCTCACCCAACGCCGTTTGGACGAGCTGGAACGTACGGTGGCCACGGGCCGTCCCGTGGGTCCGGAGCTCATTCAGGGCTATCGGCAAACCTGGGAGCAAGCTCTGGCCCAGCCTGCAAGGAATGAATCCTTGATTCAACGCACGGCCCAGGCGCAGGCAGTCCAGCTTCAGGCTTTGATCCCAAATCTGCCTTTGGATCTTCAACCTTTGGCTCAGACAATTCTGGCAGAGCTGAAACGGTGGGGGCAGGGGGCATTGCCACCGAATGAATGGCCTTCGCCCACGCCGATCATCACCCCTTCTCCCACGCCTACCCCTATGCCCTTAGCCACGGCCACCCCAGCAGGCGGGCCTCCTGGGTCTCAACCCGCGCGGGCCATCCCCACCCCTACCCCTTCGCCTTCGGGGCCTGCCGGCTCCTCCACGCCTGTCCAAACCTCGCACCCTCCTTCGCCCACGGCCACCCCTACCTCCACGCAAAGACCATCCCC
>JALWZT010000271.1 GCA_027002405.1 Anaerolineae bacterium | reverse complement strand
TCGTCACCGCCCGCCTCAAACGCTTCGATCCTTCCCTGGAAGAAGCGGCCATGGACCTGGGCGCCACCCGCACCAGCGCCATCCTGAACATCACCCTGCGCTTTCTCACCCCGGCCGTGGTGGGCGCGGCCATCATCGCCTTCCTGTTTTCGTTCGAAAACTTCAACACCACCTACTTCCTCAGCGGCCCCGATCCCACCGTGCCCATCATCCTCTATTCCCGCCTGCGCTTCGGCATTTCCCCCGAGATCAACGCGGTCAGCGTCTTAATGATGATCACCACCGGGGTTCTCGGCATCATCGCCTTCGCTTTCCAGAAGGAAGAAAACGCGGCGTAGCAGGCGACACGAGCAACGGCTCGTCGATACCGATGAAAACGCCTCGCGGCCAGGGCGGCGCGGGAAGCCGATCTCGTCAAACGTCAAACGTCATGCGTCATGTCCTGACGTTTTACGCTTGACGTTTGACGCCCGTTGGTGCCTCGCTCAACGTTGTCCTGATGATCTCAATCCTCATCCTGATCCGAATCCTATTTTCATAGCACTCACCATGCTCATCGCCCAACTCAGCGACCTCCATCTGGAAGGATGGGGACGAAAAACCTTTGGCGTCGTTCCCACGGCCGACTACCTGGCCCGGTGCATCGCCCACATCAACCAGCTCGATCCCAGGCCCGATGTCGTCCTCGTCACCGGCGACGTGACCAACAACGGCCTGCCCGAGGAGATGGACCACGCGGCCGCCATCCTCGACGAACTAATGCCGCCCTGGTATGTCATCCCCGGCAACCACGACGACCGGGCCGCGCTGCTGGCCGCGTTCGGCCCGGAACGCTGCCCGACCGAATCGGATGCTTTTGTCAACTACGTCATCGAAGGGTATGATATACGATTGATAACTGTAGACACCACCATTCCGGGCGCTCCCGGTGGCGAAATCTGCGAAACCCGGGCCGCCTGGCTGGATGAGCGATTGCGCGAGGAGGAAACGCGCCCCACGGTGCTCTTCATGCACCACCCCCCCGCCACCTTTGGCGTCATCGAAACCGATATAGATGGCTTCATCGGCGCGGATCGTCTGGGCGACGTCATCGCCCGGCACGGCAACATCGTGCAGATTCTGGCCGGGCACATTCATCTCTCCTCCTTCACCCAATGGCTGGGCGTGGGCGTCAGCACCGCGCCCAGCATGGGCATGAGGCTGTATCTGGACCTGACCCTGGGGCGCTCCGCCTACATTCTGGACGCGCCCGCCTATCATCTGCACATCTGGACGCCCGAACAGCGGCTCATCACCCACACCGTGCGCGTGCTGGATTCAGAGCCCCTGCACCCCTTCGCCTGACTGTTCCGTAAATAGGATTAGGATTGAGGAGGGTGCGTCCTAAATGAGTTGGCGCCAGCCTCCTATCCGAGTGAACTCGGACTCTTTAGGCGCTTCGCGCCGACGGTCGACCTCCGTCGACCGTACGACTGGACGGCGAAGGCCGTCCATTGGCCGTAGGCCTTAAGTGTCCGACTTCAGTCGGTGAGTACAGCCTCAACCGAAATAGGACGCACCCGATTGAGGATTGTCAGGCCGAGGTTAGGCGCGAGTACGAGTAATCAGTGATCAGTCATCAGTAATCAGTTGCGGGGCTAGCTGGATTCATCCGGCGCCGTTTTATAGCCCGGCGACTTCATCGCCGGGCGGGCGTGGTGGACGCCACTTCGCTCGGCTAAACCACGCCAAATGTCTGAGATGCATACCGTGACCACTTGCCACGTGCCACCTGCAAACCTGCAGACTGTGTCCCCATTTTCGTCGTGATGCGGTGAGCCACCGCTCATGGCGACTCTTCACTGAACACTGAATACTGATCTCCCCAACCCCATGCCCGAAACCCGCACCCCCAACCGCCCCATCTATCGACAGGTGGCCGAACAGATCGCAGAAGAGATCAAAGCTGGCATCCTGCCCGCAGACGCGCGCATCTCCTCCGAACGGGAGCTGGCGGAACGCTACGGCATCTCCCGCATGACCGCGCGGGCCGCCATCAACATCCTGGCGCAACGCGGGCTCATCGTGCGGCGCAACCGCTCCCGGGCCTATGTGGCGCAGCCCAAATTCCGGTTCGATCTCAGCTCGCCCGGGGGGCTGCACGAACAATTGCGTAAGGCAGGTGTCGAGCCGGGAGCAAAGCTTATCACTGCGGAAATGCTGCCCTACGACGCACTCAGCCCCAAGGTGGTGCAGGCTCTGGTGCTGGATGAAGGGGCCTCCGTCTATCACATCGTACGGGTGCGCACCGCCAACGGCGAGCCCATCGCAGTGGAGGATTCTTATTTCCCCGCGCATCTCTTTCCCGACTTGCTGGACTTCAACCTCACCGATTCCATTTACGGCATTTTGCGCAAATACTTCGCGGTGGAGCCCGCGGGGTCGGTGCAGGAGTTGGAAATTTCGCTTTTGGATGCGGAATGGGCCGAGATCATGGGCGTGGCCGTGGACCTGCCCACCCTGGAGATCTGGCGGCAGGCTTTCACCGCGGATAACATCCCCTTCGAATTCGCCCATGACATCTACCGCGGGGACCGCATCCTCTTCATCGCCCGCACCGCCGGCCCCGAAAGCTTCCTGGCGGGATCGGGTCAGCTTTGGCAGCAGGCCCTGGACAACCTCCAGGCCGATGGTGCGTGATGCGTAACGATTTTACGGATTACGCCTGTTGCAGCCTCGTCCGGGGCCGTTTCAATCGCGGACATCGACAAGGACTCACTCATCGATGCAAAAAACATACGACGTAGCCATCATCGGCGCGGGGGCCGTTGGCACGGCTATCGCCCGTGAATTATCTCGATACAAATTGAATACCATCCTGCTGGAAGCCAAGCCCGACGTGGGCATGGGCACGACCAAAGCCAACACCGCCATCTGGCACACCGGCTTCGACGCCCAACCGGGCACCCTGGAGGCGCAGCTTTTGCGGCGCTCCTACGCCCTCATGCAGGACTATGTGCCCGAAGCGGGCATCCCCACCGAGCCGCTGGGGGGCTTGCTGGTCGCCTGGAACGAGGAGCAGCGTCAGGCCCTCCCGGCCCTGCGCGACCGCGCCCACGCCAACGGCGTCACCGATGTCCGCATCATCTCGCCCGAGGAGGTCTACCGGCTGGAGCCCAACCTGAACCAGGGCGCACGCGGCGGCCTGTTCGTGCCCGGCGAATCCCTCATCTGTCCTTTCACCCTGCCTCTGGCCTTCGCCACCCAGGCGCTGCTCAATGGCGTCACCCTCAAATTGAACTTTCCGGTGCAGAACGTGAGGCAGGGGGAGGGCGTCACCCTGGTAGAAGGGCCGGAGGAGACGGTGCGCGCCCGCTATCTCGTCAATGCCGCGGGCCTTTATTCCGATGAGATCGACCACATGTTAGGGCACTATGATTTCACCGTGACCCCACGGCGAGGTGAGTTGATCGTGTATGACAAATTCGCCCGCTCCCTCGTCAATCACATCATCCTGCCCGTGCCCACGGCCAAGACCAAGGGCGTGCTCATCAGCCCCACCGTTTACGGCAACGTGCTGTTGGGCCCCACGGCCGAGGACCTGGAAGATAAAACCAACACCGCCACCAGCGAGGCGGGCCTGGCCATGCTGCTGGAGAAGGGACGGGCCATTCTGCCCCGGCTGCTGGATGAAGAGGTGACCGCCACCTACGCGGGGCTGCGGGCCGCCACCGAGCACAAGGATTATCAGATTCGATTGCACGGGGATCAACGCTATGTGTGTGTGGGCGGCATTCGTTCCACCGGCGTCTCCGCCGCGATGGGCATCGCCGAGTATGTGGGTGAGCTTCTGGCCGAAGCCGGCCTCACCCTGCTCCCCAAACCGGAGTTCAAGACCATCCGCATGCCCAACATCGGTGAGGCGGGCCCAAGGCCCTATCAGCAGCCCGAACGCATCGCCCAAAACCCCGACTACGGGCGCATGGTCTGCCATTGCGAGAAGGTCAGCCTGGGCGAAATCCTGGACGCCATTCACAGCCCCCTGCCTGCCCGCACCCTGGATGGTCTGCGCCGTCGCACCCGAGCCATGCAGGGCCGCTGCCAGGGCTTCAACTGTCAGGCCCACATCACCGCCATCCTGGCCCGAGAAACAGGACAAAGCCCCCGTTTCTTGCTCTCGCTGGACGTGGCAAAGGAGCTGCCATCATGAGCATCGCGCAAACCGACGTTCTCATCGTGGGCGCGGGCCCGGCCGGACTGGCCAGCGCCATCCAACTCAAGCGCCAGGGCGTGGCCCGGGTGACGGTGGTGGATCGAGAGCCGGAAGCGGGCGGGATGCCGCGACTGTGTCATCATACCGGCTTTGGCGTGTGGGATTTCCATCGGCTTTACACCGGCCCGCAATACGCGCGGCGTTATGTGGCTCTGGCCCGGGAGCTGGACGTGGAGCTGTTGACCGAAACCACCATCATCGGCTGGCACAGCGAAAGGGCCCTGACCTTCACCAGCCCCAGAGGGTTGGGCGCCATCGAGGCCCGGGCCATCCTGCTGGCTACGGGGGTGCGCGAGCGGCCCCGGGCCGCGCGGCTGGTGCCCGGCTACCGTCCGCGCGGGGTCTTCACCACCGGCTCGTTGCAGCGCTTTGTGGATGAAGAGCATCTGCCCGTGGGCCGGCGCGCGGTCATCGTAGGCGCGGAGGGCGTCAGCCTTTCCGCGTTTATGACGTTGACCGGCGCGGGCGTGGCCGTGGCGGCCATGATCACCGAATTCCCCCGGGATCAGCTCTATTTCCCCTACGCGCCCGCCAAATGGTGGCTGATGCATGTGCGCCATCCCACGCCCATCCGCACCTCCACTCGCGTCACCCGTATTCTGGGTCGCAAGCGGGTGGAAGGGGTAGAGGTCGAAAGCCTGAGCACGGGGCAACGTCAGGTCATCCCCTGCGATACGGTGGTCTTCACCGGCGACTGGATTCCTGAATATGAGGTGGCTCGTAAGGGCGAACTGACGATGGACGCGGGCACGAAAGGCCCGCGCGTCGATGGCCAGTTCCGCACGTCCGCGCCGGGCGTGTTCGCCGCGGGCAATTTGTTGCGGGGAGCCGAGACCGCGGCCACCAGTGCCATGGAGGGCCGCTTCGCGGCCGGGCATATCGCGGATTTCCTGGCGGGGCGGGCCTGGCCCCGGCGCCGTCTCCCCATCCTGCCCCAATCCCCCATCATCTGGGTGTTCCCCAACACCATCTCCGACTCGGATGATCCCACACGCCTCAAACGAGTCACCTTCCGCGTTGCAAAGTTTATCGATGACGCTGTGGTGCAGGTGCGGCAGGGGCACAAGGTGCTGCATGAGCAGCGGTTCCGTCATCTGTTGCCCAACGAAACCATGGGCATGAAGGGCAATTGGCTGGCACGGGTGGATTTCAACGGCGATCCGCCCCAGGTCATCCTCGCCGGGTAATCTGCCCGAGGGGGCTGTGAACCACGCCTCTTTTTGCAGTGGAGCCATTATTTCATGTACGCGTTTGACTCTTTTATTTTTGTTGGGTATCCTCTTTTTCTTCATCACGACGAAAGTAGGACGCAGATTTGCGCCGCTGCTTCGCAGCGCAGATTGACGCAGATGTTCGTCATGCTGAGCGACCGGAGGGAGCGAAGCCTGCCCTGAGCAATCGAAGGGCATCTAGCGAGCGAAGCGAGCGCCATCTGCACTTTTTTACCCTCACCCTCACTTATCCCTCATTTCGATGAACCCATACATCATTTTCGGCATCCTGCTTACTCTGGCGCTTCTCTACAACTTTCTCAATGGTTTTCACGATGCGGCCAATGTGGTAGCGACCATCATCGCCTCCCGGGCCATGTCGGCTCGCGCCGCGCTGCTGTTGGCCGCAGTCGCCAATTTTGTGGGACCATTGCTTTTTGGTGTGGCCGTCGCCACCACCATCGGCAAGGATCTGGTAGACCCCTCTGCCATTACCATTACTGCGCTCATCGCCGCACTGACTTCCGCCAATCTCTGGAACATCATCACCTGGTGGTTTGGCATTCCCTCCAGCTCTTCCCACGCGCTGGCGGGCGGCCTGGTGGGCGCGGCACTGATTTATGGTGGCGTTGGCATCATTAAGATGGATGGGCTTATAAAAATCGCCCTGGCCCTGTTTCTCTCCCCCATTCTGGGTTTCATTATCGGCTGGCTTCTGCTGAAGCTAACTTACTGGCTGGCCCGAGGCGCATCGCCCAAAATCAACACCACCTTCAACCGGGCGCAGATTCTCACCGCGACGGCCCTGGCCCTTTCTCACGGCACGAACGATGCCCAGAAGGCCATGGGCATCATTGTCATGGGCCTGGTAACGCTGGGCTTCCAGGATCATTTCTACGTGCCCGACTGGGTGATCATCGCCAGCGCCATCCCCATCGGGCTGGGCACGGCCAGCGGCGGCTGGCGCATCATTCACACCCTGGGCGGCAAATTCTACCGCATCCGCCCGGTGCATAGCTTTACGTCGCAGCTTGCATCCGCGCTGGTGATCTTTGGCGCGTCCTTCCTGGGTGGGCCTGTCAGCACCACCCATGTGGTCAGCTCCACCATCGTGGGCGTGGGCGCGGCCGAACGCAAAAGCCAGGTGCGTTGGCTGAATCTCACCGACATCCTGGTGGCCTGGTTGATCACAGTCCCCATCACCGCGGTGCTAGCTGCGATGCTCTATCCCATCCTCCGCATTTTCCTCGGGGCGTAAACCTCTCATCCATCATCTTTCCTCGGTATCGGCGCGGGCGCGCCCGCCGTTGGACTGCTTTGTAAATAGGATTCGGATCAGGATTAGGATTGAGGTCGTCAGGGCAGCGTTGAGCGAGGCGGCAATGGGAGTGTTCAGTATTCAGTGTTCAGTGTTCAGTAGTTGAACATAAGACCATCTGCGGAAATCTGCGTTGCATCTGCGCAAATCTGCGTCCGGTATCGGCGCGGGCAAGCCTGCCGTTGGACTGTTCCGTGTCTACGGGCCGGCGCGCTGGCTACAAGGCGATCATGCCAATATACACTGATATCAGTTTTTCTGACATCCCCACCCAAAGGAGGCAACGATGACCTCTGATTATTTTGCGCATGGGCGCGAAAAAGCCTCCCCGGCTCCGCGCGCGAGGAGGCGAAGGCAGGAAGAAAGTAATCAGTGATCAGTTATCAGTAATCAGTGTTCAGTTGACTCTGCGTCTTCTGCGTTCTCCGCGGTGAGCAACCTCTTTGCAGGTCAGCCAGGAATCAGTGTTCAGGAACTTATCGCCAATTTGACGCGATTTTGTGGATGACGGGCGTTTCAATTCGCCACGGATGACGCGGATGCGGCGGATCGCCACGGATTTTTGCTGAAAAAGCATGGCATCTGTTTGAAAGATCCGCGAAAATCTGCTTCATCCGCGTTATCTGCGGCCAATTCCAACTTCCGATGCGGCTTTCCTGAGCTTTGAGGAAAGCAAAGTGCATCATAGCCTCTAGACCGCCACGCCGTGTTTGGCCAGAACCGCCAGCAGGGCCGCGGTCACCTGATCCACAGGCTGGGACGCGTCAATCTCTTCCAGCAACCCCTTGGCAAAGTAATAGCCAATGAGGGGCGCGGTTTGCTTGTAATAAACATACAAGCGGCGCTTCACCGTTTCGGGCCTATCATCCTCTCGCTGATACAATTCGCCGCCGCATACATCACACACCCCCGGTTGCTTGGGCGGATTGAATTGGACGTGGTATACCGCACCGCAGTTCCGGCAAATCCGCCGGCCCGAGATGCGCTCCACCACCACCTCGTCATCCACCTGAAACAGGGGCGTCACGGTCACCCCGCCATAGGGAGCAAGCATCTGATCCAGGGCCACGGCCTGCTGAAGATTACGCGGAAACCCATCCAGGATCGCGCCCGGAGCACAATCCTCCCGAGAAAGGCGATCCTCTACCATGCGGATGGTCACTTCGTCGGGCACCAGTTCGCCCGCGTCCATATAGCTTTTGGCCAGTAAACCCAGTTCGGTCTTGTTCTTCAAATTATAACGGAAAAGATCCCCGGTCGCCACTTGTGGCAAGCCCAACTTTTTTTCCAGAATCTTCGCCTGGGTGCCTTTCCCCGAACCGGGCGGGCCGAGAAAAACAATGAATGTGCGCGCCTTTGTCGCCATGATATGAACCTCGCCAAATGCAGATGAGGGAGGGAGGGAAGGAAGGGAGTAAGATGTATCAAGATTATCATAAAAATCAAAAAATTCAGAAATAGCAAAGGCTTTATGGAAGCCCTGTGCACCCTTGCAGTCGAAAAGGAACTAAATTCCCATCTGGCCCGTTTCATGCTAAGATTACAGGGATACATTGTGCATTGCATTCAGTATGTTCATGGACCCCGACTTATGCTCAAAGACCTCAAGAAAAAACTCTTCCCCCAAGACCCCAAAGACCAGGAAAACGATCAAGAGGACAGGGAACCTACCCTCAAAGACATTGAAGCCCGCATAGAGGACATGGCCGCCATGGTGGAAACCGGACAAGAACCCCAGGCTGCACCTGAGGGAATCTCATCTCCCTCCTTCACCTTCCCTCCTGAACTGCCCTTGCTGCCCCTGCGCGGGGTGGTGCTGTACCCCACCATGTGGCTCCCCATCACCGTGGGCCAGCCCCGTTCCCTGCGCCTGATCGATTACCTGGTGGAGCGAGACGAAAAGCTCATCGCCCTGGCTGCCAGCAAAGACCCGGAACTGGAAGAGCCCGGGCCCGAGGATATCTACCCCATCGGCACCGTGGCCCGGGTGCATCGCATGGTGCGCTCCCCAGATGGCACGGTGCGCCTGGTGCTCCATGGCGTCGAACGCGTCCGCATCGACACCTATCTCGCCACCCATCCTTTCTTGCAGGTGAGGGTCACCCCGTTCCCGGATGACGTTCAGGGAGACAAGATCGAAGCTGCATTGGCGGCCTCGGCCAAGGACCTCTTCGCCCAACTGGTGGCCCTTTCCCCCCAGATGCCCGAAGAGATGGAATCCGCGGCCCGCAATGTGGAAGGGGAACGACAACTGGTCTATCTCCTGGCTTCCAGCGCCGGGTTCACCCTGCCCGATGCCCAGGCCATCCTGGAAGCCCATCCCTTGCGCACCAAACTCGAGCTGTTGATCCGGCTCCTGCGCACCGAAGTCGAGATCAGGCAACTGGCCCAGAAGATCCAGCAAGAAGCCCAAGGGGAAATGGAAAAGGCGCAGCGGGATTTCTACCTGCGCAAGCAAATCGAGGTGATCCAACGGGAATTGGGGGAAGAAAACCCCCAACTGGAAGAGATCAAGGAACTGGAGGAACGCATTGCCGCCGCGGGCATGCCCGAAGAAGCCGAAAAAGAAGCCCGTCGCGAGCTGGACCGCATGCGCCGCATCCCCATCCAGGCGCCCGAATACTCGGTGATCAAAACCTATCTGGATTGGATGGTGAGCCTGCCCTGGCAAAAACGCACCGAAGATAATCTGGATATCGAACACGCCCGCCGAGTCCTGGACGAAGACCATTACGGCCTGGAAGACATCAAGGACCGGATTCTGGAATTCCTGGCCGTGCGCAAATTGCGCCAGGAACGCAAAGAGGACCCATCCGTCCAGGACCTCCCCAAAGACTACATCCGCAAAGACCGGGAAGGGGTCATTTTATGCTTTGTGGGCCCCCCGGGCGTGGGCAAAACCAGCCTGGGGTTGAGCATTGCCCGGGCCATGAATCGCAAATTCGTGCGCCTGGCCCTGGGCGGGATCCGAGACGAGGCCGAAATCCGCGGCTTCCGCCGCACCTATATCGGCTCCATGCCCGGTCGCATCATCCAATCCCTGCGCCGCATCGAAAGCCGCAACCCCGTCTTCATGCTGGATGAGGTGGATAAACTGGGCCGCGATTTCCGCGGGGACCCGGCCAGCGCGTTGCTGGAAGTGCTGGACCCGGAGCAAAACAGCGAATTCCGCGACCATTACCTGGATGTGCCCTTCGACCTGTCGGAAGTTTTCTTCATCACCACAGCCAACTGGCTGGACCCCATCCCCGGCCCTCTGCGAGACCGGATGGAGATCATCGAACTTTCCAGTTATACGGAACGAGACAAAGTCGCCATTGCCAAAGGATACCTCATCCCCCGTCAAATCCGGGAAAACAGCCTGCGGCCCGAGGAAATCCACTTCGACGATGACGCCATCTTTCGCATCATCCGGGAATACACCCGGGAAGCCGGGGTGCGTACCCTGGAACGCCGCATCGGCGCCATTGCCCGCAAGGTAGCCACCCGGGTGGCCGCGGGCGAAACCGACCCGGTCCACATCACGGCCGATAATCTGGAAGACTGGTTGGGACGCCCCAAGTTCTTCGACGAGGCCCACGAATGGATCAAAGCCCCCGGTCTGGCCACAGGCCTGGCCTGGACCCCTTATGGCGGGGAGGTCCTCTACGTGGAAGCCACGGCCATGCCCGGCAAAGGCCGCCTGACCCTGACCGGGCATCTGGGCAATGTCATGAAGGAATCGGCCATGACCGCGCTCAGCTATGTGCGCAGCGCGGCCGATGGCTACCAGATCCCTGGGCAATGGTTCTATCAGCACGACATCCATGTGCATGTGCCCGCGGGAGCCCAGCCCAAAGACGGGCCTTCCGCCGGCATTGCCATTGCCACCGCGCTGCTTTCCCTGGTCACCGGGCGTTGTGTACGCGAGGGCGTGGCCATGACCGGCGAGATCACCCTGCGGGGACGGGTCACCCGCATTGGGGGCGTACGCGAAAAGGTCCTGGCCGCGCATCGCCAGGGCCTGAAAGAGGTCATCCTGCCCGAACACAACGCGCCCGATCTGGAAGATGTGCCCGCAGAGGTGCGGGATGCCTTGACCTTCCACTTTGTGCGCACCGTGCAACAGGTGTGGGACCTGGCCCTATGCGGTGAAGTGATCCAGCCGCCCCCACCGGGCCTGGACGACAACGGCGAAACCCCCACCTCCCCCGATCTGGTGACCACCTCCGAGGAAGCATGATGATCCGCACGGTCTTCATGGGGACCCCCGAGATCGCGGTCCCGACCCTTCAGGCCCTGTTGGCTCACCCCGATTTTCAGGTGGTGGGCGTGGTGACCCAGCCCGACCGCCGCGCGGGCCGGGGGCGTAAGCTCACCCCCCCGCCGGTGAAGGAAGCCGCGCTGGCCGCGGGCGTGCCCACCATCCTGCAACCCCAACGCCTCCGCCACCCCGACGCGTTCGCGGCCCTGGCCGCGTTGGCCCCGGAATTGATTGTGGTCACCGCCTATGGGCAGATCCTCCGGCCCCAGGTCCTGGCCTTGCCCCGTTATGGCTGCATCAACGTCCATGCGTCCCTGCTGCCCCGCTGGCGAGGGGCCTCCCCCATCACCGCGGCCATCCTGGCTGGCGATCCCATCACCGGTGTCACCATCATGGTGATGGACGAAGGCATGGATACCGGGCCCATCCTCAGCCAACGCGCGGAAGTCATCCTGCCCGACGACACCACCGCCAGCCTGGGCCAGCGGTTGGCCCACCTGGGCGCAAGTCTGCTGATGGAGACCCTGCCCTGTTACCTGGAAGGGAAGATCACGCCCAAGCCCCAGCCCGAAGCCGGGGTGACCCTGTGTCGATTGGTGAAGAAAGATCAGGCCCGCATCGACTGGCAACAGCCGGCCGCGGTGATCGAACGCATGGTGCGCGCGTATCATCCCTGGCCCGGAGCCTTCACCTTTTGGCGAGGGCAAAGGCTGAAGATCGGCACGGCCCGTGCGGCCGCGGGCCAGGCCCCGCCCGGCCACGTCATCCCCTGGGACCATGGGGCCGCGGTGGGCACGGGCCAGGGCGTGTTGGTTCTGCAAAACGTCCAGCTCCCGGGCAAAAAAATGCTCCCCATCGACGCGTTCTTGCGCGGGCATCCCGATTTCCTCTCCGCCCGATTTCACCATGAACCGGCTCCCCCATCCCCCCATCCCCCAACGTCCTCCCCCTAAATCCAGCGGTGCACAAATACGCTCCCAAATTGAGAACGTCATTCCGAGCCCCGAAGGGGCGAGGAATCTAGCGAAGCGCCTCGACCCCAGGGGTATACGCTCGCTTCGCTCGCTAGATGCTTCGGTCGCTGCGCTCCCTCAGCATGACGTAACCTGGAAGAGATTAACGAAGTGGGGTACTAACCAGGGACGCTTCCTCCTCCTGATCGGCCTCAGCCTGCTCCTGGCCTGGATGCTTCCCGATGCCCGGGCCGCAACCTTCCTCTCATCCTCCCCCCCGGCCTTCCTGGAAGGACCGTTGCAGATTTCGGCCTGGATGCCCACCTCCTGGGATGGCGAAAGCGCCCGCGCCTCCTTCCAGGCCCATACCGACGTGCTTGCCACCATCAGCCCCTATTGGTATGGCGTGGCCGCGGATGGCAGCCTCTCCCCCTTCGCCGGTGCCCGAGACACGACCCTCCGTGCCTACGCTCGGGACCGAGGCGTCCGTTTCATCCCCACTGTCAGCAACCAGGGCAACGGCGACCGCATCCATGCCATCCTCATCAACCCCACCCTCGCGGCCCGGCACCGCCAGGCCATAGTGGAGGACGTACTCCGCTACCAGTACGATGGCATTGACCTGGATTACGAGAACCTGTGGGCCGAGGATCGGGATCGATACACGGCCTGGGTGCGAGAACTGGCCCAGGCCCTGCACGGGCATGAGAAGGACCTCACGGTCACGGTGCAGGCCAAGACCTTTGATGCCGATGGCTGGAATGGCCCGGGCGCGCTGGACTATGGCGCCCTGGCCGCGGTAGCGGACGAATTACGGGTCATGACCTATGGATGGTGTTGGCGCACGGGCTGTGTG
Organism: Anaerolineae bacterium; assembly: GCA_027002405.1. Lineage (GTDB taxonomy): Bacteria > Chloroflexota > Anaerolineae > J102 > J102 > M2005. Next base: position 862 of record JALWZT010000271.1, on the reverse strand, counting down.
GGCAGTGATCCCCCTGGCCCCATTGCCCCCATCCATTGGATGCAGCGGGTCATCGCCTATGCCAAAACGCGAGTGCCCGGGGAGAAAATCGTGCTGGGGGTGCATTTGTATGGTTATGATTGGACTTTAGACCAGGGCCAGCGTGGGCCCTTTTTGGGCGCGGCCTGGGAGGATGCCACGGGCCAGGCCCTGGTATGGATTCAGGCCGAGGCCCTCCGGGCCCAACACCACGCGGCCTTGCAATGGTGGGAGACCGATGAGCAAGGGCGGCGTGTTCAGGAGCCCTGGTTTACCTATGATGGGATGCGGCACACGGTCACCTTTGCCAATGCCGACAGTGTCATCATCCGCGCGCGGCTGGCCCAGACAGAAGGCCTGCGGGGCATCATCTTCTGGCGTCTGGGGGGCGAAGACCCGGCGCTGTGGGATAGACTGCCGCCACGCACCTTTTCGGTCCATTGGCCTTTGTGGATGGCCCGTAAATAGAGTAATCAGTGATCAGTTATCAGTAATCAGTGGGAATCTGCGTCGCATCCGCGCAAATCTGCGTCCTATTTTCGTCGTTATGCGGTGAGTTTTGCTCATGGCGACTGTTTGAAAAATCCGCGAAAATCTGCTTTATCCGCGTTATCCGCGGCCAATTCCAACCTCCGATGCGGCGATCCTGAGCTTTGAGGGAAACAAAGTGCATAACAGCCTCTAGCCGGAATTATCCGGCGCCGTTTTATAGCCCGGCGACTTCATCGCCGGGCGGGCGGCGGTTGACCCCCTCCCGACCGCTTCACCAAGAGGAGATGAGGCTTACGTAACCCTCCGGTCCGGGCGATCACCCCTCCCCCGCTGGCGGGGGAGGGGCAGGGGG
>JALWZT010000270.1 GCA_027002405.1 Anaerolineae bacterium | reverse complement strand
CCGTATTGCGTATTGCGTAACGACTGGACGGAATACGGAATACGCAATACGAACCTTTGCCGTCTCGCCCAACGTGGGTCTGGCGATCTTAATCCTAATCCTGATCCGAATCCTATTTACATAGCAGCACTCGCTACGTCTCGCGTTTCCATCGGTGTTCATCCGGGCCCTCACAGCATGTATCGGCCAAGATCAGGGCTTCGGGCTCGGTTTGGAATTTCAGGCTGTGGACTCGGCCGCCATAAGCTTGCAGGAGGGCTTCCGGGGTGAAGACTTGCTGGGGCGGGCCATAAGCCACAACCCGTCGATTCAACAGCATCATCCTGTCGAAATGTTGAGCCGCCAGGTCCAGGTCATGGGTGGAGACCAACGAGGTCACTCCCCGGGCCTGGACCAGGTCCAGGAGGTCCAAAATAGCCTGCTGGCTCGGCGCGTCCAATCCGGTGAAGGGCTCATCCAACAAGAGCAATTCCGCTTCTTGGGCCAGGGCCCGGGCCAGAAACACCCGTTGTTGCTGGCCCCCCGAAAGTTCGCCGATTTGACGATCTCGCAAATGGGCCATGCCCACCAGCTCCAAGGCCTCTTGCACCACGGCCCAATCTTGGGATGACGGCCATCGAAACAATCCAATTTTCCCACTGCGTCCCATCATGACCACATCGGCCACGGTCGCAGGGAAACCCCAGTCAATCTGGCTGCGCTGGGGCACGTACGCAATGCAAATGTGCCCCCCCGGAGGCTCACCAAAAATCCGGATTTTCCCTGATGTCGGTTTGATGATGCCGCTGATGGTCTTAAAGAGGGTGCTCTTCCCCGCGCCGTTAGGCCCGACCACGGCCACCTTCTGTTGAGGTGCCATCTGAAAGGTCACGTGATCCAAAGCCACAAAGGCCTCATAACGTACCACCAGGTCCTGCACATCCAAAGCGGGCGCGTGGGGATCATGGGTGTGCTGCGGATAGGTGAATTGCTTCAAAAAATCAAGGGACATGATGGGTTTTTCCCTAGGAGGGTGGCAAACTGTGGATAACTTCGCGCAAAACTGTGGATAACTGGGGAGTTATACACATATTTTCCTTTATTTTGTGGCCGAACGCATGAGCCATACAACATATCGACGAGCAAGCCGATGCCCGGCAACCGGCATGCCAAGAGGTCTCGTCGAATGCCAGAAGGCATTGGGGGGGTGCCTCGAAAGCAGGGGAGCCGTTCAGGCAGATAGGATCAAAAAAGCGATAGAGAGGAAGCAAGAGGATCAAAGAGAGGATCGCATAGTCACTTTTCTTCTAATGACGTTGAGTCTTTTCCCGAAGGGGCCGTTCGAGAAGTTTCGGAGGAAGAAGCAGGGAATTTGCGGTGCTTGATCGCCCGCGAGGGGACCATCTTCATCGCTATCTCTCGGCCTTCTTGCAAGGCCCGGGCATAAAAACGCTTCATTTGCTTTGCACTGAGCCTGGTGCCGTACGCGTACCAGGTGTATGTCGCCTCCCCGATCAGATACGTCCCGGCATAAGCCACGGCCACCTTGGGGATAAGTCCCCACCCCGGCAGGAATCCAACCAGGCGTCGGGCTGTCTCTCGCCACAAAAATCCCCCTCCCAGAACACCGGCCAGCTCCGCGATCATGTCCTGGAGGGCCACATCACGCCCCATGAGCAGAGCGATCTTGTAGGCCATCAACATTTGATTTTTGGTCAGAACCACAAAATCTGCCACATTGCCGGGGATAAGCAACACAGGGACCAGCTCGGCCATGCCTGTAGCCGCGGCATAGCTGGCATTGGCCATGCTGGTCTGGCGAATAAGCTGTTTGGCCAGGGCGGGACGTAAGCCGGGGAAATGGTATCCCAAAAGCACTTCTTGCTCGGGCAGCAGGTTTTTTAGAAGAGGGGCCAGTTCGGTATCCAAAGGCGAGGACTCGTAGGGGTCCAGGATGATTTCCGTGGCACCGGACCAATGCGCGAGCAGGGGAGTGTACGCTTCTTGTGCTGCGCCCGGCCGGATATGGACCACGACCACGGGCACGTGGGGATTGCGCGCCCGGATGGCCGCGACCGCTTCTTTTTCCATCTGCACATCTGGCTGATTCGAGGGGATGACAATGAAAATCAACCGTGTTTGCGTTGCCGCCCGCAGCGCTTCTGAAGACAAAGGCAGCGCCTCGCTCCAAAGAAAAGGTCCGGGCGACAGGCGGACCCCGCTGGTGGGATCGGTATACAAGGCATCCACGAGCCCTTGCCGGGCGCGAGGGTTACGACTCAGAATGACCACAGGGAAAGGCTGATGCAGCATATCCCGCAGATCGCTGACGTCCAGCTCCGTCAGGATAGACCAGGTGTTTTGCCAGAGGGAAGGAGAAGCCATAGCATCTCATTATACCCGCAAACCTTAGAGAGAGCTAGCGGGCGAAGGAGCCTGTCTTGAAAGAGGCCGATACCGAGGGAAATCTCCCGCAAAGTCGCAAAGGCCGCCAAGCAGGTTTGCAAGTGGCAAGTCGCAAGCGGCAGGAACGCAGATTTGCGCAGATACAACGCAGATTCCTACTGATTACTGATAACTGATCACTGATTACTCTATTTACAAAGCAGTCCGACGGCGGGCCACCCCGCGCCGATACCGACGAAAATGCCTCGCGGCCAGGGCGGCATGACTCGTATTCCGTATTGCGTATTGCGTAACGACTGGACGGAATACGGAATACGCAATACGAACCTTTGCCGACTCGCCCAACGTCGGCCTGGCGATCCTTCCGCAGCCGACGATCATGCTATTTTCAAAGCAGTCCGATTTGACAAAAGGAAAGATATGTGTATAATTTGCTAGCCTTAATTGTTAAGAGGAGTTAACTATGTCGCCCACAGAACAAACCACGAAAGTGATCCGTGCCTGGGCCGAGGTGTTTATTCACCGGTCCCTGCGCGATTTTCGTCGCTTTCTGAGCGAAACCGGCCTCTCTCATGCCCAGTTTGGCATTCTCATGCGCCTTTATCACAATGGCCCATGTGGCGTTTCCCATGTGGGCGAACAGCTTGGGGTTTCGCGTGCGGCTGCCAGTCAGGCGGTAGAGCGCCTGGTTCAACTGGGCCTGATCACCCGCACCGAGGATCCGAAGGATCGCCGGGTCCGGCGTTTGACTCTCACCGAGAAAGGGCGCGCTTTGAGTGAAGCGGGCATCGCGGCCCGTACCCGCTGGCTAGAAGAACTGGCCGATGCCCTCACGCCCGAACAGCAAGAGGCCATCACCCAGGCCCTGGCCTTGCTGACCCAAATCGCTCAGACCAATGACTGAGCCCTGGCTACTCTGCAAAAAGGTTCCTTACCGCAGAGAACGCAGAGAACACAGACCGAGGGAAATGGGGACGCAGATTTACACCGATAACCCTTTAGTCTTTAATCTTTAGTCTTTTTTCTTCTTCACGGTCTTTTTTCAGGAAAGCCAATACTGAATACTGAACACTCCCGTTGCCGCCTCGACCAGCGCGGGCCTGGCGACCTTTTGCAGAAAGCGCCAACGCACTATTCACATAGCGGAGTATCTTAGCCCATGAGACGCATTTTCAAATACTTCAAACCCTTTCTAGGATCGCTTCTTCTCGCGATCCTGCTGCTCTTCATTCAGGCAAACGCCGATCTGGCCCTGCCCGATTACATGTCTCACATCGTCAATGTCGGCATTCAGCAGGGCGGGGTGGAAAATGCCCTGCCCGAGGCCATGCGGGTGACCACCTGGGAACACCTGGCTTTGTTCTTGACTGAGGATGACCAACAACAGGTATTGGCCCATTACACCCTGGTGGAACCCGGTTCGGCTGCAGCGACCACGTATCAGGACCAATACCCTACAGTGGCCCAGGAACCTATCTATGTGTTGCAACCTGTGGATAAGGCCACCCAGGATAAACTGGAAGCGCTGCTGAGCCGGCCCCTGTTGATGGTGGCGGGCCTGGAGATGATGGCCCAGAATCCTCAGCAGGCCGCGGCCATGCTGCCCAATTTGGGAGGATTCAATCTGGCCCAATTGCCGCCCGGCACCGATATCTTCACCCTGCTGGCCCGGCTGCCCGAATCCCGCAGATTGGCGCTACCTCAGGTCATTGATCACCGTTTCGAAGCCATCGGGGGCGAAAAGGCCATTATCCAGGCCGCTACCCGCGCGGTGCGGGCCGAATATGAGGCCTTGGGCATGGACATGGCCCGCATCCAAAACGTCTATATCCTGCGGGTGGGGGGCATCATGCTGCTTGTGGCTTTGGTTTCGGCCCTAGCCACCATCACCGTGGGGTTGCTCGCCGCCCGCATTGCCGCGGGCCTGGCCCGAAACCTGCGTCACTCCCTCTATCAACGGGTCATGCAGTTTTCTGGCGCGGAATTCAACCGCTTTTCCACCGCGTCGCTGATCACCCGGTCCACCAATGATATCACCCAGATTCAAACCGCGACCGCGATCTTGATTCGCCTGGCCTTTTTTGCCCCCATCATCGGCATCGGCGCCATCATTCGGGCGTTGGATAAAAGCCCTTCCATGTGGTGGACCATCGCCCTGGCTGTGGGGGTGCTGCTAGGGCTTATCACCGTTGTCTTTGTGGTGGCCATCCCCAAATTCAAATTGATTCAAAAACTCATCGACCGGCTTAACCTCGTTGCTCGCGAAAACCTGGTGGGCATGATGGTGGTGCGGGCGTTCAATCGCCAGGCTCACGAAGAAGCACGGTTTGATCGAGTCAATTTAGAGCTCACCAAGACCAGTCTCTTTGTCAACCGAGTGTTTGTCATCATCATGCCGGCCATGATGCTGCTTCTTAACGGCGCCATGATCCTGATCCTCTGGGTGGGTGCGCATCAGGTTGCGCAAGCCACCATGCAGGTGGGGGATATGATGGCCTTCATGCAATATGCCATGCAGATCGTGTTCGCTTTTATGATGCTTTCCATGGTGTTCATCCTCTTCCCTCGGGCCGATGTTTCGGCCAATCGGGTGGCCGACGTGCTGGAAACCCCCATCACCATCCTGGATCCCCCCGAGCCCAAGCCCTTTCCCGACTCCTTCCAGCCCACCATCACCTTTGATCACGTCACTTTCCGCTATCCCGATGCAGAGGAAGATGTGCTCCACGACCTGACCTTCCACATCGAAGCCGGACAAACGGTGGGCATCATGGGCACCACAGGATCGGGCAAATCCACCGTGGTCAATCTGATCCCCCGCTTTTTTGATGTATCCGCGGGCGCGGTGCTTGTGGGGGGGATGGATGTGCGAGAAGTCGCTTTGCACGATCTCCGGGCCCGGATCGGCTATGTGCCGCAAAAAAGCAGCCTGTTCGCTGGCACCGTCGAGAGCAATTTGCGCTTTGCCGATGAAAATGCAGACGAGGCCACGCTGATCAAGGCATTAAAAATTGCCCAAGCCGATTTTGTGCTCGAACACCCGAATGGCCTGAAAATGGAAGTAGCTCAGGGCGGCTCGAATTTCTCGGGCGGGCAGCGCCAGCGGTTGACCATTGCCCGGGCCCTGGTGAAACGAGCGCCCATCTACATCTTCGACGACAGCTTCTCCGCCCTAGACTACAAAACCGATGCCCGGTTGCGTCGGGCCTTGCTCCAGGAATTGGGAGACAGCACCGTGATTATCGTTTCGCAACGGGTCGCCACCATCAAAAACGCGGATCAAATCCTTGTGTTCGACGAAGGTCGTTTGATCTGCCACGGCACCCACGAAGAACTCATGCAAACCTGCGAAGTTTACCGGGAAATCGCCCTTTCGCAACTCAAACAGGAGGCGCTGGCATGACCACGCCACGGAACAATGACGCATCTATGAAAAAACCCTCTTCGGAAGGCAAAGGCCCCATGCCTGGCCCGGGCGGCGGGCGTCCCATGGGCGGTCGGCGGGGCATGATGAGTGGCCATATGGCTGCCATGCCCGTGGAAAAACCACAGGATTTCAAGGGGACCTTACGCAAGCTGGCCAGTTATCTCAGCCCCTATAAGCTGCAAATCACCATCGTTTTCATTCTGGCCATCGGCTCCACAGCCTTCTCCATTGTCGGCCCCAAGATTTTGGGCAACGCCACCACCGAACTCTTTAACGGGGTGATGGCCCAATTGGCGGGCACGGGCGAAGTCCAGTTCGATGTCATCGCCCGCATTCTGCTGATCGTTTTGGGCCTGTACCTGTTCTCTGCCATTCTGAGTTACGCCCAGGGCTGGTTGATGACTGACGTGGCGGTCAAAGTCACCTATCAATTGCGCCGCGAGGTCATGGAAAAAACCCATCGCCTGCCCTTCCGTTATTTCGACGGCACCACCCACGGCGAAGTGCTCTCGCTGCTGACCAATGACGTGGATACCGTCAATCAAACGCTGAACCAAAGCCTGACCCAGATCATCACCTCGCTGGTCACCGTGGTGGGCGTGCTGGTCATGATGCTTTCCATTTCCTGGCAGATGACCCTCGTGGCCTTGCTGATTGTGCCGGCATCCATGGTCGTGGTCATGATCATCATTCGCCAATCCCAGCGCTTCTTCCAGCGGCAGCAGAACTACCTGGGGCATGTCAGCGGGCATGTGGAAGAAACCTTCGGCAGCCATACCATAGTCAAGGCTTTCAATGGCGAACAGAAGAGCATCGCACGATTTGACGAATACAACGACACCCTTTACGGTGCGGCCTGGAAAGCCCAATTCTTCTCCAGCATCATGATGCCTGTCATGCGCATGATCGGCAACATGGGGTATGTGGCCGTGGTGATTTTGGGCGGCTGGCTGGCCATTCGAGATCTGATCACGGTGGGGGATATCCAGGCCTTCATCCAATATGTGCGGACATTCAACCAACCCATCACCCAGTTGGCCAATGCCTCCAACATCTTGCAGCGCACGGTGGCCGCGGCCGAACGGGTGTTTACCTTCCTGGAGCTGGAAGAGGAGCCGTCCGACACAGGTGAACCCCTGCGGCCGGAGGATGTCCAGGGCGAGGTCACATTCCAGGATGTGGTCTTTGCTTACGAGCCAGGGAAACCGGTGATCAAAGGCTTCTCGGCCCATATTGATGCCGGGGAGAAGGTAGCCATTGTCGGGCCTACGGGCGCGGGCAAGACCACCATGGTCAAGCTGCTCATGCGTTTCTACGATGTGGATGACGGTGCCATCCTCATCGATGGGCATGATATCCGGGAATTCCGTCGCAGCGACCTGCGTCGGTTATTCGGCATGGTCTTACAGGATACCTGGCTGTTCAGCGGCACCATCCTGGATAACATCCGCTATGGCCGGGAAGATGCCACGGAAGAGGAAGTCATCGCCGCGGCCGAGGCCGCGCATGCTGACCACTTCATCCGCACTTTGCCAGGGGGCTACCATTTCGAGCTCAACGAAGAGGTCACGAACATTTCGCAAGGCCAGAAGCAGTTGCTGACCATTGCCCGGGCCATTTTGGCAGACCCGCCCATGCTGATCCTGGATGAGGCCACCAGTTCGGTGGACACCCACACCGAAATCCTCATCCAAAAAGCTATGGACCGGCTGATGGAAGGCCGCACCAGCTTTGTCATCGCGCACCGGCTCTCTACCATCCGTGACGCGGACTTAATCCTGGTGATGCGTGACGGCAACATCGTGGAGCAAGGGACCCATGATGAGCTTCTGGCCCAGGGTGGCTTCTATGCGGAGCTCTACAACAGCCAGTTCGAACAGGTGGAAGCCGTGGTCTAGGCCGGGCATCCACGAACGGCAGCTCGCCTATACCGAGGAGGGTGCGTCCTATTTCGGTTGAGGCTGTACTCACCGACTGAAGTCGGACACTTAAGGCCTATGGCCAATGGACGGCCTTCGCCGTCCAGTCGTCCGGTCGACGGAGGTCGACCGTCGGCGCGAAGCGCCTAAAGAGTCCGAGTTCACTCGGATAGGAGGCTGGCGCCAACTCATTTAGGACGCACCCTACCGAGGAAAATAGGACGCAGATTTGCGCAGATGCTTCGCAGCGCAGATTTCCGCGGATGTTCGTCATGCTGAGCGACCGGAGGGAGCGAAGCATCTAGCGAGCGAAGCGAGCGCCATGCCATGGTTTTTTGCACTTCGCTAGATTCCTCGGTCGCTTCGCTCCCTCGGAATGACGTCGCACGGCTCTACTGATTACTGATAACTGATCACTGATTACTTTATTTAGCAGTCCAACGGCTGGCTCGCCCGCGCCGATACCGAAGAAAACATCTCGCGGCCAGGCTGGCGGTCCTGAAACGTGATGCGTAATGCGTGATGCGTATGGCTCTCACGTTTCACGTTTCACGCATCACGCCCGTTGTCGCCTCGCTCAACGTTGTCCTGACGATCCTCAATCCTAATCCTGATCCTATTTTCGAAACAATCATCTGCGTTCGTCCGCGTCCTACTTACGGAACAACAACGCGCTTTCCCCATGCCATTCCGAAGAAGGTAACACCTGCTTTTTCTCTTCCTCCCCCAAATACATGGCGGCAGAGATCAAGGCCGCCATCAAAAACATCATGCTCCCCGGCACCCACATGAGAATCCCCCCCAATTGCTGGTCTGCCATCACGCTCATGCCCCATAGCCGGGGCACACTTTCGTAGTAGGCATAGAGGGGTTCTTCAGCCAACGCAATCGCCACCCCCAAAAGCGCATTGGGGGGCACCGATGCCACCAAAAACAGGGCCCTTTTTATGGGCGTCAGCACGTACACCCGGGGTGCAGCGCCGATAACCAACCACCAAAAATAAAGCCCTGTCAGAAAAAAAGTGATGTGCTCCAGATCATGCACCCAAGGCAAACGTAACGCCAGATCATAGAGGGTGCCGTCATGCCAGACCCACATCACCACCACCATTCCCAACCAGACCAGGCCGGGCCGCCCTATCTGCACCAATACCCGGCGCAGAAAAGCACCCCGGCCCAACCACCGGGCCATCTCCAGGCGCAACCCCCGCGGCAATCCCCACACGCCAATGGCATAAGGCTGCCCCAGCCACAACAAGGGGGGCGCCACCATCACCAGCAACAAATGCTGAATCATATGGACGAAGAAAAACATGGCGCTGTAAGCATCCAGACCTGAGGTCAAGGCCACCAACAACACCAACCATCCGCTCCCATAACTCACCAAACGCCAGCGCGTGGCCAAGGGAGGATGCCTACGAGGCAAACGCCAGCGCTCCCTATGTCTGCGCTGCGCCGTCTCATGTTGGATTCTGCGCAAGCGCAACCACCCGCGCAGGTAAAGATAAAGCATCACGGTGAGAGGCAAAAGTACCTCCCACCGCAGCTCCCATACGCTAAAAATGGTACGCAAAAAGACCATCATAAGCCATGTCAACTAATGGCCCGGGCCCACGGCCGTCCCCATCAAATAAAGCGCGGGGTAGAAAAAGACCCAGACCACATCCACGAAGTGCCAATAAATGACCGCGGCCTCCACACCCCAAAAATGCTCGGCATGGAAGTGGCCTCGCGCGCCCAAACGGGCCACAATCGCTAAAAGGACAACTCCGGTAAGCACATGGAACGCGTGCATGCCCGTCATGAAGAAAAGGACCGCACCATAGACATTAAACTCCCCATCCATGGTGGGCTTCACCGGCGCAGAGGGCCATTCCATCCCCACCACACCAACCAGGAACAAAAGCCCCAGCAGGATGGTCATCAAAATACTGCGCAGAAAAACCTTGCGATCCCCGTACTTGATGGCCACTTCGGCCCGGTTTGCAAAAAAACTACTGGTGACCAGGATCAGAGTGACGCTCATCCCCAAAAGCTGATTCAAATGAGGGCGCGTCCCGCCCCACAAATAGAACCGGGATACCAGAATGCCACTGAAAAGAAAGGTCTCGGAGATAATAAACATCCACAGCCCCACTCGGTTCATGACCAACCGACGGGCGGGGGAGATGGCCTCCTGGTGGTGGGTTTGCGTGGTCGCGGTCATTCGTGCGCTCCTTCAAAAGCGAAAAGGGTGTGAATATGCATGTAATACTCCACAATCAACGCCGCGTTAATCAAAGCCAGCACCATGAGGATGGTAATCGAACCGTTGGCCCATTGGGCGACCAGGTAATCAAAGATCTCCAAAACCACCAGCGCAATGAGCACAATCAATCCGCGGCGATAAAGAAAACGCTTTTCACGTTCCTGGGACGAAGGGGAAGTCGAGGTCTTTTCCATAAAATCTGCTCCTATGGGGTTCCCCGGCAAGGGGGTTATCCCGCTCTTGCCGGTTCGGAATGCATGCGAACATAAACGGAATCAGGGATGCCGTAATCGTACGGTTCGCCAACCACTTCGAAAGGTTCCTCGTAGTTATGTTCGGGCACAGGTGAAGGCAACAGCCATTCGGGCGAACGAGACTCCCAGGGATTGAGAGCAGCCACCGGGCCTCGTCGCGCACTCCAGGCCAGATTCAAAACCCCCACCACCACACTGAGGAAGATGAGCCAACCGGCCATGGTGATCACATGATGGAAGCCTGCCACGCCCAAAGCCGGATCATAATCCACAAGGCGGCGACGCATACCCAGCAGGCCCGCTCGCATCATATAAAGGGACATGGTGTAAAAGCCCACGGTTTGGAAGAACCAATGGATCTTGCCCAGGCGCTCGTTATACATCCGCCCGGTGATTTTGGGGAACCAGAAATAGAGCGCGGCAAAGAAGGGGAACACAAATCCACCAAACATGGTGGCATGGAAATGCCCGACCACATAATAGCTGTCATGCAGGTGCAGATCCGTGGGCACCGTGGCCAATGGCGGCCCCGTAAGCCCGCCGATCAAAAAGACAGCAATGGAGGTGAGCACAAAAAGCATGGGCGTAGGGAAACTCAACTTGCCCCGCCACATGGTCCCCAGCCAGCTAAAGAACTTGACCCCGGTGGGCACAGCCACCAACATGGTGGAATACATAAAGGGCACCCGCAAACTTGCGGACATACCCGACGTGAACATGTGATGGGCCCACACCAGGAACCCCAGAATAGCAATCGCCATGCTGGAAAGCGCGATCCATTTGTAACCAAAGAGAGGCTTGCGGGCAAAAACCGGCAACAATTCACTGATAATGCCCAGGCCCGGCAGGATGAAAATGTAAACGGCCGGATGGGAATAGAACCAGAACAGATGCTGGAACAACAAAACCTTCCCCCCCAGAGATGGCTCATAAAAGCCCATGTGGAAAAGCCGTTCCAGCACCACCATCAGGAAGGAAAGCCCGATAAACTGGGTGCCCGTCAACTGAATCAGCGACGTCGCCAGGGCAGCCCATACAAAAATGGGCATCCGGAACATACTCATCCCGGGGGCCCGCATGGTGAGCACCGTGGTGATGAGGTTCACCGCGCCCAGGATGGAGGAAAAGCCAAAGATAAACACCCCAATCATAAAGAAATCGATTCCCAAGGGGCCACGCACACTCAACGGCGCATAACCAGTCCAACCGGTGTTCCATCCGCCAAAAAACAGAGCCATCAAAATCAGGATCGCGCCCGGGACCGCGACCCAAAAGCCGAAGCTATTCAGCCTGGGAAATGCCATGTCATTGGCCCCCAGCATCAATGGCACCAAATAATTCATCAGCCCCCCAATCCCCATGAGGATGGATGCGATCATGACAATGCCATGGATGCTGATAAACGTATTAAACAAATCGGCCGAGAGGAAATCCATTCCGGGATTGGTGAGTTCCGTGCGGAAGATCATGGCGAAGGTGCCGGCCGCGCCCAAAAGCAGAATGCCGGTGACAGTATACTGCACGCCGATGACCTTATGGTTTTGATCCGCCCCAAAATACCGCACCCAGGCCGGTTTTCCTTTCGGGGGACCGTGTTGCTCGGGGGTTTTCTCCCCCCGGGTCCACCGCAACCAATCGGTCATCACACCGACCCCCAGCAGGAAGCCCAGCGAGCCAAGCACCGCGCCCACCACCCAGGCGGGTTCAGGCTTCCAGGCCGGGTCCATGCCCAAAACAAGACGGATGACATACGTCACCAGCAGCCCGACCACAAACCCGGCGACCATGCCCATCAGACCTCGGGCCAGCCCCAAACTGGGTTCAATTCCCCACAGAAGTCCGATACTGCCGGTGGTGAGGGCCAGGGCGACCATGGGCCAGGGATTCGCAGCCCATGCGGGCATGCCTAAGATAATCCGCATGACTGTGTACAACACAGCCCCGGCCACAACTCCGATGATGAGTCCTAGCAAAAGGCGTCCTCCAAGTTTCATCAGGGGCACAACTCCTTCATGAAAAGCGTGGGATTCCAGGTATGACTGTAGATAGGGAACGCTGGTTTGTCACTTAAGGCTGCGAATATAAGCAATCAAAGCTTGGATATCCAGTTCCGAAAGCGTTTCACCAAAATTCGTAGGCATGATGCCGGGATAGCCCTCGACGACCTTGGCCTTGGGTTCCAGGATCGACTCCTTCAAATAGGCTTCATCGGCAGTGACCTTGGTACCGTCACTCAGCGTGCGTTCCGAGCCGAACAAGCCCTTCCAGGTAGGGCCTACAGACTTGGAACCATCCACAGAATGACAGGCCAGACACCCCGCGGCCTGGGCCGTGCTTTCGCCCAGCGTCACCAACTCTTCCGGGCTGAGTTCGGACGCGTTGGTGGGCGCCTGCTTGCCCTGCAACCATTGATCAAACTCCTCCTGACTCACCACACGAATGGTCCCCAACATCGCCGCGTGAGCTGTGCCACACAATTCTGCACAACGCACCTTGTAAGTTCCTTCTCGGTCGGGCGTGATCCGCAGGGTGGTGGTAATCCCAGGCACGGTATCCATCTTCACCCGAAACTCGGGCACCCAGAAAGAATGAATCACATCTTGCGAAACCATGGTGAGCTTCACCTTTCGGCCCACGGGCAAATAGAGCTCTGTGGACTTCACGCCTGCTTCAGGATATTCAAAACTCCACGCCCACTGCCGAGCTGTCACCTTGACTTCCATCTCATCCGCGGCCGCGGCACTGATATCATTCAGCACCAACGTGCCCAGATACGCGAAAAACAGCACCGTGATCAGAGGAATCACGGTCCAGAAAATCTCCAGTTTCGTATGCCCATGGAAATTGGCCCCTACAGCCTCCTCTTCCCCTTTCTTCCGTCGAAATGCGATAATACTGTACACCAAAATCCCATTCACCAGCACATAAAGAAACGTGATGACATCAATATGCAACCCAAACAGCCAATCGATAGGTTGCGCTTCCCGAGAGGCTTCCACGGGCATCCATTGAATCGTGCGTGCCCAATAGATCATGACCGCAGAAAGCACAGCGATGATAACGCTGACACGAATGCCATGTTTCATTCAAACGCTCCTGATAACGAGAATAAAACCAGGGATGACATGAAAAACGCCTTGTCCGAAGGCGAGAGTATGAACGATTTACTTTACCCGATTTTTTTCATAAAAACAGTAAGGGTTTCTCCTTTTACTCACCTCAATTTCACAATTCACCTTCCCCTGCATCATTCGCGCCCAACAGCTTTTGCATTAAGTAAGATTTGATGCAATAAGCAATAAACAGAAACATGAACCAACCCATCGTCCTCAAAACTTCCCTTGCAGAAATCATCCTTATCCTGTTCCGTAAATAGAGTAATCAGTGATCAGTAATCAGTGTTCAGTTGACTCTGTGTCCTCTGCGCTCTCTGCGGTAAGTACCCTTTCCGCAGGGGAGTCAGGGATCAGGCATCCAGTGTTCAGTGT
>JALWZT010000269.1 GCA_027002405.1 Anaerolineae bacterium | reverse complement strand
CCTCCCACCGTCAACCTGCCCCCCGGTCTGCCCACGCCCGTGCCCGGGCAATGGACCTTCCAACCTGGGGACATGGCGGTCAACGTCAACGACGGCCCGGTCAATCTACGCAAAACCCCTGGATACCAGAACAAACCGGTTAGTGATCGCATCGCGTTGGTGCCGACAGGGGCCCGGGTCAGGGTTCTCTACGGCCCTACGTTGGCCGATGGGTTGATCTGGTGGTATGTGGACTGGAGCGGCCGTCAAGGCTGGATGGCCGAACGCCGGGCCAGCGGCGCGCCTATGTTGAAGAAACAGGATTAGGACTAGGATCAGGATTAGGATTAGGATTAGGATTAGGATTAGGATTGGGATTGGGATTATCGTGGATTCGTGGATCAATATGGCGGTGAGATCAAAAACGGCGGAGAACGAATAGTGTAGGGCATTGTAGAGGAAGATTGAATTTTCACAAGTACCTCCTGTAAACGCAAATGTGGGATCAGTTCAGTTTAACTCGAGGAAAAGAAAGGGAATTCGCAAGTTGAGAAAGAAATTCTTTGACGCCATCATCCATGAAGAGTTGGGTGATTTGGATGTTAGCGTTGGTCAAAGCCTTGATTTTTTCCATGTCCTTATAGATTGCCAACGCCTTTTCATTGAGTCGTGTGTATTGCATCAACATTTCATAAGAAGCAGGAGGTTGGGCGACGGTGAGCACCCGTTCGAATCGAATGCCCTCGATCAGGGCTTCTCGATGGGTTACAGAAACAATGCGGCCGGAGTATGCGGTGCGATAAATTTCTCCCTTGCACAATGTTTCGGCATTGTAGTGACCCAATACAGAGCGCACCGCTCCTTCTGCAATAAATGCCACCCGATCCTTGAGTGCAGGGGGAAAATAGCCGTAACGGTAGGCAAGAATCAACGCTTGGTTTCTCGCGGCATTCCGAGGATCGAACCGAAAATAACCACTAACTCGAACCTGAAAGGGAATACCATCCTTCGACCGAACATTTTCCAACAAAAGGCTAAAGGGTCTTGGCCCCACATAGATGAAAGGGCCGAAGGATTCCCAGATCGATCGTAACTGGGCCTGGCCAGGTCCAACCAATCGTTGAGGATTGCCATTGTTCAGGACCAGCACAACGTAATCAGGAGGAACGGTTATTCCGTAAAGATAATGGGAAATATGTTGGGAAAGGGAGCGGTTCATCATGCCTCCACAAAAGTGCGGTATCTTTATCCTGTTCGCCCCCATTATAACCAGAGATCACCAGCCCTTCACTTAGAAAATCCCTTGTGGAACCTCAAAATTTCTCTTAATCCCTGCCATTATGAGCTCACGTAAAGCTCACGACTTTCTCACATAAGCTGTGGAGTGGGATCTGCCGCCCATTTTAACAACCGCAATCCTTCCAGCCGCACGATTTCGGGCAGAATGGTCTGATATACCTGGCAGTAGGGCGATCTCGCGTCGGCCCGCCCGCGCGCGCGATAGGTCATCAGGGTGCAGCCGCCGCCGCACACGTATCGCCAGGGGCACGTCGCGCATGCCGCCTTCTCATCCACATCCAGAAAGATGGGCTGCCCCTCGCCCGGTTGGAACAGGCGGATTTCCGCCAGGGGATGGCGAGTGCGAACGTCGGTGATCGGATTGTCCATCTCCATCTGGCAGCGGGCAACTCGCCCTCGATGGTCGATAACGAGATAGCTATCGCCCGCGCCGCAGGCCCGGGTGTGGGCCCCGGCCAGATTCGTGCGATCCAGGAGGGAGGTGAACACGTTGTAGGGGGGCAAATTCCCTTCGATGACGGCCAAAGCGGCCAGGATGCCCTGGATAAGTTGGTCGTTCTCCGCTTTCAACGCCTCGTGAGAGCGCCCGGGCGCGTGTTCCTGATAGAAATTCAGGTTGAAGTAGAGCCCGCGCTCCAGGGCGAAAGCCACGGTCTCGGGCAGGGAGGCCACATTGTGCGCGGTGATGGTGATGGAAAGATGGGGGTGCACGCCGTGGGCAATGGCCCGATCAATGCCCCTGCGCACATGCCCGGCGCTGCCCGCGCCGTTGAGGAACACGCGCTGGGAATTATGCCCTTCGCTCAAGCCATCCAACGAGATGGAGAGGGTCATTTCGGCCTCGCGGATGAAGTCGAGCATGGCGGGGGTGAGGGCGATGCCATTGCTGAGGAGGACTTCCTGGAGCCCGACGCCCGTCATCTCGCTCAGTTGCCGGGCGCGCTGGTGCAGGGTGCGCACGAGGGGGAAGTTGAGGGTGGCTTCGCCCCCTGCGTATTTGAGCTTGACCGCGCGGAAGCCATCGGCCCGGGCGGAGCGGAAAACCGCGTCCACGGCTTCCAGGCCGACTTCTTCGCTCATGTGCGCCTGGTCCTTGCGCACGAAGCAGTAGGTGCAGGCCAGGTTGCAGGCGTTGGTGATGTGCAGCCAGGCGGTGAGGATTTCGGGACGGCGGTGGGGAGCGGGTCGCGGCGATCCATGGTCCGCGGGCTGGAGGAGTTGGAGCCGGGCCAGTTGGCGGGCGTATGCGGAGCGGAGCGGCTGGGGTTGGCGATAGGCCTGGAAGAGGTCGAACGCGGGCCGGTTGAGGACGACAACGCCTGCATCCCCCTGGGGATCGAAAAGCAGTGCGTGGTCTTGGGGCAAGGAGGCGCGATGCAGCCCGGGCGCCTGTCGCCAGGGCGCGGTCGGCGGCGCGGCCAGCGCGGGCGAGAACGCGTGCCCATCCACCGCGCAGGCGCAGTGATCGGTGGCCCAGTGGTCGGGCCGGGCGTAGAGGATGCGGAGTTGCTCAATCGCCGCCATTTTCATCCTCCTCGTACCAGAGAGAACGGTCTTCCAGGAATTGCCTCATGACCGAACTGCCTTGCCCTTGCTCATTGTGCCATCCGAATTCCTGTTCAGCATGCTTCACTCCCCGACTCACAGACTTCAATTGTGGAACGTTTAGGGTTTTTAGTTGATTGAAGATGAACTGCTTGCCCACCAGAAGGGCGCCGTAATTGTCCCCTCGCACGGTGCTGTATTGCAGCGCCTGGGTATACAACCGTCCCGTTTCCTCCAAAGCTTCTTCCGCCCCCGTCGTCTCATATTTTCGATACGCCAGTGCGCCCTTCATGACATGCAGTTTACCGATGAATTGCCAGATCGACTTGTTCTCGGCGCCAGTGACTATGTCACTGTCAGACAGGTTAGGCACGCCGGCGTCTGAATGAAAGAACTCAGCGAACTTTTCCAGGAAGGATGTTTCCGCTTTACGAATCAGTTCCTCATTATGGGCGTAATACCCGAGCCAGGCGATGTTGACAAGGGCGTCGGCCAGGAGGACGCGATAAGCGCCGGATGCCTCCGCCTCCTGTACGGCCATTGTCAACCACTTCTCGCTCTCCCGACCGAACTGCATGACTCTACGTGTGTCACACTCACACGGTCTGCGGTGGGGCTCGGGACAACAGTATCGAACCTTGTCTCGGAGAACGCAACCGATCTCAATGAGTGCCTTGATGCGATACCAACGATCATTGACCTGCTCGAGTTTCTCCAATGCCTGCTGGGCGAAGCGTTGGGCCAACTGCAGGCGTTGGAACCTGTCGGCATCGGAGAGAAGAGAGGAGGTCGCGGCATGAAGACGCGTCGCCTCGGAAACCGCCAGGGCGGCCAGCCCGAGGCCGCGCGTAAACTGAATGCATTTGTTGATGTTCAGCGCCCGTTGCGCCATCTCTCGGGCGGCCTGATAATGCCGCTCCTCGGTATAAATCATAGCGAAGGCGCTGAGGCTTAAGGCATTCAAGCCCGGCGCGCCTAATTGGCGGTAGATTTCCAAGGCATAGTTCGCCAGGTCTTCCGCTTCCGCGTAGCGCCCTATCCGGCCCAGATTGAAAGCCAGGTCTTTTGTCGTTGTCGCAACCTCCATCAACAGGTTGACTTCCCGCCACAACTTCACGGCCCGGCGATAATCCCGGATGGCGTCATCCAATTGTCCCTGATTGTCTCGCAAATAGCCCTGCACCCGCAGTGCAAACGCCAGGATGGCTTTACCGCGCCAAATAGTAAAGTTCCCCTGGATATCTCGCTTTTCGAATGATTGAGTTTCGTCGATGGCATGCGCCAGGAGTTTCGCTGCTTGATCTAGGTTCTCCCCAATCATGATATGGGCATACGCTTCCCACACATCCAGGATAGCGCAATTCTGTTTATCGTCGATGAATTGCTTTTCGCTTCGAAGTTTTTCAGCCAGTTCTATGACTTTTGCATACTGCTCTTCCACCCAGGCCCGTACCACCGGCCGCATGGCCAACATGCCATAAATGGTTTTCTGCAAATTCTCGTCAACTTTCGGAGCGCCAGGTTCATTGAAAAAATTCAGCATCTCGGCTTGCAGGGCGAGATCCAGCGCTACGTCGCCAGTCAGGTCGGCATTGCGAGTATAACGGAAATGAGATCGCAAACCCCGTTCAACGTCATTTCGCAAAACGTAATAGATATCTTCTGTCATTAAGGCGTGACGCGTGAGATAATGTTCCCCCATCTCCTCCCTATCGGGACACCAGATATCCCCCACCTCTTCCACCTGGAAGAATGCGTGAGTGATTTCTTTCTGTAAAGCTTTGATCCGGTCTTTATAATAGCGCTCGAGTATCTCTGCAACGCGGGCTTGTTCACCCGGATCCTCATGGAGTATATCGCTCAGCAAGTTGTAGAGCTCATCGTGGTGGAAGTAACGCACTTCATCTCGGGGAGTTATCAATTTTTTGGTGAAGGTGTAACGCTCAACGGCCTCCAGCCTCTCTTTTGCTTCATGCTCCTCGCATTCCATAATTCGCGCCAGCAACTCCGGCGTCGCTCCCTTGGGCAACCGGGCCAAGGCCTGGATCGTGTCGAAAATGACCGGATGACGGTTGGCGAGATATTCGAAGTAGATCGCTTCCCAATCGCGTGGATCAGTCGAGCTTTGGATTCGCAGAATTTCCTCTATACTGCCGCCCATGAGCAGGAAATCGATCACCAGCGAAAGCCGGATGGGGCGACCTCCGGTCCATGTTGCTATATTTCTGCGTTCCTCTTCCGGAAAATTGTCGTTATCGAGCTGATGAAGGATTCTTTCTGCATCCCTTCGTTTGTTTTCATCCTTGTCATCGAGATATTCCCTGGCAATCTCCCGAATGGCATCGAAATACGCCAAAACCCCATCTTCGTTGAGCGGGCCCAGATCCAGCCTTTCGCGAGTCACCTGTCTTGACGCCAGATCTTCCCATAACGTCTCTGCGGAAGGGCGACCGGAGATGATGAAGTACAGATTGTCGTATTTCGCCATCAGATCGCCCAGCCAATCCCATGCGTCGGCTACGTGCTGTAGGGGGAATTTTTCTCCCATCCATGTGTACACCCACCGTTCCGCGGTATCCAGGGCGAAGATGACCGGGCGGTCCTCACAGGCTTTCGCCAGCATGTATTCAAAGAGCGCGAGATGCTCTTCTCTCAATTTGGCGCTTTCGCCCGCGACCCCTGCAGCCCACAACCCCTGCAATTGTGCCATCACTTCCTGGAGCCGGGTTTCTGCCAAAAAGGAAGCAGCCTGATACAGGGCGTCGGCCAGTCCGTAGGGGGTATGAGTGAAGGTGTGATACAGATCAACCTCCCTCTCCGCCACATACGCATCTTCCCACAACTCCTCTCGCAACACCTTCAACGCGGCCCTCAACAGCCGCGTCTTCCCTACGCCGCCCTCACCCAGAATAAAAAAGGCTCGCGGGGGGCTCTCTGCTTCAAATGCTTTTTTGATTGTCTCAAGCTCCTCATCTCTTCCGACTACATAGGGCAAAGCGAACATGCTGGTGAAATGGCTGGTCAAGCCCGACGTGATATCGCTTTTGATCATGACGAACTCCTTCCTGGTTGCTCAAAGTTTTCGGATGGCTTGGTTTCTCTCGACCATGGAATCGCTTTAGCATGGGCTTCAGCCAATGGCTTGTAGCGATCAGGATCGACTTCCGCCCACCTGTCAAACAGTTTCCGTCCCATGAAATGGAGCCATTGCCAAAGCCCTCGGTTGTTTTGCCAGAGCGCGTAGGCGACGGGATAACGGATGGCCTCGTCGATAAAATAACCGCGTACTTCTTGCTTCCCTCCCTGAATCGTCTCCCAACGCAGCAGTTGCAGTTCTTGCAATTCCTGACGCACCTTTCGCAAATAGGATTTGTTCTTTTTCCCCTTCCATTCCTGAAATGCCTCATAAAGCGCCTCCAGGTGTTCTGGAGCAAGCTCCTGTTGCAAAAGATCGCTCTTTGTTTGAACAAAGAAATGATACGCGTTGAGGAACAGTAGGGAATCGGAATCCCGCATGCCCCACTCAACCTCCTCTGGCAACTCAGGATCCCAACGGTTTAACAAAACCAAGGCTTCGAGATGCCGGCGAATTTCATCCCGTTGCATTTCGTCTTCAATGAACCCCAACAGGGCATTCACGGCCTTTTCAATCCCTTGCGCTACACCCTCCTTTGCCAACAAGAGTGCGGTGCGGGGATAACCGCCGCTGGCGCGATAGATTTCGTCGAGTTCGGTCTGTCCTTGGGTTCCTATTCTCCGGTATTGACTTTGTTTTGCTAATCGATCAAAAAATTCTTCTAATTCTTTCTTCTCAAATGGCCCCAATTTGATTTCAATAACGGCATTATTGAGATAATAATTGATAAATGAGGGCGCCCGACCGCGTCCGGTCATGACGATAAGGGTTTTGGGATAGGAGAGCAAGGGAACGAGCAAATAATTCTCTAATAAGGACACGAAGTCGGGATTTACAGAAAAAAGTCCATCCAGGAATAAAACTAACACCTGATCACTTGCAGTGAGCTTGTTAATCAGCCAACCCGATTGTTCCTGAACTGAGGTTTCTACTGGAACGAGAGCGCCTATTTTTTTTGATAGTGATACTAGAAGTTCCAACAGGCCTCGATAGTTAAATGCTTCCACCCGGAATTCCAGATTTCCTGCAGAAAGAGGCTGGGAAGAACCAATAGGTTGGTCGCAATCAATGTAAATCGAGCGAACCCCGTTCTTCTTCCGAAAGTCATGATGTAATCTGAGCGAAAGCCAGGTTTTGCCCACGCCCCGCTCGCCCGAGATGCGCATGGTCCGGGTCTTGATAATTTCACCATTTTGTAAGCGTTTGACTTTTTCTCCGACGCGTCTGACTTCTTTCTTGCGACCGACAAAAAGCGCTTCATCAAATTGCTCGGGCAACACAACCCAGTTGGACTCAATCCGGAGATCATGATCAGCCATTACTTATTTCTCCTCTCTGTGCATGGTGTGTGACTCCGTTTTTTTAATCGAAAATGGCGCATCATGGGATGTCATGTCACTTGCATGTTCCGGCAATGAAGGTTGCTATGTTACTCAAGGCTTATGGAATCGAAAAATCTTGTATACTTGTATTGCTTCCTTGATGTCTTCCTCAGTCAGTACCTTTTCCTCAGTGGGCGCCATGGGGAGAAGGTCAGCCTCTTTGTCCGGTTTTTCATCGTCCTTTTCGGCATCCCTTTCGGCTCGTAGCGCCAACGCTATACTCCCTAAACGCATCATTTCGCGAGGAGAGCTGTTGGCATAGGCGTGAATGAATTTCGCCAGGGCCTCTTTAGCCCCACTATCCATAATTCCGCTGATGTCACGCTTGTCGAGCATCGCCCTGAGATCCTTTTCTGTCCAGAACAATTGCGTTTGGAGGCACACCGCAGGAGACTGTTGTGAAGCAATAATTTTCAAATAGATTTTTTCTTGTTGCAACCTTTCGGCAGCTGACATTACACGGAGAGCCTGATCTTGGGAAATAGTATTGTTCAATTCTAACAGCACAAACGTGGATGACAAACCCACGGGGCGGGCGGAGGCCAGGTCCATCATCCAGCTTTCGGGAAGCGTTTGTGGTGGAGGATCTCTCAAGAGAAACTCCAATCTGGCCTTTAATGCCTTCCTCTCAATCGTTCCAGCCAAATCCACGCCAAGCGCCGTCAGCCAGGTCCAAATGGCCTCCAACGAACCCATTTCCCAGAAAAACAGTTGAGCCACCTTGCGTTGTTCATGATAATCTAAATCCAGGAAAGCGATGGGACCGTTGAATGGATGTTTATTTTGTGTCGTTTTCTTCTCAATTCGCTGCAACAATATGCCGCCCCACATCACAACCAAATGATGGAGTAGTTGTTCCAACAGATATCGGGATATGGCCGCCTCCTCAGAGATATCCAACATCATGTAAATTGGAACAACAGTTTTTTCCGATTGCGTTAAGTGGGAATATGCGATCTGTGCCAGCTTTGTGCGACCACTGCCTGGAGGAGCAACAATCCAAAGCATGGCATCTTCCATCATGCGCTCAATGAGACGCCCGTTGTCAGGATAATAAACATCGTCCGTTGTAACCTCCTCCCATTCCGCCCGGGCCATGCCAAAGGGATTCTTCCTCTTCCTCCTCTTCCTCCTCCCTTCTAGCCAACGTTCTTCTAGCCAACGTTGCACATTCCTGGATAGACAATTCGGAGGTTGAACAGGCCAGGGTGATTGAAAATCGTACGTGGGGGAGATATAGAGATCAGGAAATAGTGCACGAATTTGTGTGTGTCTGGTCAAACGACGAGTATGATGAAGATCCGATATGGCGTCTTTCGTTTCTTCTCGTTCTTCCGGAAAGTCAGTTAGCCATTTTTCTATCAGTGCTACAACCCATTCGCGCGCCAATACATCATACTCGCGCCACATCCAAAGAACGCTATCCAAGACTCCCTCCAGCACCTTTTCCCGTGATTTCCTACTTTCTTCGAGTCGTGATCCGCGGTGGTCCCCTTCTAACTTGTGCCAATTCATCAACGTTTTTATTTTTACCCAGTGCCCTTGGGCCCGGCTTGCTTCATTGCCTGCCGCATCGACTTGGGCTTCATACATTTGGGCACCCATGGAAGCAGGTGTATTTATCGAGATTAGCAGATCCACAAACGTCTGGATTTCACCCTCATCCAAACTCGCCCCGCTAAACAATAACCAGTCAATTCTCGATAAGATCGCGTGTGTCCAGTTTTCAAAATAGCGTTCTCTGACTCTCTCAATGATTCCCATAAACATTTTCTGTTCTTCTGAAGTTAATTTTCCCGTAAAGAGAGCCCATTCAGTAGCAGCAAACAGTGGGCGAGACAAGCTCGTTTGCTCGATCCTGCTCATCTGTTCTTTGATTTCTGCATATCTGCGTTGTTTTTTCTCTTCGAAATATCGCCATGCCCCGCCCACAAGGAAAGATGCCACCGCCCACACCAGCCCCAAATCCCCAAACCATGTCTGCGTCATCTGCACCCGACACGCCCGCACCTCTTCGGAAGCGTTCCCTATGTCAACGAACAGCGGAGGCCCGCCGAAGCCGCGAACCAACATCGACGTTACGGCCAATGCACTCCCTAGGACGACGAAGTTGTAAGGCATTAGATCGGCATTTCCAATTTGCATCAGCAGGGCAAAATAGCCCAGGAGCAGCGTCACGGCCAGGATTCCGATCACCAATTGAATGAGATCGCTCTGTGGCCTAACCGCACACACCCCATACCCAAACACGCCTACGCCCAAAAATACCGCGCCTACCCAAATGAACACCTTTATTCCATTAACCAATCCCGAAAGATAACGTTCCCCAATTGCTTCGCCCCAATTTTGTTCATCGCGATTGTGATTTGAACGATCATCTGACGCCATGAGTCCTACCCTATGATGAAGGAAACTTGTCGATAACGAGACAAGCGAGCATGAGTGCCTTGCAAGCCTATTGTACACACTTCCAGACATAACGGCAAACTCCCAACGTTTACCTTTTTTCCTCAATTCCTTCCCATACGGCAATTCCAATATGACGCGTCAAGGGCGGTAGCGGCTTCTCTGGCGCCCGGCATGAGACCTCCGAGGTCTGAATGAAGCGCGCCAAAGTCGCCTACCTCTCCACCTTGACCATTCCCGCCCGAACCGGTATGATACCCCCATGGCCCGCATTCTCCTCGGCGGCGCCACAGCTTACTTCCTGGGCCAGGCTGGCTTTCAGGTCGAGCTGCTGGAAAGGGAGAAGCCCCTGGGTGCTCTGACTACAGCGGCCTCGCTGCAGGCCGTGCGCGCCCAGTTCGCCAACCCCGTGAACATCGCGTTCTTTGAACCAACCCCCTAACCCTTATCCTACCTACGGAACAGTCGTCATGAGCGATGGCTCACCGCATCACGACGAAAATAGAACGCAGATTTGCGCAGATGCTTCACAACGCAGATCGAGGCGGATGTTCGTCATGCTGAGCGACCGGAGGGAGCGAAGCATCTAGCGAGCGAAGCGAGCGCCATGCCGTGGTTTTTGCGCTTCGCTAGATTCCTCGGTCGCTTCGCTCCCTCGGAATGACGTCGCGAGGCTCTATTTTCGGAACAGTCACCATGAGCAATAGCTCACCACATCACGACGAAAATAAAACGCAGATTTGCGCAGATACAGCGCAGATTCCCACTGATTACTGGCTCCACTGCAAAAAGGTTTTTCAACACGGAGACACGGAGGACACAGAGAAAAATAAAGGGGGTTCACGGAGAAAATCCTCTCCAAACCTTGTCTTTTTCCCTCTCCGTGCTCTCTGTGTCTCCGTGGTTAAGGTTTTTTCAGGAAAGCCATTACTGATCACTGTTCACTGATTACTCTATTTACGGGACAGCCTTATGCCTACTTCAACTCTCACCTCCTCTCTTCCTCTCACCGAAACCGGCCTGTTGAAACTGGACGGGCGTGCACCATTGCAGACAATGGTAGATGCAGACAACGCCCCCGCCCTGTTCAAGCAGGTGCTGCGACGTAGTTACACCTGGCAGGAACGGAACGACACCAGCATCCGCCAGGCCGCGCTCTCGCCCGACCGCGGGCCACTGTGGGCCGCGGCGCTCATGGCCTGGGACGCGCAGGCCCTGTTCGAAGACGGCAACACCGTGCCCTACGCGGCCTATTTCCATCGCCAGGCCCGGGGCCAGGGCCGGATGGTCGGGCTTTTGATCGCGGCCGAAAACCCGGCTCGACGTTGGGGCGTAGCCGAAGTCGCCCGCACCAAGCGCGATACCCCTATCGTGGCCGCGGTGGCCGTGGTCGAAACCGATGGCGACATAGTCACTACGGCCCGGGTGGCCCTTTCGGGCGTGTGGAAGCGCACCGCAGACCTGGCCCAGGCACCAACCCAACTGGTGGGCCAGCCCCTCAACCAGGAAGCCATTGAGCATGTTGCTCGGGCCATTGCCCAGGAGGTAAACCCCCGGCCCAATTACCTGGGCTCCGTCGCATACCGCCGGGCCATGGCCGAGGTGCTGAGCCGAGATGCGCTACTGAAGTGTTTGAAATCAAACCAGTGATTGACGAGATCGAAGCCGGCGCGGGAAGCCGATTTCGTCATACGTCAAACGTCATGCGTCATGACCTGACGTTTGACGCCCGTTGTCGCCTCGCTCAACGTTGTCCTGACGATCCTCAATCCTAATCCTAATCCTAATCCTGATCCGAATCCTATTTACATAGCAGGAGTCCATCCATGCGCGGTACCCCCACCCAAATCACCCTTACCATCAATGGTCAACCCCAAACCTGGACGGTCGGCAGCCGGGATATGCTGCTGCACGTCCTGCGAGAGCATCAATACTTTAGCGTCAAACAGGGCTGCGACACCGGCGACTGCGGCATCTGCACCGTGCTGGTGGATGGCCAGCCTGTGCGCAGTTGCATGACCCGGGCCGTGGATGTGGCCGGGAAGAGCATTCTCACCGTCGAAGGGCTCGCCTCCTATGGCGAGATTCATCCCATCCAGGAAGCCTTCATGGAAACGGGCGGGGCCCAATGCGGTTTCTGCACGCCCGGCAAGATCATGACCGCCAAAGCCTTCCTGGACGAAAATCCCAATCCTACCGTGGAAGAAGTGCGGGAAGTCATGAGCGGCGTGCTCTGTCGCTGCACCGGCTATGTGCGCACCAATGACGCGGTGTTGCGGGCCGCGCGCAAGCTGCAAGGCGAGGAAACCGGTCCCTTGCAGCCCCTGCGCTTCTATCTGCACCAGGGGGAAACCGTGGAGGATATCGAACTCCCCGAGGCCTACTATCGCCGCCATGGCGACCTCGCCCCCCTGCCGCCGGTGGTCATCACCCCGCCCGATATGCCTGAAACCACGGTGGTGGGCGCGGCCGAAATCAAGAAAGACGCTCGTAAACTGGTGCTGGGCCGACCCGTTTACGCCTTCGATAAAACCATCGATGGCATGCTCTATGGCGCGCTGCTCACCAGCCCCCATGCCCATGCCCGCATCGTCGACATCGACACCCGCGCGGCCGAAGCCCTGCCCGGCGTCCACGCGGTCCTCACTTACAAAAACGTGCCCCGGGTCAAATATGCCTCGGGCGGCCAAACGCCCCCTCAACCCCCACCCTACGACCAGGTCATGTTCGACAATAAAGTGCGGCATGTGGGGGATCGGGTCGCCGCGGTGGCCGCGGAAACCCCCGAACTGGCCCGCAAGGCCCTGCGCCTGATCAGAGTCCAATACGAAATCCTGCCTCACGTCATCGACCCCCTCGAGGCCATGCAAGAAGGGGCTCCGGTCATCCATGACGAAGAGGATACCATAGGCATCTACGATCCCCAGCGCAACATCGTGCACCACATCGAAGCCGAGGTGGGCGACGTGGACAAAGCCTTCGCGGAGGCTGATTTCATCTACGAGGGCGAATACACCACCCCCAAACAGCAGCATGTGCACCTGGAACCTCATGTCACCCTCACCTGGTGGGATGAAAACGACCGTTTGGTCATCTACACCTCCACCCAGGTCCCCTTTCACCTGCGGCGTATGGTCGCGCCCCTCATCGGCGTGGAGCCCAAACGCATCCGCGTGGTCAAGCCCCGCATCGGCGGCGGCTTCGGCAACAAGCAGGAGATGATCCTGGAAGATGTGTGTGCCATGCTCACGGTACGCACGGGCCGGCCGGTACGCATGGAATTTTCTCGCACCGAAGAATTTACCTCGACCCGCAGCGCGCATCCCAACATCGTGCGCTATAAGGTGGGTGTCAAGGGCGACAAGGTGACCGTGGCCGAGCTCTATCTGGTGGGGGATACGGGCGCGTACGGCACCCACGGCCTCACCGTACAGATGGTGGGCGGGCTCAAAGGGCTCTCCCTCTACAATCCTCCCAACGCCCGCTTTATCTCCGACGTGGTCTACACCAACCAGCCGCCCACGGGCGCGTTCCGCGGCTACGGCGCCACCCAGGCCCAATATGGCTTCGAGGTGATCATGGAAGAGATCGCGGAGCGGCTCGGCCTCGACGTGGTCGAATTCAAGGGCAAGAATGTGCTGAAAGTGGGCGAGACCATGTATCTGGCCGAGAAGCTGGGCGAGGGCCGGGAAGGCTATCCTCAGGACCTGACCACCAGCGGTCTGGCGGAATGCACCCGCATCGGGCTGAAGGTCACCGACTTCTATGCCAAGCGCAAGGCCTACGCCAAACAGACGGGCCGCTATCGCAAGGGCATCGGCTTTGCCAATACCATGCATGGGTCGGGCATTGCGGGCCTGGACATGGCCGCGGCCACCATCAAGATGTGGGATGACGGCACCTTCTTCCTCACCGTGGGCGCCACCGACATCGGCACCGGCTCCGACACCATCCTGGCCCAGATCGCGGCCGAAGTCCTGGGCGTCCCCCTGGAAGATGTCATTGTCTATTCCTCGGACACCGACTTCACCCCCTACGACACAGGCGCGTATGCCAGCTCCACCACCTACATCAGCGGTGGCGCGGTGCGCAAGGCCGCGCTCAAGGTGCGCCAGCAGATTTTGGACTTCGCCGCGCTCATGTGGGAGCTGGACTCCTCCGAAGGATTGGTCCTCAAAGACCGCAAAGTCATCGCGCCGGATGGCCGCACCCTCAGCTTGTGGGATATCGGCATGGCCAGCACCCATCAGATGGAACAACGCCAGATCATGGCCACAGCCTCCCATATGAGCTATGTCAGCCCGCCCCCCGCGGCCGCGTCCTTTGCCGAAGTCACGGTGGATACCTGGACAGGGCAGGTGACGGTGGACCGGTTCTTCGTGGCCGCGGACATCGGGCGGGTGATCAACCCGGTGACGGCCTCGGGCCAGGTGGAAGGGGGTGTGCTTCAGGCCATGGGCTTTGTCATGGCCGAGGATATGACCTTCGATGAGAAGGGTAAGCTGGTCAATGCCAATATCAGGGATTATCACCCCTTCCTGGCCGATGAAGCCCCGCCCATTGATGTGGTCTTTGTGGAAACCAACGAGGAAACCGGGCCCTTTGGTGCTAAATCCGTGGCCGAACTGGCCATGGACGGCGCCGCGCCCGCGATTGTCAGCGCGGTGCACAACGCCACGGGCGTATGGGTGCGCAAACTGCCCCTCTACCCCGAGCGGGTGTGGCGGGCGATTCATAGCAGGTAGGCCATTTGACAGCCACACCGGCTTGAAAATCGCTGGCTCACGCGAAGGCGCGAAGGGAGTAATCAGTGATCAGTTATCAGTAATCAGTGTTCAGTGTTCAGTGTTCAGTTAATTCTGTCAAAAATCCGTGCAATCTGTGTAATCTGTGGCTAAAAATACCATTTTGCGAGGCCAAAATCGTTATATGATTGAAATCAAGCCCCAAATTCTTGAAAAAGAAGGTCGCAAAGAATTTGTCGTCCTGACTTATGAAGATTTTTTGAAGCTCCAGGAAGTTTTGGAGGACTACGAAGACCTCCAGATGCTTCGTGAGGCCAAGGAGGCGGAGAAAGATGCCCCAACGATCTCCCACGAAGAACTGAAAGCGAACCTCGGTCTCTGAGTCGATTTGTATCTGCGCAAATCTGCGTCCCCATTTTCCTCGGTATCGGCGCGCGGCCGGGCGTGGCACCTCTTCTGAACGGAGTCAAGGATCTTGCCAAAGGGTGGAAGGCCCGGTTCAGGCCCCGTGCTCGGCCAGAAGCGCTTCGATCCGGCTGATGACCATGGCCATGGCCACGTCGTTATGCCCCCCTTCTGGAATGATGATATCCGCATATTGCTTGGAAGGTTCCACAAACTTTTGATGCATAGGCCGCACCGTGCTTTGATACTGTTCCACCACCGCCTCCACGGTGCGGCCACGTTCGCGGATATCCCGTAGCAAACGGCGGATAAAGCGCTCGTCCGCAGGGGTATCCACGTAAATTTTGATGTCCATCAACGCCCGCAAACGGGGGTCCACAAACACCAAAATCCCTTCCACCAAAATCACCGGACTGGGCAACACAGAGCGGGTTTCGGATTTGCGGGTGTGGGTGGCGAAATCGTAAATGGGCACCTGGACAGGCTCCCCCCGTAGCAGCATCTGGATGTGCGTGATGAGCAAATCGTTATCCAGCGCGTTGGGATGATCGTAATTCAGGTGAATGCGTTCATTCCAGGGCAGATGGGAAGCATCCTTGTAATACGCGTCGTGGGGAAGATACGCGATCCGGTCCCAACCGACCTGATCCAGGATGCGATGGACCACCGTGGTCTTGCCAGAACCGCTTCCACCGGCAATGCCAACGACAATGGGAGAAAGGACATGGGTCATCATGGGTTTATCCGCTGCAAAAAACGTTGAAAAAGAGGTTGCATCCGTGCCGGGGCTTGCCAACGCACCCAGGTTTCAGTGCCATGGGTACGGGCCGCCACGCGGCAATAGGGCCAGCGCCAGTGGACCCCCACGCCCAGGGCCCATAGCAGCACCGCAGGCCATAACAACCAGGTCCAGGGGCGCCCCTGGGCCCGCAATACTACATAGGTGGTGGGTCGCACATGCAACACCACGCCCGGCTGGATAGGGATATCCATGGCTTCATGCACATCCTGAGAGCGCATCGTCTGCCCCTGGGGGTCCAGAACCTGCACCCGCACGCCCCCTCCTTCCAGGGCAATCAGACGGAACGCCAGGTTCACCCCGGGCGCGGCCACGGCCCGTTCACTCCGGGCCTCGGGGAAATGCACCACCAGCCGAGAGCCCAGACGAGGCGTCTCTTCCAAGGCCTGGATGGGCACAGGCTCGCCTTCTTTCTCCAGCGTCAGGTCCACGGCCTGCCCTATCCGTCGCACCCATACCCGGATGGAGCCTTCGGCCACCCCCTTCGCGGCCACAGAGGCCCGGGTTTCGGGGCAGCACAGGGTCAAAACCTGGGCATCTTCCGACAAAGCCACGTCCTTATCCACATAGGGCGCCAAAGAAACCCGCTGGCCCGGGTCCAAAACCACAGGGTCCACCTGCCATCCTCCATACAGATTCAACAAAACCGCAACGAGCATCAATCCCAACCCCACATCCAGCAACACCCTGGCGCCTTGCCAACGATGGTGACAATCGCACATCCACTCCTGGGCCTCATGCTCCTGATTTTCAGCACAACGAGACGCCCCACAGAGATCCTCACAAGCCTCCTGCCATGCGGTTTCCGGCACGGGCTTGGGTAACATCACCTCCCAGGTATGACAGCCGGGCAACCACTGCAAAGGGGGCGCCAGGCGCCGTGTGTGCCAGGCCAGCAGGATGCTATTGATGCCATGCAAAATCAACACACCGGCCCATAGGATGAGCAAGCCTCGGATCCATCCTGAATGAGCCACATCAAAAAGCCCCAGGGCCCGCCACAATCTCCCCCCGGCCGTGGTGGCGGTCACCCCTTGCAACCAGGCCGCGGCAGCCAGGGGATCATCCCCCAGAGACAAAGGTCTTTGGGGCAAAACCCACTGCGCGACCAACACCGCCAGCCCTAAAAGACTCAGCCCATGAACCAACCAAAAGGAACTCAACCCGCGCCACACCCGGGCGCCCCAGGGAACAGGCGCTTCCGCGGCGGGCGTCATGGTCAGCCCCGAAGATTCAGTGAGGCGATCATTCATCATTGGCTTTCCTGAAAAGGGTAAGGCTTTTCAGCCCGAGGGACTCAAAAGGCTGACTTCAGTCGGCAGGTTGGTGTGCCTCTCGCCTGTCTCCTGCAGCAGCCGCTGAATTTCATCCGCGGCCAGAAGATACGCGGGCTGGTCGGGGTAATTGTGGCGAATTTGTTCCACCACCCGCTGGAGCACCCCCGGGTTCACCTGAGCCAGCGCCCGAGTGCGTTCCCGCCACCGTTTGACCAACTCAGGGTTTTCGTGGGTGACCGCGTGCATGGCTACCTGCGCGGGCAGGGCCGCGCTCAAATTCCAGGAAGACACGTCCACCCCCAGTTCTCGCCCCGCGTTGGCCCAATAGTACACCAACATGGGGTTGATAAGGCCACGCATGCGACTCCACAAGGGGTCTTCTTCCTGAACCAAAAGGAAAAAGGCCAGGTAATACGCCCGAGAACGCTCATAATCCTTATCCACCTGCGAAAGCTCCCCCGCCCGCACCGACGCGTAGGACGCGATGAGCCAACGCAAATCCTCCAGATTGGCTCCCGGAATTTGCTTCAGGACCGATTGCCATTGAATGCGGCATGCATAGAGATAGCTACGCGCGGAGGCCGCGAAATCCTGCGAACGTTGAATCATGGCCCGTTTGGCCAGGGTGAAGGCCTTTTCCGGGCTGATGGGCACGTTTTCCGGCAATTGGACATGCTCGATCTCCTGACAGATCGGGCGCAGCACGGGGTGATCGCAGAAGGGGATATCAGAGCGGCCGGGCAGACGATACCGCCCGTTTTCTTGCACAATAAGCCCTCGGGCTTCGAGTTCATGGAGCAGGGTTTGGATGTAATCGGCCTGGTCCCGATCATTGACCAGAATGGCCGCCAATTCTTCCAGGTTGATTTCCAGACCGGCGTGGATCACGGCATAAATGAACCCAGACTCGGCCCGACGCACAAACGCGGATTCGCTATCGATATCGGGCGCCAGCCACACGGGCGCGCGCACCGAGGCCGATTGATCCCCATAATCAAAGGCACGCTGCCGAAATCCCATCTGCCAGATGTGCCGGAGCAGGGTTTTGCTGCGACCAAACCCCTGCCGTTCGTAGCGTTCCCGCAAGGCTTCCAGCAAACTATCGGTGGTATATTCCCCGGGATGCTCGCTGAGTTCTCGATAGATATCCCGCAAGACATCCCGCCGGGTGGCGAAATCCGCCGCGGCCATCTTTAGCCGGGAAAAAATCTGCCGGTACTGATGGGCCAACTCCTGAGTCTGGCTCACGCTCGACGTGACAGCAGCAGCCTTTTCAGGAGTCGGCGGGGTATTCAAAGGGGATGTGGGCATCGGCTCCTTGAGCGCGACGTAGACCCGGAAATCCTGTTCATGGAGCGTCACCAGATCGGTATTCGCGGCCAGCCAATCTTTGAATTGCGCAAAACCGAAATTGGCCTCATTAAAGGTAGGATCCATCGAAATCATCACCTGGCGCAGGCGAGGGGCTTCCACAGGGGATTCGCCCCGCTGCCCCAGGGCCCGCAAAGCCCGCCGCAACAAGGTGCGTCCCACTTCCATATCCATGGCCGCCTGTTCGCTGACCAGCGCGTTTTCATCCAGCAGGGTTTCCAGATAGATGAATTCATCACACGATTTAACCAGCAGCCGGTGGGTGATCTGGCGCGGGCCGATCCCCAACGTGTATTTGCCATATTCCCGCAATTTGCTGGCCAAAGCTCCGAAATCGCTATCGCCCGAGATGATGACAAAGGTGCGAATGTGGGGCCGGGTCATCGCGATCTCCAACGCATCCATGGCCATGCGGATATCCGCCCGGTTTTTGCCCGCGCGGATGCTGTACATCTGGATGAGATCAAACGCATTATCCATCATCTCATCCCGATAATGGGCGAATCGGCTCCAATCCCCATACGCCCGTTTAATGACCAGGGCCCCACGGCTTTGCAGGTACTCGATGACTGGGGTTAGTTCAAAATCCAGGAAAACCTCTTCTGCCCATCGGGCGATATTTTCAAAATCAATAAAAACCGCGATTTGTTCCATGGAATGATCCATAAAGACCTCGATTTCATCATCGGTATGCGCCATAAGACGCACCAGGTTGAAACCACGACGCCATAAGACGCGTGGGGCTTCCATAGGGTACGCAAAAGGGGATGGCTTGTCAAATACTTGAATGGCCTGGCCGCGCCAAGTTGACGGGACCTTTGTTTCTCGCGTATGATACGCCCATGCGAATCCT
The DNA here is from genome assembly GCA_027002405.1 of Anaerolineae bacterium. Taxonomy (GTDB): domain Bacteria; phylum Chloroflexota; class Anaerolineae; order J102; family J102; genus M2005. The sequence continues at coordinate 25,213 of JALWZT010000269.1, read as the reverse complement.
GCAGCTCACCCCCCAGTTCCCCTGGCCCACGCACCAGGGGACCACCCTGCGTAATTTTCACATCTTGCGCGGCCTGGCCCAAAACCATCAGGTGCATCTGTTCAGCTTGTTGGGCCCAGGGGATGATCCAGAAGCAGGCCCAGTCAGCAAGTGGGCCGCGTCGGTGACCACCGGCCCTCAGCCGCAGCGCAGCACCGCGGCACGATTGCGGGACCTGTTCACCACCCCGCTTCCCGACATGGCCCGGCGCCTGTGGCACCCGGTCAGTTTTCAAGCCCTGCGTCAATGTGTGCAGCGCATCCAACCCGACGTGCTGCTCATTGAAGGGATCGAGATGGCCCCTTATTTTTTTGCCCTGCGGGAAAGCCAGGCCCTTCCGGGCCGGGTCATCTACGATGCGCACAATGCAGAAACCTTGTTGCAAAAACGTGCCGCCCTGGCCGACATCCGCCGCCCCGCGCGTTGGCCCGCGGCCGCGTATTCCCTGATTCAAACCCTCAAGCTCCGCCGTTACGAAACCCGGCTCATTCGGGCCGTGGACGGGGTGGCTGCCGTCAGCGAACCGGACGCGGCCTTCTTGCATGGTTTGGGCCCTGCCACCCCCATGGCCGTGGTCAGCAATGGGGTGGACATGGCTTCCTACCAGCCGGACCAAACTTTCCCGCGAGTGCTCCAGGGGCCCGGGCCGCATTGGGTCTTTACGGGCAAGATGGACTTCCGGCCCAATGTGGACGCGGTATGGTGGTTTGCGCAACAGGTCATGCCCATCCTGCGTCGGCTTGGGGTTCACGGCCACTTTTGGGTGGTGGGTCGTAACCCCCACCCACGACTGAAATCCCTGCATAACCGCGAGGATGTGACCATCACGGGCCAGGTGCCCGATGTGCGGCCTTACATCGTGCAGGCGGATGTCTACGTGGTTCCTCTGTTGGCCGGGGGAGGCACCCGGTTCAAAATTCTGGAAGCCCTGGCCCTGGCCAAACCCGTGGTTTCCACCCATTTGGGTGCGGATGGCATCCCTGTGGCCCATGAAACCCATGTGCTCCTGGCAGATACCCCCGAAAGCTTTGCCCGAGCCGTTATCCATCTGTTGGAACATCCCCAAAAAGCCCGGGGCATGGGATGGCGCGGGCGGGCCTTTGTGGCCCAGCACTACGATTGGTCGGTGATCATCCCCAAATTGGAGGCGCTGTTCCGTAAGTAGGATCAGGATTAGGATTGAGGATTGTTAGGCCGAGGTTAGGCGCGAGCACGAGTAATCAGTGATCAGTCATCAGTAATCAGTTGCGGGGCTAGCCGGATTCATCCGGCGCCGTTCTATAGCCCGGCGACTTCATCGCCGGGCGGGCGTGGCAGACGCCACTTCGGTCGGCTGCTATGAAAAAAGTAATCAGTGATCAGTTATCAGTAATCAGTGGAAATCTGCGTCAATCTGCGTTCCCATTTTCATCGGTATCGGCGCGGGCGAGCCAGCCGTTCGACTGTTCCGTAAATAGAGTAATCAGTGATCAGTGATCAGTAATCAGTGTTCAGTAGCGCCGTGCGACGTCATTCCGAGGGAGCGCAGCGACCGAGGAATCTAGCGAAGCGCAAAAAACCACGGCATGGCGCTCGCTTCGCTCGCTAGATGCTTCGCTCCCTTCGGTCGCTCAGCATGACGAATATCTGCGAAAATCTGCGTTGCGGAGCATCGGCGCAAATCTGCGTTCCCATTTTCGTCCGTATCGGCGCGCCGCCGCGCGTGGTGCCTGCTATGAAAATAGGATTCGGATCAGGATTAGGATTGAGGATCGTCAGGACAACGTTGAGCGAGGCGACAACGGGCGTGATGCGTGAAACGTGAAACGTGAAACTGAGAGGCTTACGCATCACGCATTACGCATCACGTTTCAGGACCGCCAGCCTGGCCGCGAGGCATTTTCGTCGGTATCGGCGCGGGCGAGCCTGCCGTTGGACTGCTTTGAAAATAGAGGACGCAGATGAACGCTGATAAAGGCAGATTCACCCAGATAAAATCAAAAAAAAAGCATCTGCGCAAATCTGCGTTCTCCCCACCTGCCACTTGCCACTTGCAAACCTGCAAACTGCGTTCCTATTCTCATCGTTATGTGGTGAGCCATTGCTCATGGTGACTGAGTACTCTATTTCCCTCGCGATTCATCAAAAGCCCCGATTCCCGTTATAATAAGGCCCATGGACCCTCGACGACTCCTTCTTTTCACCCTGGCAGCCTGGTTGCTCGTGATGCCGGTGGCTTGGGCCCATGGTGGAGGCACCCCCCGCCTGGTCAATGAGCCCTTGGGCCCCTATTGGCTTTCGGTCTGGACCCAGCCGGACCCTCCCCAAGTGGGCGAACTTCACGTCACAGCCGCGCTGGCCCGCACCGATACCGGAGAGCCAGTCACCGAACCGATGATCACGGTCTACGCCCGGTCCCCCCATGGCGATGAAATCCAGGCTCCTATGGCCCATGAAGACGCGGCCATCCCTTACTTCTACGACACCGATTTCCAAATCCCCTATGCAGGGACCTGGACCATCGAACTTCAGGTCCAGGAAGCAGGTTGGGAAAGCCGGGCCTCCTTCCCGTTGGAAATCCAGCCCGCGCCCATCAACAAAACCTACATCCGCCTGGCTGCTCTCGCCACCCTGGTGGTATTGTTGATGGGATGGTGGTTTTGGGGCCGCAAACCTCGCGCCAAACGCCCGCGCAAACGGATCTTCATGTCCCACCCCGACGAGTCATAGAATCTCCGTAAATAGGATCAGGATTAGGATTAGGATTAGGATTAGGATTGAGGATTGTGAGGCCGAGGTTAGGCGCGAGCGAGCAGGAGTAATCAGTGATCAGTCATCAGTCATCAGTAATCAGTGTTCAGTGTTCAGTAGAGCCGTGCGACGTCATTCCGAGGGAGCGAAGCGCAAAAACCACGGCATGGCGCTCGCTTCGCTCGCTAGATGCCCTTCGATTCCTCAGGGCAGGCTTTCGCTCCCTCCAGTCGCTCAGCATGACGTAATCAAAGTTATGATATAATGAACCGACCCCGTGCGGGCCATTGCTCCCATCTGAATTCCATATTCATGATTTCCCGACTATGAATTACCTCATCACTGGCGGCGCTGGTTTTCTCGGGCGACATCTGGCTAATAAACTGGTGGCCCAAGGCCATAATGTCCGGGTGATCGACGACCTAAGCGCGGGCGAAAAGGAAGCCCTGGACCCTCGCATCCTGTTCACCCGCGGCGACGTGCGAGATCAACCCAAATTGTGGACCCTGCTCCATGACATCCATGTGGTCTATCACCTGGCCGCGAAAGTCTCCCTGCCGCAATCCATCCTCTATCCGCGAGAATACAATGATGTGAATGTGGGGGGAACCGTCACCCTGATGGAGGCGATGCGTTCCCTGGGCACTCGGCGAGTGGTGCTGGCTTCTTCGGGCACCATTTATGGGGACCAAAAACGTCAACCCGTCGATGAGCAGGTCCTTCCTGACCTGCGCACCCCCTATGCGGTCAGTAAGCTGGCCTCTGAACATTATATTTTCACCCTAGGCCGCCATTATGGCATCGAGGCCGTAGCCCTCCGCATCTTCAATGCCTATGGCCCGGGACAAGCTTTGCCCCCGGCCTATCCACCTGTGGTGCCCCAATTTTTGGATCGCATCCTCCGGGGCGGATCCGTCGTGGTCTTTGGGACAGGAAAACAAACCCGAGATTACGTCTATGTGGAGGATGTGGTGGATGCCCTTATCACGGCCGGGGAGCGAGAGGGGATCGACGGGCAAGTGATCAACATCGGTTCGGGCGTCGAAACCAGCGTGGAAGAGCTCATCGCCTTAATGGAAGAGGTCATTGGGCGTCGGGCCCATGTGCTCTATAATCAGGAACAATCAGGGGGTGTACGGCGCCTGGTGGCCGATATCGAAAAAGCGGAAAAACTGCTGGGGTACCGACCCCAATGGTCTTTGGAAGAGGGCCTGCGCGAAACCCTCCGTCGCGATCCTCGTTTCCAATTGGAGCACATCCCTGTTCGAGAACGATAAACCACCTTTCCCACCAAGTGAGCGTCCATAAATAACTTCCTTTTTTGCCTCGACACTGACCGAGTAAACTCGAGCTCTTTAGGCGCTTCGCGCCGATGGTCGACCTTCGTCGACCGGAAAACTGTGGACGGCGGAGGCCGTCCATTGGCCGCAGGCCTTAAGTGTTCGACTTCAGTCGATGAGTACAAAAACGGAAACTAATTTTTAGACGGTTACCAAGCCCATGCGACTCCTCACCTTTCGTTACCAACATGATGTCATGGCCGGACTGCAGGAAGGAGACAAAGTCCTGCCCTTACCCTGGCCTGATGTCCATGCACTCATCCAGTCCGGCATGGATCAAGTCGCCGAAGCCGCGGCCGCGGCGCATCCCATCCCTCTGGATGACGTCCAGCTCCTCGCGCCCATCCTCAAACCGGGCAAAATCGTGGCCGTGGGCCTAAACTATCTGGACCATTGTCTGGAACAAGGGCTCACCCCCCCTGCTGAACCCACCCTATTTACCAAGTTCTCCACAGCCGTCAACCACCCCCATGGTCCGATCCGTTGGGACCCCGAACTAACGTCGAAGGTAGACTACGAGGCCGAACTGGCGGTGGTCATCGGCAAACGAGCCTACCGGGTATCAGAAGACGACGCCTATGCCTATGTGGCGGGCTACACGTGCCTGAATGACGTCACCGCCCGAGACCTGCAACGCCGGGATAAACAATGGGTTCGGGGCAAAAGCCTGGATACCTTCGCGCCCATGGGGCCCGTCATGGTCACGCCGGACGAGATCCCAGACCCCCACACCCTGGATATCCGCTGCTGGGTGAATGGTGAACTACGCCAGGAAAGCAACACCCGGCAACTCATCCACACAGTGCCCAAGCTCATTGCCTTCTGTTCCCGGGCGTTTACCCTGGAACCAGGAGACATCATCACCACAGGCACACCAGGTGGCGTGGGTGTCTTCCGAGACCCTCCGACATTCCTCAAACCGGGGGATGAGATCGTCGTGGAAATCCAGAGCATCGGGCGCTTGCACAACGTCGTTGGTCCCTACCTTCCCCAGGCCCTTTGACCACCAAGCCCTCCGCCTCTCCCGTAACCTCCTCATCTCCCTCCGACATTGCCGTCGAAGTGGGGCAGATCGCGCGCGGCGCGGGCCTGGGCCTGGGTGGCAATCTACTCTACTACTTCCTCAACTTTCTCTTCACCCTGTTGGTGGCCCGCATGGTGGGGGCCAAAGCCTTTGGCTTTTATACCCTGGGCGTCACCACGGTGACCTTGCTTTCTCGGTTCTCGGTCATGGGGCTGGACCGGGGCACGATCCGCTATGTGAGCATCAAACGTCGGGCGGGGGATGGCGGTGGCATCTGGCAGGTGATCCTCACCGCCATTGGCGTAGGGCTTCTGGTCAGTACCACGGTGGCCATTGTCCTGGCCGTGCGCCCCCAATTCTTCCTCAAGCTCTTTCGTTGGACCGACAAAACCTACTTACTGGAACTATTCCCCATCTTTGCGCTGGCGCTTCCGGCCATGGTCATGGTGAGCATCGGGGTTGCGGGCACCCAGGCCTTTCGCACCATGCGCTACCGCGCGCTCATTCCCAGCACCCTCATCCCCCTTACCAAACTCCTGGCCGCGCTGGCCCTTTTCCTGGTCTTTGGCGTCAGCGCCCTGACCCCCACCCTGGCTTTCGCAGGGGCTCAGATATTAGGGGGGATCCTGGCCCTCTATTTTCTCTTTCGGCTGGCCCGACATTACACTCGCACCATGCATCCCTCCCAGGAAGCGGGCCTGGTCAAAGAACTCATGATTTACTCCTTTCCCTTGCTGCTTTCCAGCGTTCTGGTCTACCTCAACGGCCGCACCGAGATCATGGTATTGGGCATCTACAACCAGGCCGATGCCTCGGGCATTTACAACGCGGCCATGCGTTTCGCCACCCTGCCCGCGATGGTACTCACCGCGTTCAACGCCATCTTCGCTCCCGTGATCGCGGACCTACACCATCGGGGCGAGATGGAACGCCTGGGCGCCCTGTTCAAGTTGGTGACCCGCTGGGTGACCATGACCGCCCTCCCCTTGATCCTGGTTCTTTTCCTGTACGCGCCCGAATTCATCGGATTCTTTGGCCACGATTTCGCGGCCGGTGTAGACGTGCTACGCATTCTCAGCTTCAGCACATTAGTCAACGTGGGCACCGGCTCGGTAGGCGTGATGATCCTCATGGCAGGATATTCCCAACTGGCCCTTTTCAACGCGTTCCTCACCCTGCTGATTGCGCTGGGGCTAGACTTTCTGCTGATCCCGCAATGGGGGATTGTAGGCGCCGCGGCCGCGGGCATGCTCAGCATGATGATTGTGAACCTGGTCAATCTAGGCGAAGTGCGCTATTTGCTGGGGATTCACCCCTACAACCGGCATACCCTACGCCCCTTGGCCGCGGCCATCCCCGCGGGCCTGGTAGGATGGCTCTTTGCCCGCCACGCGCCCATCACGGGCCTGCCTGCTCTCATCCTGGCTACCGGCCTCATCGCGGGGATTTACCTGGCCGCGCTTATGCTGATGGGCTGGAGCGAGGACGATCAAATGATGATCGCGGCCCTCTCTAAACGCTTCAGACGCTTGCTTCGAAGATAGGTTTTACGCGCGATTGTCCGCCAATATGAACGAAAACGCCTCGCGGCCAGGCTGGCGCGGGAAGCCGATTTCGTCAAGCCTCAAACGTCATGCGTCATGAGCTGACGTTTCACGTTTTACGTTTGACGCCCGTTGTCGCCTCGCTCAACGTTGTCCTGAGAATCTCAATCCTAATCCTGATCCGAATCCTATTTACATAGCAGCTTCAATACACAAAATCCATCAAATTATACGGCACGCGCTTGGGGCCCGCAGGTGGCGGGGGAAGGGTGAGCCGGGCCAGGATGCGTTGACGTTGGGCTTGCATGAACGCATCCGTAGGGAGATCCACCCCCTCAGCCCGGGCCAGGCTTAAGTAAGGCGCGATGGGATCAGGCTGGAACGGGCTGAGGTAGATGATGTCATCCCCATCCAGAGGCATGGCATTCAATGCGGCCGCGGTGTCGCGTACATGCCCCGCGTCAAATCGGTGGCCCCCTACCCCCAGCATGACAATCACTCCCACATGCAAACCCGCTCTCTTCATCCGCCTGACTGCATCCACCATCTCGGCCGCGGTGCTGGGCTTACGCAGCCATGCCAGCAAGGGCTCATGCCCGCTTTCCAGGCCAATGTACACACGGCGTAGCCCCAAGCCCCGTAAGGCTTCCCAATCGCTCACCGCTTTGCGCTCCGCGCTGAGGCCATCCACAAAAGCATAGACCCCGGTTTTGGCCAGAGGGTCTTGCGCCATCCGGGCCCGACGCTCGCGCGAGGAAAGATGCTCGGGCAAGAGGGAAAAGGTCTGATGGATGAAGGTCATCAGGGGCAACAGACGATGTTGGGGGATGATCAACGCGTTGGCATCAGCTAGAAAGATGCCTCGACGCATGGAAACGCCCGGGCCAAAAAAGTCCAAAACCGCGGCCACATGGGCTTGAAAGGCCGATAAGGATTTGATGCGAAAAGGGCGGTCCCGATAAAGGGCACAAAAAGTGCAGGTATTGAAAGAACATCCTTCGGTGGCCTGAAGCACCAAAGCCTGGTATTGGTCCGGAGGCAGAATGCTGATGGGGAGATAGGTTTGATGAAACCGACGGACGTCCTGAATCACGTCAAAGGTCACGGCCCGTTGCAACCCTTGCCCAACCTGGCCCTTCATCGGCTCCGGAACAGTTTCCAAAGATTCCCACGCATCCAGGACCTGGCTCGTATCTTCTCGTGCCCGAACCAACAACGCGTCAACTTCCCTGGGGGAAAGCCAACGCCGTGTCCGCCGACCCCGTTGCTGGCGCCAGCGGGCCAGAACACGGCCATCCAGCCCACGGCGATAATTCACGCCATGATCAAAGACCGCGTACAAGCGCCCCGCCCGATCAAAGGTGTAAATCAAATGGATGTCTATGCTCAGGGTGAGGGCTTCGTGATTCAGACGAAGATGAACCGAGCGGCCATCGGGCAAGGTCCAGGTGTGATGGATGGTGCCGGATTCCATACGGAGGACACAGGGAAAAACAAGAGTTCACAGAATTTATTGTGGAGAGCCAGGTCAAGAGGCTTAGAGATTCTGGTCATCGCGGCCATTTTCGTGTATGATCATCTTGCCAATGCAAGATGCCGGAATCCATCATAGAAGATTCTGTGCACCCCGTCAAGCTGGCATGAGGCTTTTCCTCAATCTATTGCAATGGAGCAATTGATCATGGCCAAAGAATATGTGGACGGCGCGACCGCCATCGCCCGAGGCGCGCTCGCGGCCGGGTGCGATTTCTTCGCGGGCTACCCCATTACGCCTGCCACCCCTATTTTGCTACATATGCTCAATGAACTGCCCAAAGTGGGAGGGGTTGGAATCGAAGCCGAAGATGAAATCGGTGCCATTAGTATGTGCATTGGCGCGGCCATGGCCGGGGCTCGGCCTATGACCGCCACGTCGGGACCGGGCATTTCCCTGTATTCCGAAAATATCGGCCTGGCCATCATGGGAGAGGTGCCTCTGGTGATCGTGGATGTGATGCGCATGGGCCCGGCCACAGGCGGAGCCACCACCCCTGCCCAAGGGGATATCCAGTTTATTCGCTGGGGCACCAGCGGGGGCTATCCCATCATTGCGTTGGCCCCCTCTTCGGTGGCAGAATGCTATACCCTGACCATGCGTGCCTTTGACCTGGCGGAACGGTTCCGCACCCCGGTGTTCATCCTGGTGGATAAGGAAATGAACTATGCCATGGCCACCGTGGATATCCATGAATATGTGGATGTGCCCGTGGGGCAACGCCCTCTGGTTCCCCAGCAAGTGCCCGAGCCCGCGGTGGTGGATGGCGTTCGAGTGAACGCGGTGACAGGGCAGCCGGACCCCCGCCTGCGCCCGGAGGAAACCTACCTGCCTTATGATTGGGACCCCATCGATGCCGTGCCACCGACCAGCCCCTTTGGCGGGCCGCACATCACCCGTTTCACCACCTCCAGCCACGATGAGCACGGCTTCCTGACCAAGGATCCGGAAAAGGTGAGGCGACTGAACGACCATTTACGTTTGAAAATCCTTCGTCATCGCCACGAAATGGAGTTCGGTATCCCGGACGTGCAAGAGGGCGCCGAAACCCTGTTCCTCAGCTTTGGCACCACAGCCCGAGCCATGCGCGAGGCCGTGGACCGGGCCCGGGCTCAGGGGAAGGCCGTGAGTGGACTCACCTTGCACACCTTGTGGCCTGTGCCGGAGCGGTTAATTTTGGAAGCCGTGGCCGGTCATGAGCGGGTGATTGTGGCTGAATTGAATCATGGGCAATATGTGCGAGAGATTGAACGGCTGATGTATCGCGAAGCCCGGCGAACCCAAACGCTTCCCCCCGAGGTCCTCAGTCTCACCCGGGCCGATGGCGAACTGATCATGCCCGAACAATTTCTGGAATTCCTCACCTGATCTTTCATGGAGCTTCCCATGGCTACGCTTCCCTCTCTCGAAATCGAACAGGCATCCTTGCCTACTTATAAAAATGAACGGCCCTTTCCTTTTTGTCCGGGCTGTGGTCACAGCTTGATTTTGAACCACCTGGACAAAGCCCTGGTCTCCTTGCAGATCCCCCCCACCCAAACGGTTATTGTAACCGACATCGGCTGTGTGGGGCTCAGCGATCAGTACTTTGTCACCAACGCATTTCACGGCCTTCATGGTCGGAGCATCGCTTATGCCACGGGCATCAAGCTGGCCAACCCGGAATTGAACGTGATCGTGCTCATGGGCGATGGGGGCGCGGGGATCGGAGGCACCCATCTGCTGAACGCGGCCCGTCGCAACGTGGGGCTCACGGTGTTGGTCTTCAATAACTTCAACTTCGGCATGACGGGCGGAGAGCATTCGGTCACCACGCCCCATGGGGCCATCACCTCGACCACCCGGCGGGGCAACCCCGAATATCCCCTGGATATCTGCGCCACGGTGGGAGAGAACGGCGCGGGATTTGTGTACCGAGGCACGGCCTTTGATAAAGACCTGCCTCAGCGCATCGAGGAGGCCATTCGTTACCCCGGTTTCGCGTTGTTGGATATCTGGGAACTGTGCACCGCGTATTTTTCGCCCTTTAATGATTTCGGGCGCAAGGAGATGCTGGGCCTGGTCGATGCCATGGGGTTGGAGACCGGCCTGCTCTACTATCGCCAGGTCCAGGAATACTCTCATTATGTACGAAAACTCAACAAAGAAATGGCAGAGAAGCCCGTCCTGCCCTTGAAGCCCATTGAGCCCGAATTCCCCCACTGGGTGGATCGCAAATTCCATCTGGTTTTGGCCGGGTCCGCGGGCGCGAAGGTGCGTTCCGCGGGCAAGCTGGTGGGTTATGCCGGGGTGCTTTCTGGTCTGTGGGCCACACAACGGGATGATTACCCCACCACCGTGAAATCAGGCCACAGCGTGAGCGAAATCATCCTCAGTCCGGAAGAAATCCGTTATACCGGCGTGGCCAAGCCCGACGCGTTGGTGCTCATCTCTCAAGACGGCTTGAAGAAGAGTGGGCGTTACCTGGCCCGGATGACCGAAGAGGATGTGCTTTTCACCATCCCTCAATTCGCGCAGGTAGAGACCCGGGCCCGCAAGGTGATCCTGGATCCCAAACGAGCGAAAGTACGCATCACCCGTACCAACCTGGCCTTGCTCCTTACCGCAGCCGCGTTGCGCGAGCTCCATCTCTTCCCCATTGATGCTCTGACTGTGGCGGTCCAGCGTTTTCAGGCCCGGTTTGCAGACCAAAACCTGCCCATCATCGAAGCCAGCAGTCGTCTGGTGGCGTAGGATCAACGCCCCGAGACAGAAGAAAAAGAGGACGGTAACTGTACACGTACCCTCTCATAGCAAGGCAAAAACCACTAAGGACACTAAGGCACAAAGGGGAAAATAAAAATTTTCTTCGTGTCTCTGTGACTTTGTGCCTTCGTGGTAAAAACGTCTTGCAGAAGGAGCTGTATAGTTACAGAGGACGCTGATTTGCGCCGAGGCTTCGCAGTGCAGATTCCCACTGATTACTGATAACTGATAACTGATTACTGATAACTGTAGCCTCCACAACCACCCCTCCATCTTTCCCTTCCCCCACTGGACCCATGTTCTCTCAAGCCCAAGCATTGCTCCCGGATCTTATTCGCATTCGTCGTCATCTCCATCAATGGCCCGAACTTTCTTTTCAGGAATACGAAACCAGCGCGTTCGTTTCCAAAACCTTGCACGATTTAGGGATTCCTCACGAAACCGAAGTCGCGCGCACCGGCGTGGTCGGCATCCTCGGCCACGGCGATGGCCCCACCCTGGCCTTGCGCGCGGATATGGACGCGCTGCCCATTCAGGAAGAGAATGACGTGCCTTACCGTTCCCGTCGCGAAGGGGTCATGCATGCGTGCGGGCATGATGCCCATACCACCATGCTTCTTGGCGCGGCCATGCTGCTCAAGCAGGTGGAGGACCAGTTGCCGGGCCGGGTGAAGCTTATCTTCCAACCTGCAGAAGAGATCATCGGAGGCGACGGCTACAGTGGAGCCAAGCTCATGGTGGAAGAAGGGGTGATAGAGGATGTGGACGCGATCATCGGGCTTCATGTGGACCCCACCCTGCCCGTGGGGAGTATTGGGGTGCGGCCCGGGCCTATGATGGCCGCGGCAGATCGGATTGTCATCGACATTTTAGGCAAAAAGGCCCATGGCGCGTATGCTTATCTGGGCGCGGACGCGATCGTTATGGCCGCACAGGTGATCATGGCCGCCCAAACCATCATCTCCCGCCGTATTCCCGCGGTGCAAGAAGGGGTCATTACCTTCGGCGAGATCCACGGAGGCGTGCGCGACAACATCATCAGCGACCGCGTCACCCTGACCGGGACCGTGCGCAGCTATGATCCTCACATCCGCGATCAATTAGAACGGGAACTGGAGGAAGTGGTCTCGATAGTGGAACGATTGGGCGGCGGGTATCAGTACCGCTATATGCGGGGCAACCCGGCTGTCATTAACGATGGCCAATTGGCAGGCTTTGTAGCCCGCATCGGGAAGCAGTTGTTGGGGGCGGAGCAGGTGCGAGAAGCCGCGAAGACCATGGGCGCGGAGGATTTCGCCTGGTATATGCGCCATACCCGGGGGAATTTTGTACGCATAGGGGTGCGTGCTCCTCAGTGGCCGGAAGTCCGCCCTTTGCACACCCCCACTTTTGATATCGATGAACGGGCTCTGGCCGTGGGCGCGGCGCTGTTTGCCCAATGTGCGGTGCGCTGGCTGCAGGAATACGAACCAGAACGCTGGCCGGGTGAGCCCTCTATTTTGGAAGATTGAAAACCATGCCCTCCTCCAAATCCCCTTTTCACATCCTCCGGCAACTTTATCGCAGCGCGCAGACTGTGGGTGCGGCCAACGCGGCCCGCACGGCGTTCTATCGCCCCCGTCGCGCGGTCTATAACCGGCGCTTCGGTGGTCCACAAAAGCCAGAGATCCATGGACCCGTAGGCCGGGTGGTGAGCATCCATGAAATCGAAACCGGCTTGTTCCTGGGCATGGAGCGGGGGGTAGGGTCCGTCGAGATAGTGGCTCCGGCCATATTGCGGGTCAGGGTGGTCCCCGGCACCCGTTTGCCCGCTTATGATTCCTATGCGACGGTCTTCCCCACCCAGTACACGCCCGTGGACAAACACCTTTTCCATGCTCCCCTCACCTTTTCGACCTCCCCCGCGGTGCCTTTTCATTGGGAGGCGGATGATGAAAGCATCTGCGTGCGGGTGGAAGGGGGCGCGCTGCATATCCGTCGTTCCCCTTGGGGGCTGCGCTGGGAAGACGCCTCGACCGCGGCATTAAGCCTGGATACGCAGGTACTGGCATGGGAAGGGACAGAAACCCACTGGCGGCAGGCCTTCCCCCAGGGGACCTTATGGTATGGCCTAGGGGAACGGGCTTTTCCCCTGGCGCTGCCCCGTCGCGAGTATACGTTGACCACCCGGGATCCCGAAGGCTATCATCCCGGGGAGGATCCCCTTTATATGAACATCCCCTTCCTGATGGGCGTGCACCAGGGGCGAGCTTTTGGCATCTTGCTGGACCGCATGAGTGATGGCAGGCTTGTTTTGGGAGAAGATGGCAGGCTTGATTATCGCATCACCGGCCCGGAGTTCCGTCTGGATATCATCTTCGGGCCTGAACCGGCCCAGGTACTGGCTCGCTACGCGGACCTGACCGGCCACGCGGCCATGCCTCCCCTGTGGACGTTGGGGTATCATCAATCCCGCTGGAGTTACGAAAACGGGGCCATGGTGCGGGAGATCGCGCACAACTTTCGAAAACGGGGGATCCCATGCGATGCCATCCATTTTGACATCGACTACATGGATGGATTTCGGTGCTTCACCTGGGACAAAACCGCGTTTCCCGATTTGCCGGGCTTGCTGCAGGAGCTCCATGAGCAGGGGTTTAAGGCCGTGGCCATGATTGACCCTGGCATTAAAGTGGATATGACGTACGATGTGTGCGCGGATGGCGTGGCCAAGGAGGTGTTTTGCAAACTGCCTGATGGCCGGCTGTTTCATGGGCCTGTATGGCCCGGGGAATGCTACTTCCCTGATTTCACCGACCCCAGGGTCCGGGCCTGGTGGGGGCAGTGGTATCAGCGGCTATTGGACGCGGGCTTTGATGGGTTTTGGAACGACATGAATGAGCCCACCATCTTTGGGGGAAGCACCTTCCCTCATCAGGTGCAACATCATAGGGAAGGTCGGGGTGCGGCCCATTGGCAGGTGCATTCGGCTTATGGGATGCAGATGGCGCGGGCCACGTACGAAGGCTTGAGCAAGCTTCGGCCCAATCAACGTCCCTGGGTGCTCACCCGTTCCGCCTATGCGGGGACTCAACGCTATGCCAGCGGTTGGACCGGGGATAATTTCAGTGCATGGGAAGACCTGCGCGTGACCCCTGCCATGCTTTTGAATCTGGGACTTTCGGGCATGGGGTTTGTGGGATCGGACGTAGGCGGGTTCCATGGCGAACCCACCCCCGAACTTTACGCCCGATGGCTGGCCGCGGCCATCTTCCATCCCTTCCTGCGCACGCACACGGCCAAAGGCACCCCCTGGCAAGAACCCTGGCGCTATGGGCCAGAAGTGGAGGACGCGTCCCGCCGCCTGCTGGAACTGCGATACCGGTTGCTCCCCGCGATTTACACGGCCTTTTGGCAATATGTCACCTACGGCCTGCCTTTGATGCGGCCCATGTTCTTCGAAGACCCGGGGGATCCACGTCTTTTGACCCTGGACGACCAGTGGTTCTTTGGGGATCATCTGCTGGCTGCGCCGGTGCTGGAGCCGGGCAGGCAGGAGCGGCGGGTGTGGTTGCCCGCGGGGGAATGGTACGATTTTTGGACCGACGAGCGTTTGCGCGGGCCGGATTGGGTGTCTCGGCCCGCACCGTTGGACCAGCCCCCCTTGTTTGTGCGCGCGGGCGCGGTCCTGCCCATGGGGCCGGTGCAACAATTCGTGGACGAAAAGCCTGATGCCCCCTGGGAATGGCATATCTACCCTGGCTCAGGGGTCTCCTGGCTTTATGAGGATGATGGTCACACCCTGGCGTACCGCCAGGGATTCTATCGCCTCACCCGCTTTGAGATGAAATACACCTCAAATCATTTACAAATTGAGCGGCAGGTCTCTGGATTGGGCGGAATCAAAACACGGCCCGTGCGGGTTATCTTCCATGGGGCCTCGATATCCCGGTGTGTATTTGACGATAAGCCCTATTCTGTGCTAGATAATCAGGTAGACATTTCGGATGGTGCCTGGAGGCTTCTTCGGGCGCATCTGGCCTAAGATAAAACTTGCGGTTTACGCCATTATCTGCTACAAAAATCTCGTCCAAGTTGGCTTTTCTCAACCGTCTATCGTTTTCATCCATTTCCATTCCGCCCACGGTCGACGACGATACGTGAGGCGACAAAAAGGAGTTGAGACTATGACGCACGTAATCACCGAAATTTGTGTTCGCGACGGCGCTTGCGTCGATGTGTGCCCTGTCGAATGCATTGTGCCGGGCATCCCCGAAGATGAATGGCCCCTGTACTACATCGATCCCGACACGTGCATTGACTGCGGTGCCTGCGTTCCCGAATGCCCGGTGGACGCGATCTTCCCGGAAGAAGATGTGCCCGAGGAATACGAGAAGGACATTGAGCTCAATGCCCTGTTCTTCTCCGAAGGCCCTGGCTATTCCGCGCTGGAACAGATTTAACCTTTGTATTTCCGCCCTCCAAAAGGACAACCCCCGAGCATCATGCCGGGGGTTGTTTTTGGATAGGGTTCACCTTTGATCATTGAGGACTTGACACATCCTCTCGAATCGTAACTAGTAAGATATCGCCATACTTTTTGCCACGAAGACACGAAGGCCCCCTCCGGCTCCCCCGCACGCGGGGGAGAGGCGAAGGCACGACGTATTTGTCTTTATTTTTTCTTCGTGTCGTCGAAAAACTTCGAGACTTCGTGGCTTCTTGTGGCCTAAAGTCGAGTACGTTAGCAGTTACCTCGAATCTCTTGCAGCAGGATAGTCGATACGGGATATTGGGTAGTGGGGCTCGCTGGTGGATGCATGCATGCCCCTACTTGGCCTTCTTGTCTCCATTTATGCGTTTTTTCAGGCCCTTGCGGAAGGAATAAAGGGGGAGCATGATGGCCATGGAGGCCTCGGAAGCTTTGGTCCGGGCCTGGACCTTCATTTTCCACGCGGCCAGGCGCATTTCCTGCATTTTTCGCTGGAAAACGTTGTCCACGGGCCAGTTGGTGACCAGGATCGCTTCCTCTTCATCCTCCGGCCCGATCTCCCAGGGCTGGAACTCCCACACCACCGCGGCGTAGGTAAGCCCCGCGCCAAACGCGATCATGACCACCTTATCATGTTCTTTGATCCGCCCTTCCTCCATGGCCTCCACCAATGCCAGGGGAATGGATGCAGCCGAGGTGTTGCCATAGCGATCCAGGTTGACAACGGTTTTTTCCGCGGGGAAGCCCAGACGGCGCAAGGCCAAATCAATAATGCGCTGATTGGCCTGATGAGGGATCAAGACATCGATGTCATCCATGGTCAGGCCGGCCTGGGTCACCACCTCGGTGGTGGCATCGCTCATCACGCGGGTGGCAAATTTGAACACCGGGCGGCCTTTCATCTTGAGTTTGTGGTCCTTGCGATCAATAATTTCGTGGCTCGGATAATTTTTAATGCCAATGCCCGGTAAAAGCAACGCGTCCCATCCGGAACCATCGGAACCCAGCTTCATGCTGAGCAAGCCCCCAGGCCGGGTGGTGCGGCTCACCACCACCGCGCCCGCACCATCCCCAAAAAGCACAGCGGTGTTGCGGTCCTCCCAATCAATGCCTTTGCTGATGACCTCTGCGCCAATGACCAGAATGTGCTTGTACGCCCCCGTTTGAATAAACTGAGCCGCGGTAGCCAGGCTGTAGACGAACCCTGAGCAGCCCGCGACCAGGGTAAAAGCCCCACATTGAGCGCCCAGTTGGTCTTGGATCATGCTGGAAGCGGGTGGAACCAGGTAATCGGGCGTGGAGGTGGCCAGGATGATCAGGTCCAGGTCTTCGGGCTGAATGCCGGCCTGGGCCAAAGCCCGTTTGCTGGCTTCCACCGACATGGATACGGTGGTCTCCCCTTCCGAGATAATCCGTCGTTCTCGGATACCTGTGCGGGTGACAATCCACTCGTCACTGGTATCCATCATTTTTTCCAGATCATGATTGGTGAGCACATTTTCCGGGACATACATCCCCCAACCGCTGATTTTTGCATAATAAGGAGCCATTATGATTACCTCACAGAATGATTGCAGACTGGATAAAGGAAATGATAAGCAATTCAACAGCGGCCGCGCCCCGCGACGATAAGGATAAAAATGGGAACGCAGCTGCCCGCAGATGCAACGCAGATTTCCGCAGATGTTCGTCATGCTGAGCGACCGAAGGGAGCGAAGCATCTAGCGAGCGAAGCGAGCGCCACGCGGTGTTTTTTTGCGCTTCGCTAGATTCCTCGGTCGCTTCGCTCCCTCGGAATGACGTCGCACGGCTCTACTGATTACTGATAACTGATCACTGATTACTCTATTTACAAAGCAGTCCGACGGCGGGCCACCCCGCGCCGATACCGACGAAAATGCCTCGCGGCCAGGGCGGCGTGACTCGTATTCCGTATTGCGTATTGCGTAACGACTGGACGGAATACGGAATACGCAATACGAACCTTTGCCGACTCGCCCAACGTCGGCCTGGCGATTCCTCAGCAACCAGCGATCATTCTATTTTCATAGCAGTCTTCACGAACGGCAGTTCGCCGATACGGATGAAAACATCTCGCGGCCACGTTGGCGCGGGAAGCCGATTTCGTCAAGCGTCAAACGTCATGCGTCATGACCTGACGTTTCACGTTTTACGTTTGACGTTCGTTGGTGCCTCGCTCAACGTCGTCCTGATGATCTCAATCCTAATCCTGATCCGAATCCTATTTACAAAGCAGCACGATTGTAGCATAAAAGAAAAGGGAAAAGCAATCCCTTCGCGCGGCCAATGCCCGCTATGCCGCCTCTCGGGTCGCTCCCCATCGCCATACAGCATAGGCCCCAGCCAGGGTGGCTGTGGCCCCCAACATCGCGGCCGAGGCGATCCAGGGAAGCCGGGAACGTACAGGGGTTGGGTTCTTTTGCCACTGTCGCTGAGCATGCTCCCGCGCGGCCGCTTCCACCAATTGTTCTCGCAGGGTGGCTTTGAACGCGGGGTCCAGGGGCACGGGCCGCAAAACCTGATGCAGCCACCGCACCAACGCGAAGACAGGTTCTTCGTGGGAAAGGATGGGGTTGCACAGCAATTGGGCCTTGGCAGCGCCCGCGTTTTGTAGCCCACGGGTATATTGCTCTAAACGATCGGGATGAACATCTTGGGACATAAGGGACTCCAAAATAATCAGAACAGTCGCCACGAACGACTATGCGCCGATACGAATGAAAACGCCTCGCGGCCAAGCTGGCGGACCGTAAAACGTGATGCGTGATGCGTAAGATTCCCACGTTTCACGTTTCACGTATCACGCCCGTTGCAGGCTCGTTCAACGTAGGCCTGGCGATCTTAATCCTAATCCTGATCCGAATCCTATTTTCAAAGCTGTCGCCATGAGCCATAGCTCACCGCATAACGACGAAAATAAGACACAGGTTGCATTGCAGGGGGTAAGTGGCAGGTGGAGGGGACGCTGATTTGCGCCGATGCTTCGCAACGCAGATTGCCGCAGATATTCGTCATGCTGAGCGACCGGAGGGAGCGAAGCCTGCCCTGAGGAATCGAAGGGCATCTAGCGAGCGAAGCGAGCGCCATGCCGTGGTTTTTGCGCTTCGCTAGATTTCCTTCGACTGCGCTCAGGACATGCCTCGGTCGCTTCGCTCCCTCGGAATGACGTCGCAGTCCAACGGCGGACCAGCCCGCGCCGATACCGAGGAAAAGGGGAACGCTGATTCCTACTGATTACTGATAACTGATTACTGATTACTTTATTTACGGAGCAGTCCGCGCGCTTGCAAATCTGCACGCAGGTTTTTCAAAGTGCGATGATAGAGGGATTTAATGGAGGATTCGGAACGGCCCATAATTTGGCCGATCTGGGCATTGGGTAAGCGCTCCACAAACTTGAGGATCAGCAGCTCCTGTCTGTCTTCGGGTAGATTGCGAATGGCCTCCAACAAAATGCTGTGAGCTTCCTGGCGTTCGACGATGGCACTGGGATTGGTATGCTCGGGGGCAGCCGTCATCAGCTCATCCAAAGGGGCTGAACGATGGCGGGACTGGCTGCGATGCCAGTTGGCAACCAGGTTATGGGCAATGCGATAAAGCCAGGCGGAAAAAGGAAGCCCCCGCTCTTCGTAGCTATCGATCTTGCGTAACGCCTGGAAAAAGGTACGGGCGGTGAGGTCTTGAGCTTCGTCTTGATCGCCAACCCGATAGTAGATGTAATTGTAGATTTTTTCCACATGCCGCGTGTACAGTTCGCCAAAGGCCTCGGGGTCTTCTTTGGCCAGTTGCACCAGGGCAGCGTCTGTCAGAACAGTGTAATCGGTCACGGTATCATCAATGAAGACGCGACCGTTTTTCGAAGATGCTTTGTCACTGAATAAAACACGGTCGCGAGGCAATGGTCGCGGAATGTAACGACTAAGATATTGCCACACTTTTTGCCACGAAGACACGAAGGCCCCCTCCGGCTCCCCCGCACGCGGGGGAGAGGCGAAGGCACGACGTATTTGTCTTTATTTTTTCTTCGTGTCGTCGAAAAACTTCGAGACTTCGTGGCTCCTTGTGGCCTAAAATCAAGTACGTTAGCAGTTACCGCGGAATGCAAAAGAACGTCTATTTATTCTAGCACCTGGAACACAGCATACCCAAGGCATTGGCAAGGTGGCCGGGCTTGTGCTATCCTTGACGATACGTCATCGTACTGCTAACATACCGAGGTCAACGAGCCCAGGACCTGCCTTGAAAATAGTAATCAGTGAGAATCTGCGCAAATCTGCGTTCTCATCTTCAACTGAATACTGAACACTGATTACTGATCACTGATTACTTCCTTCGTGGCTTTTTTAGGAAAGTCATCTATATTTCCAAACCCAATTATTCAGGAGACTCCATGCATTCCCAACGACGCGTTGTTATCACCGGCATGGGCGCTGTCAGCGGCCTGGGCCTGGACGCCCCTTCCACCTGGGAGGGGATGTTGGCCGGCCGCACAGGCGCAGGACGCATTACCGATTACGATCCTTCGGATTTACCCACCCAGATTGCGGTGACCATCCGAGGCTTTGACCCCAGTCGCTACCTGGGGCGACGTGATGTCCGACGTTTGGGGCGAGTAACGCATCTTGCTGTGGCTGCCACGGAAGAAGCCCTGGCCCATTCGGGGTTGGATTTGGAACAGGAGGACCGCACCCGGGTAGGCATCGAGATAGGAAGTGCCTTTGGTGCGCTGGATTTTGTGGAACAGCACGCGATCGCCATCCACGAACGAGGTCCCCGGGCCATCAACCCTGCCAAAGCGCCCGCGGTACTCATCACTACCACCCCCTGCTACCTGGGGATCCGCTACGGGATCCAGGGCCCGGTAAACTCCCCGGTGGTGGCTTGTGCCACGGGGGTGGTCAGCGTGGGCCAGGCCGCGCAACGCATCCAACGAGGCGAGGCCGATGTGATGATCGCTGGGGGCACAGATGCTTATCTGACCCCCTTGATCATGACCTCCTTCAGCCGTTTGGGCGCGATGACCACCCGCAACGACGAGCCAGAAACCGCATGCCGTCCCTTTGATCTCACCCGGGATGGGATGATCATTGGCGAAGGCGCGGCAGTGTTCATCCTGGAATCGTTGGAACACGCGCAGGCCCGAGGGGCCACCATCCTGGCCGAATACGGCGGCATGGGCTTTACCCTGGATGCCTATAACATGGCTGCTCCTCATCCCGAAGGCGAAGGCGCGGCCCGGGCCATGCTTTTGGCCATGCAAGATGCCGGTCTGACCCCGGAGGCCATCGATTACATTTCGGCCCACGGCACGGGCACCAAACTCAACGACGTGGCCGAAACCCGCGCCATGAAAAAGGCCTTGGGCCAACGGGCTTATCAGGTGCCGGCCCCCTCCATCAAGCCCATGATCGGCCATGCCATGGGCGCTTCGGGCGCGTTTGGCGTCCTCACCATCGTCAAAGCCATCGAAACCGGATGGATCCCCCCTACCATCAACTACACCACGCCCGATCCCGAATGCGACCTGGACTACGTGCCCAACCAGGCCCGGGAACATGAAGTGAACGCGGGCATGGCCAATGCCTTTGGCTTTGGCGGTCAGAACGCATCCATCATCATCAAACGCTATCTCCCTTGACCTATGCGAGTCCAACTTTTTGTCACCTGCCTTGTGGATAACCTCTTCCCGGAAATCGGAGAGGATGTGGTGACCGTGCTGGAGCGGGCTGGTGTGCAGGTGGAGGTCCCCCCTGGACAGACCTGTTGCGGTCAACCCGCGTTCAACGGAGGGTTCCTGGAAGAAGCCCGAGCCATGGCCCTCCATTTTCTGGACGTTTTCGCGGATACCGAAGGCCCTATTGTCGCGCCTTCCGGTTCCTGCGCGGCCATGGTGATCCATCATTACCCGGAACTCTTTGCCGAAGACCCCGAGAACCTGGCCCGGGCCCAGGCAGTGGCTGCTCGAGTCCGAGAATTCAGCCAGTTTCTGGTGGATGATCTGGGCCTGGAATCGGTCGGGGGCCGTCCAGGAACCTATACTTACCATCCTTCTTGTCATCTTACCCGAGAGCTGGGCGTGCGGCGTCAGCCAGAGCTGCTTTTGGAAAATATCCCCGGCGCGACCCGGGTGGAGCTGCCGGACGCGGACGCGTGTTGCGGGTTTGGAGGGCTCTTCGCGGTAAAGCTGCCCGAGGTTTCCACCGCGATGATGAACCACAAACTGGAGACCATTGAACAGAGCGGGGCGGAAATCTGCGTGACCTGCGACGCCTCCTGTATGATGCATCTCAACGGTGGCCTGATCCATCAGGGCAAAAAACCCGTGGTCCGACACATTGCCCAGGTCTTGGCGCAAGACGCTTCGGTCTGAATTATGTACATCACTGACAGTCGCAAACGGCGAAAAGCCCAACGCCGACGGCGGGCCCTGATAACGGTGGTGATCCTGGGGGTCATCGCCCTTTGGGTTTATCGCCAGGAACCCGGATGGATCCCTAATCCCTTCGAGCCGACCCCGACCCCCACCACATCCCCGCGCATGTACCTGCTCGATGCCGAACTGGCCGTGTCGGAAGGGAGGCTGCAGGATGCCATCGACGCATATCAGCAGTACCTGGCGTTGTCTCCCGAGGATGCCACCATATGGACAACCCTGGCCCGGCTGCAAATCCTGCAAGGGAACAAGGAAGATGCCCTGGCGAGCGCCCAAAAGGCCATCGCGCTGGCGCCCGAAGACGCTATGGCCAACGCGGTTTATGCCTGGGCCCTGGATTGGAACGGCAAGATCGATGATGCCATCGCGGCCGCGGTGCACGCCATCGACCTGGACCCCAACCTGGCTGAAGCCCGCGCCTATATGGCAGAAATCTACGCGGACGCGGGGAACTGGGCCCGAGCCCTGGAAGAAGGCCAGAAAGCGGTGCAGCTCAATCCTCAAAGTGCAGATACCCATCGGGCATTGGGGTACGTGTACAACATTCGGGGTGAATACGACAAGGCGATTCAGGAATACCAACAGGCCATCGCCATTAACCCCCATTTGCCCCGGTTGTATTTCGAATTAGGCCAAAATTATGTGGCTCAACAGGACTATGAAAAAGCCATAGAAAGTTTCCGTCAGGCGTTAAAGCTGAACCCAGACTACGACGAGGCTTACGACGCGTTGGGATGGGCCTATTACTACATGGACGATCCGGAGCGGGCCATCATCGAACTGCAACACGCGGTGGAGCGTAACCCCAACAACACCGCGGCCTGGGCGCATCTGGGCATGGCCCTTTACCGGCGCCAGCGGTATGAGGACGCGGTGGGCCCTCTGGAGCGGGCCATCGCCCAGGGCGCGGACAACGAAGCCTACTACTACACCCTGGGCCTGGCTTACATCTACGGCGAGCCCCGCCAGTGCGACAAAGCCATCCCCTGGCTAGAGAAGGCCCTGGAGCTGAACCCCTATTCCCAACCCGCGCTCTCGGGCCTGAAGACCTGCGAGGAGAACCCGGAGGGGTGACGTTTCAGGTGCGTGAGTGATCCTGCTCCGTAAATAGAGTAATCAGTGATCAGTCATCAGTAATCAGTATTCAGTGTTCAGTAGCGCCGAGGCTAGAAACAGCGCGCCTGGGGGGCTAGCCGGAATTATCCGGCGCCGTTTTATAGCCCGGCGACTTCATCGCCGGGCGGGCGTGGTGGCCCCAGACCTCGGAGGTCTGCGCAGACCCTCCGAGGTCTCATGCTCACCTGCCACTTGCGCCCCATTTTCATCGTTATGTGGTGAGCTATTGCTCATGGTGACTGTTCCGTAAATAGGATCAGGATTAGGATTGAGGATTGTTAGGCCGAGGTTAGGCGCGAGTACGAGTAATCAGTGATCAGTCATCAGTAATCAGTTGCGGGGCTAGCCGGAATTATCCGGCGCCGTTTTATAGCCCGGCGACTTCATCGCCGGGCGGGCGTGGCAGACGCCACTTCGGTCGGCTAGAGGCTGTTGTGCACTTTGCTTCCCTCAAAGCTCAGGATCGCCGCATCGGAGGTTAGAATTGGCCGCGGATAACGCGGATAAAGCAGATTTTCGCGGATTTTTCAAACAGATGCCATGCTTTTTCCTCAAAAATCCGCGTCGATCCGTCGCATCAGCGTCATTCGTGGCGAATTGAAACGCTCGCCATTCACAAAATCGCGTGAAATTGGCGATAAGTTCATAACAGGTTCTAGCGAAGCGCAAAAACCACGGCATGACGCTCGCTTCGCTCGCTAGATGCTGAGCGACCGTTGTTTGAAAATGATTTCAGTTTAACGCGGAGACAAATGGAAGAAAGTATCGATGGGGGAGAGGACGGAAAAAGTCATAAGCCCATACTCCGCCATCCAGGCTCCCGGCGTACAACCTGTCCCCAAGCGGCGTCATGGCAAGGCTTTGTATGTCTCGGGCTGAGAGGTTCGCGTCGAAGTGCCGCCATGAATCGCCGCCATCCTCGCTTTGAAACACGCCTTCCTCGGTGGCAAGATAGAGGAGGTGGGGATGGAGGGGATCGATGGCCAGATCGCGCACCTCAAGCCCCTCGATGCCTGTTTCCAGGCGACGCCACCTCGATCCGCCATCGACGCTGCGATACAGGCCTTTATCATACGTACACACATACATGCGGTTGGGCGAGACGGCGTCGATGACAATGGCCCTGACGGCGCCTTTGACGTCGCGCACATGCCGCCATGTCCAGCCATCATCTTCGCTCAGAAAAAGACCGGAGCCGTTGGAACCGGCAAAAATGCGCTGGGGTGCAGCGGGATCGACGGCCAAACTCATAGGAATGAAGGTGTATTGCGTATCCACATAACTCCAGGTTGCGCCTCCATTCCGGCTGCGAAACAGCCCTTCGCGCGTGCCCGCATACAAAACCCCGGGGCGCATAGGGTCCACGGCGATTGAAAAGGTGTCAACCACCGTCAATCCCGTCGTGATAGGACGCCAGCTTTCTGCGCCATCCTCACTCAAATAGACACCCTGGTCAGTGGCCAGATACACCCTTTGCGCAGTTTGGGGATCCACCGCCAGCATACGAATGGCGTCCCCCTCCAATGCCATATCGAACCGCGTCCAGCTTTCGCCGCTGTCATCACTGCGGAAAGGCGTCGCGCCCAAGGCGTAGAGGGTCGTGGGCTGGGAAGGTGCGGGAGCCACTTTTCGGATAGGGCGGGCTCTTATCCCACTGTTGCTCTCTCGCCATCGGCCTGGGCATGATTCACATCGAAAAACGCCTTGGGAGGTTCCCGCCAGCAGGGTGGATGCATGATGGGGGGACGGTGCCAATGCGTAGGTTGGGATTTGCTCGATGCCTTGATTCATAGGGGCCCAGGCCTTATCTTTCAGTCGGTAAACGCCCGTATCCAATCCTGCATACAGGATGGATGCGTTATTGGGCTGGGGCGCCAGGGCATAGACTCGCTGACCATCGGGCAGGCCCCCGCCAGAATAACGCCATGAGACGCCGCCGTCATCGCTGATGTATACGTTGGGAAAAGGCTGCATCACTTGGTTGATGGCGCCCAGAAGCAACAGATCCTCCGTGGGCCCGGGGGCTACGGTCAGGACAGTGTTCATGTGACGATCGGTCGTAAAATCATGGAGATGCCAGGTGACGCCCCCATCGAGGCTTTTATAGAGGGTTTTGGTGCTGAACAAATAAAGGGCATTCGGCCTGGTGGGGGATGGATACAAACCCAGGATGATGTTATCAAAGCCTAAATCGGGGAGGTGTTCCATTTTGGTCC
>JALWZT010000268.1 GCA_027002405.1 Anaerolineae bacterium | reverse complement strand
CCCTGAGCGCTTTGGGGGCTGGCGAGCATGCCCGTGTGCATCGGATCGCGTTGGAGGGGATCGTTCGAGACTTCCTGCGCGGGCAGGGATTCGTGCCGGGCGCGGAAGTCCACATATTGGCAACCGCTCCGGACAAAGCCTTGCTGGTGCAAATTCAAAACCGGCCCCTTTCATTGGCGGTCAGTCTCGCCCAACATATCGAGGTGGAAAGAAGCCTATGACATCATCGTCGCAGATCCCTCATACTCAACCTCTCAGCGCCACCCGTCGTGGGGAAACCGTGCGTCTGGTGCAGATTGAAGCAGGACGGCGGCTCACTCATCGGTTGGCAGAACTGGGCCTCACGCCGGGGGTTACCCTGCACGTGGTGCATAAAAATGGCGGTCCCATGCTCGTGGCTGTGCGAGGGACGCGCCTGGCTTTGGGCCGCGGGGTGGCCGAAAAGATCCAGGTGGTCCCAGTATCCGTACCCCCATCCAACGGCAGGCGTGCTTACACCGATCTTAATCACGGAGCCCCAGAGAGCACGGAAAAAGTAATCAGTGATCAGTGATCAGTAATCAGTTCCTTATGGTCAGAAATGAACCATGCCTGAATTCACCATCGCTTTAGCCGGAAACCCCAACACCGGCAAAACCACGATTTTCAACAGCCTGACAGGCTCCCATCAACACACCGGCAACTGGCCCGGTAAAACGGTTGAGAAAAAAGAGGGGACATGGCGACGGGGGAATGTGCAATGCCATATTATCGATTTACCCGGTGCGTACAGCCTTTCCGCCTACTCGGCCGAGGAAGCCATCGCCCGGGATTTCATTGTGGAGGCTCACCCCCATGGCGTTGTGGCCGTGGTCGATGCCACCAACCTGGAACGTAATCTCTATCTGGTGGTGCAGATTCTGGAAATGACCCCTTATGTGGTGGTGGCCTTGAACATGATGGACGCGGCCCGGGCCCAAGGATTGAGCATCGATGGGGCCGCCCTGGAAGCGCGGCTGGGGGTCCCGGTGATCCCCATGACCGCGCGCACGGGCGAGGGCATGGACCAGCTCATCGAAGCCATGATCCAAACGGCTCAATCCTGGCAAGAGGACACTGCACGAGATTTTACACCCCCTATCCATTACAGCCCTCCTATCGAAGCCAGCATTCAACGCCTGGAGGCCCACATCCGCCAGGAAACCTCCTTAGGGCAACGCTTTCCTCCCCGCTGGCTTGCTCTCCAATTGTTGGAAAATCCTGACTTCTGTCAGGAAAATGCATTTCTCCAGGAAAACGCGGGCGCGAAGCTATGTGACCTGGCCCGGCAGGAGCAAGCACGCTTGCAAGCCCTTTTGGGCCGGGATGTGGAAACCTTGCTGGCCGCAGAACGCTACACATGGATTCATGACGTGGTCCAAACCGCGGTGCAGGGGCGTTCTTTGGGGCCTACCCTTTCGGACCGGGTGGATGCTGTGGCGATGCACCCGGTCAGCGGGCTCATCCTGTTCTTCGCCCTGATGTGGGTGGTGTTCAAGCTTTCCACCGACGTGGCCGCCCCTTTGGTGGATTGGATCAATCTTTTTGTGGGGGACTTTTTGGCTCATTGGGTGCTGAACATCCTGGCCTGGGTGCATTGGGAACATTCCTGGCTGGCCAGTCTGTTAACGGATGGGATCCTGGCCGGCGTCGGTGGGGTGTTGGTTTTTGTACCGGTACTGATGTTCCTGTATATGGGCATGGCTATTTTGGAAGATAGCGGCTACATGGCCCGGGCCGCGTTCGTGATGGATCGCTACATGCGGCTTTTGGGCCTGCAGGGGAAAAGCTTTGTGCCCTTGATCTTGGGTTTCGGCTGCAATGTCCCCGCGATCTACGCCACCCGCACTCTGGAAAAACATTCCGACCGCATCCTGACGGGGATGTTGGTGCCCTTCATGAGCTGTAGCGCCCGGCTGCCGGTCTATGTGCTCATTGCCACCATCTTTTTTCCTCGGTATCGTACCCTTGCGGTGTTGAGTATGTATGTGTTGGGGATCCTTGTGGCCCTGACGGTGGGGCTTTTGCTGCGGCGCACCCTGTTCCAACGCACCGAAACCAGCGCTCTGCTCATCGAAGTCCCCGCCTACCGCCTGCCCACTCTGAAAAACGTTTGGACCGAGATGTGGCTACGCACCCGTGCTTTCATCCATGGCGCGGCCACCATTATCATGATGGTCAGCGTCATCATCTGGCTCTTTTTAGCCATCCCCGTGAAAGGGGGACACTTCGCGGATACGCCCGTGGACGACAGCGCATTTGCTTATCTGGCCGATGGGATCAGCCCCCTCTTTCAGCCCCTGGGCTTTGGCAATTGGCAAAATACCAGCGCCTTGATGAGCGGTTTCATTGCCAAGGAGGTGGTGGTCAGCACCATGGCCCAAGTCTATCACGTGCCCACAGAATCTTCCGTTTCTCAAGACACCTCCTTCCTCACCGAACTCCGTCAGGTCATCCAGGCCTTATACCAGGCCCTGATCGACACCCTCAAAGCCATTCCCGGCATCGTGGGCATGCATCTCGGTCAGAGCGCCGATGGCGAAGAGGAAACCCCTATGGCTTTGGGGGTGGCCATTCGTCAGGGCTTTGATGCCACCAGTCATGGGCGTGGCTCTCTGGCCGCGCTGGCTTTTATGGTTTTCGTGCTGCTTTATACCCCATGCATGGCGACCCTCGCGGCCATGCGGCAGGAATTGGGGGGGAAATGGACCGTGCTTAGTGTGGGATTGCAACTTTCCATTGCCTGGCTGGCGGCCTTTCTCCTCTTTCAGGGGGGCTCGTGGCTCTTCCCATGACCCGCCGTGCCGCAGCTCGCGGATGCAGGGGGAAATGGGGACGCTGATTGTGTTTTTTCAAGTCAGATGATATGCATCATATGCAGGGTTTGATGGGTGGCGCGATACTTTGAAAATGAGGAGTTCTTTCTCAACCCCAAAAAAGGAGAATATACGATGTCCTTAAAAGAAGACGCCATACGATATCATACCATGGGGAAACCCGGTAAGATCGAAGTAACCCCCACCAAACCTTTGCTTACTCAACGCGACCTCTCATTGGCCTACACGCCCGGGGTGGCTGTTCCGGTATTGGAGATCGCCGAAGACCCCCATAAGGCCTTCGACTACACGGCCAAAGGGAACCTGGTCGCGGTCCTTTCCAACGGCACTGCGATCCTGGGCTTGGGCAACCGAGGCCCCCTGGCAGCCAAACCGGTCATGGAAGGAAAAGGGGTGCTTTTCAAGCGATTCGCCGATGTGGATGTATTCGACATTGAAGTGGATACTTTGGATCCAGATGAAGTCATTCGCGTGGGGCAACTCATTGCTCCCACCTTTGGTGGCATTAACCTGGAAGACATCAAAGCCCCGGAATGTTTTTACATTGAGGAGGAATTGGAGCGCACCACCGACATCCCCATCTTCCACGATGACCAACATGGGACCGCCATTATTTCGGGCGCGGGGCTGCTGAACGCACTGGAGATTGTGGGGAAGAAGATCGAAGATGTCAAGATCGTCATCAATGGCGCGGGCGCGGCAGGCATTGCCTGCGGTGAATTTTATGTGGCCCTGGGTGCCAAACGAGAAAATATCATCATGTGCGACAGCCGGGGCGTGATCTACAAAGGGCGCAAGGAGGGCATGAACCCCTACAAGGAACGCTTCGCGGTGGAGACCGATAAACGGACCCTGGCCGAGGCCATGGAGGGGGCCGATGTGTTCATGGGGGTTTCGGTAGCCAATGTGGTGACCAAAGAGATGGTCAAAAGCATGGCCGACAATCCCATCATCTTTGCCATGGCCAATCCCGATCCAGAGATCACCTGGGAAGATGCCCATGAAGCCCGACCGGATGTAATCATGGGCACGGGCCGCAGCGATTATCCCAACCAGGTGAACAATGTCCTGGGCTTCCCCTTCATCTTCCGGGGGGCGCTGGATGTGCGGGCCACCAACGTGAACATGGAAATGAAGGTGGCCGCGGCCAAGGCCCTGGCCGCGCTGGCTCATGAAGATGTGCCCGATAGCGTGCTCAAAGCTTACGGCCTGGATTATCTACATTTTGGGAAAGATTACCTCATCCCTAAACCCCTGGACCCTCGGGTCCTGACCTGGGTGGCTCCGGCCGTGGCCAAAGCCGCGATGGAAACCGGCGTGGCCCGACGTCACATCGATCTGGAGAAATATCCGGACCAACTGCGGGCACG